>DLKT01000043.1 GCA_002477825.1 Caryophanales bacterium UBA7581 | reverse complement strand
GGCTGGTGGATAATTATTTTTTGAGTATTGGATGAAATCAAAAAAAGAATAGCGAATTAAAGATGAAAGAAAATTTCATTTTTTTATCATTTACTGTTGACAATATGAACGAACATTCATATACTATTAACGAAAGAACATGAATGACCATTCATGTATGAGGTAGATTTATGAAACATCGTTACACCTGTGATGCTCATCATGAAGAAACGCAACATAGCGTCTTACCGAATGAAGAGATCTTACAAAAAATGTCCGTGCTATTAAAAATAGCGGGTGATCCTACTCGACTAAAAATGCTTTATGTTTTAGTAAGGGGACCAAAATGTGTTTGTGATTTACAAGAAGAAATTCAAGCTTCACAATCTCTAGTCTCTCATCAATTAAAGATTTTAAGAGATAATGGCTTAGTGAAATGTGAAAAAATCGGGAATCGTGCTTTATATACATTAAGCGATGATCACGTGGTCGCATTATTAAGCATTGTGCATGAACATGTTATGGAGGAAATTGAATTATGAGAAAGGTATATCAAATTGAAGGCTTAGATTGCGCGAACTGTGCAAGAGAAGTAGAAGAATATTTAAATAAAAACGAAGCCATTGAAAAAGCAGTCATAGATTTCATGGGTAAAAAATTATTTATTACCTTTAAAAATGAAGAGCTTTCTATGGAGGTAATTTCAGCTTTAATCGCAGACGTAGAAGATGGAGTCACTTTGCTTGATTCTTCTAAAAAAGAAGAAAAAGGTGAAGAAGAAGAGTCCGAAAAAGGCTTTATGAAAGAAAACGAAATTAAAATTATTCGTCTAGTGGTATCGAGTGTTTTATTAGCGTTTGCTTATTTCTGGTATCAATTACCTTTTGTGGCCCAAATCATCATCTATGTTGCTTCTTATTTATTAGCTGGATATGATGTTGTATTGTCCATGTTTAAAGGATTTACGAAAAAAAGATTCTTTACGGAATATAGCTTAATGACGGTAGCCACCATTGGGGCTTTATGTATCCAAGAGTTCCCAGAAGCGGTTCTTGTTATGATTCTTTATCAAATTGGTGAACTTCTTCAAGACGCTGCGGTCGATCATTCCCGTAATCAAATCAAAAATGCTTTAGAAATCCGTCCAAAAGAAGCGATGGTATATCGTGATAATACGTGGGTTACAGTAGCGCCAGAAGATTTAAAAATTGGTGAAAAAGTTGAAGTAAAAGTTGGCGAAATCATCCCTGCTGATGGAAAGATTTTAGAAGGAAATGGCACCGTCGATATGGCCCATATTACCGGTGAATCCGTTCCAGTAACTGTACAACAAGATGAAGCATTGTATTCTGGTTCTATTCTTGTTTCTGGACATATTTTTATGGAAGTTCAAAAATCCTATGCCGATTCTACGGTAAGCAAGATTCTTGAACTACTTGAATCAAGCAGTGAAAAGAAAGGAAAAGCTGAAAAATTTGTCTCTAAATTTGCAAGCATTTATACGCCGATTGTATTTTTAGTCGCACTTTTAGTGGCAGTGATTTTCCCTATCTTTGGAACACCATTTTCTAAATCCATTTATAACGCTTTAATTTTCTTAGTTGTTTCTTGCCCATGCGCGATTGTCATTAGTGTCCCATTAACGAGTTTCGTAGGAATGGGGGAATTAGCCCACCGTGGTATTATTGTAAAAGGCTCTAACTATTTAGACTTATTACGTTCAGCTAAAACAATTGTATGTGATAAAACTGGTACTTTAACCAAAGGCAAATTAGCGGTAGAAAAAATTGTTTCTCCTTCTTTAGATGAAAAAGAACTATTAGAATATGTTGCTTATGCTGAAAGTATTTCCAATCACCCAATTGCCAAAGCTATCGTAGAAGCTTATGGAAAAGAAGTAGATCATCAACAAATTTCTGATGCCCAAGAAATCTTAGGTAAAGGCGTACATATCACCTATAAAAATCATATTGTTGAAGTTGGTAATCCTAAATTAGTGAAAGTGGATGAAATTGCTAAAGAACCAGGTAGCATTGTTTATGTGAGTGTGGATGGTGAATATAAAGGCTATATCGTCTTAAAAGATCAACTCAAAGATAACGCGATTGAATTCGTTAAAGAAGCGCATACGATGAACATGAAAGTGGAAATGCTTTCTGGTGATAAAAAAGAATATGCTGAATTAGTAGCCAATCAATTAGGTTTAGATGACTTTAAAGGAGAGCTTCTTCCAGAAGAAAAAGTTTCTTCTTTAGAAAAAGTATTAGAAGTAAAAGAAAATCAACCGGTTCTTTATATGGGTGATGGTGTCAATGATGCCCCAAGTATTATGCGAGCAGATGTCGGTATCGCTATGGGTGCCGTTGGCTCAGAAGCCGCCATAGAAGCTGCGGATATGGTTATCATGAATGATGATTTAAAGAGTGTAATTACCTCTTGTAAAATTGCTAAAAAGGTCTATAGAACAAGTATCTTTAACATTGCTTTTGCTTTAACTATCAAATTCGTAGTTTACGTCTTAGCGTTATTCAATATTTCTTCCATGTGGATGGCTTTATTAGCGGACGTTGGTGTGACCTTACTCCTTATTTTCCACTCCTTATTCTTAAGTAATCGGTTGAAAAAAATCAAATGAGTGAATTAGTATTGAAGCAAAACCAGGAATTATTAAAAAAGCTCCAAGGTTTCTTAATTTATCAAGATCAAGCCATTACGACGAACCAAATGAATAAAGTCATGCGTCAAGGCGTTTCTTCGTTACGTGCTTATTCTTTACTTTTAAAAACGTATTTAGACATCAATGAAAGTTGGATAGAAAACTATCTACCTTACATGATCCATGAATTAAAAAAAGAGGAGTATGAAAACAATCCTTATTTTAAAAACATTCGTATTCCGCAAAAGAAATTAGGTAAGTGGCGGTTAGGATATGACCGCTACGAAGCCTATCAAACCTTTGTCTGTAATGATTTTATAATGGGAAATCAAAAAGAAGTTTATCCACAAATCGGTTTCTTTTCTAAACCCTTTACCTATCCAGCGGTATATGAAAACAATGTCATGTGGATGAGTGTAACACCGAATGAAGTAGAAACGATGAAAGAGCCTATAGAAAACGCAAAAGGCAAAGTACTCACTTTTGGATTAGGCCTTGGTTATTATGCTTATATGGTTTCTTTAAAAGACGATGTTGAAAGTATTACGGTTGTAGAAAGAGATGAAAACGTCATTCAATTATTTGAAAAATTGATTCTTCCACAATTTTCTCATCCAGACAAAGTGAAAATCATCCAAGCGGATGCCTATGCGTATCTTTCTACTTTAAAAGATGGCAGCTATGATTATTTATTCATCGATATCTATCATGACGCCGGTGATGGCTTAGAATGCTATCGAAAATTCTCTTTATTAACAAAAAGGCTATGTAAAACCAAATTATCCTATTGGATAGAAAAAACGATTTCTTATTACCTCTAAGAAATCGTTCTTTTTTGTATGAGAAGGAGAGAAAC
>DLKT01000005.1:21553-31466 GCA_002477825.1 Caryophanales bacterium UBA7581 | reverse complement strand
TGTAACGCATCATTCATAATGACATAACTAGAGCCACTATAATCGCCTTCATATTTTTCCGCTAATAAAAGAGCGTTTTCTTCACTAATATCTTCTTTTAAGGTAATACGATTTTCATAATTCATTCCTTTTTCATAGAAAGTATTCACGAATAGATTCATCGTATCTTTCATACCTAAAGAACCTACGGTTAAAATCGTACAACCTAATACACCAAAAATCGTCATAAACGTACGAACTTTGTGACGCATAATGTCTCGTAAATTCCATTGCGTTCCAAAGCTCATCTTTTGCCACGTTTTTGATTTTTCTAAAAGGGTACGTTTCATTTTCTTTGGGGTATAGGGACGAAGTGTTTCACTGGCCGAACCTTGAAGCATATGTTTCATAGAGAAATAGGCAATAAGAACAAATAATAAGTTCATTCCTAAAAGGGCAACCCAACAATACCATGGAACATATAGATGCCAAGTTGGTAAATCCATATAAGTCCCCATGCTACCATTTGGATTCATAATCATATAGCCCATTCCATAACCAAGGGCAATACCCAAGATAGAGCCGACTACACCTACAAATAAAGCATAGGATAAGTAATGGAAAATAATCTTTTTATCTTTAAAGCCTAATGCTTTTAAAATACCAATTTGTGTTTTTTCATTCATCGTTAATCGATGCATGGTGGTAATCATCGTTAAGATAGCGATTAATAAGAATAAAGTAGGAAGAATTGAGCCCATCGTCTTTCCTTCTTCAATTTCTCCTTCGCTTAATGCATAGGAAGTGGCTTCTTCTTTAGAAAGAAGAATGACACTTTTATCTAAAACGCGGTCCACTTCTTTGGAAATTTCTTCTTTACTCAAAGAGGACATGATATGAATTTGATTATAAAATGTCATCCCTAAATTCTTTTCTAAGAATTGTGGGGTTACATAACAAAATCCGTAAGTGTCATAATCTGGCATAATTAAACTACTATCAGGTAAACACACCATATATTCGCCCGATTTCACTAAGCCACGAATTTCTCCGGTCATTTGATAATTTAAATACGATAAAGAAAGGGAATCTCCAACTTTTAAATCATGATGGCTTGCATATTTATCCGATAAATAAATTCCTTTTTCATCGGTCGCACTATATTCGATGCCATCACCGATTAACATAAAACTTGAAATAGTAATATCTTCCGTTACGGAAAGCGTTAAAACGTTATCCGTTCCGGTTACGTTTACATTGTTCGCTAAGAAACGCGTTGCTTTATCGACACCTTCAATTCCTTGAATTTTTAATAAATCATCTTCACTAAAGCTTGTTTTCATGACTAAGCGATAATCCGCATAGCCTGTTTTTTCAAAAAGTGAGGAAGTATTCTTTTTAATGGTTACCCATTCGGTATTTGCGCCAAAGAACACGCCCATACCAATGGCAAACATAATAATCATGGAAATGAACTGCGCTTTGTAGCGTTTCATGGTACGAATTAATTTCTTAAATAACATTCCTACCACTCCACTTCATTGACATTCATTGGATGTTCTTGCTCAGTAATTGAATGAATGGTTCCGTTTTTGATTTGAATCACGGTATCCGCAATCTTAGCAATGTTTTGGTTATGGGTAACGACCACGACTGTTTTGTGATTGTTTTTACACATTTCTAAAAGGAGTTCTAAAATTTTAACACCGGTTTTAGAGTCCAATGCTCCCGTTGGTTCATCACATAAGATGACTTTTGGGTTTTTCATCAAGGCACGAGCGATAGAAACCCGTTGCTGTTCACCACCAGAAAGTTCACTTGGGAAGTGGTTTTTATGATCATATAATCCTACCCGTTCTAACATTTCTTTTGCATCTAATGCATCGGGTGAAATTTCTTTCACTAATGCAATATTTTCATACACGGTTAAAGTAGGAATTAAATTATAGAATTGGAAGACAAAGCCAACTTTAGAAGCACGGTACTCTGCTAATTCATCATGATTTAAAGTAGAGATATCCATGTTATCCACAATAATTTTTCCTTTAGTTGGTGAATCTAAGCCACCTAACAAATTTAAAAACGTTGATTTTCCTGCTCCTGAAGGTCCAAGGATAACCACAAATTTTCCTTCTTCAAGAGAAACATTTACATCGTCTAACGCATTCAACACATGATCCCCAACTTGATAAGTTCTCGTTACATTTTCAAAGCGAATCATTTCCATTTTAATCACCTTATATTTCTATTAGTTAGTCACGGCTAACCGAAGAAATCATAAAAAGTTTTCTATGATTTGTCAAGAAAAAATCTTTTTTTTCTATTTTTTCGCAATTTTTTTTATGTACTCTACTCTACTTTTATCTATCTGCATTGTCTACTATTTTAGCAGGAATCGCGAAAAATCTATCTTTATTTTAGCAAAAAAGATAGATATAATAATATCGTAAAATTCTTAAATCAAAAGGAGAAACTTATGAAAAAGAAAAGTTTATTATGTTTATTATTTATTGCCTCTTTAACGAGTTGTGGAACCTTTGGAGACCGAAATGTTGATTTTGGTATCGGTGATGGCACAAAAGAAAGCGATAGCGTTCGTATTAATTTGCAGTATCTTTCTAAATGGACGAATGACAAAGTTGTGATTAAAGTGCGTTATGGTCATGAAAGTCAAGCCGTTTTAGCGGATCGTTATGATTTATCTATTTCTAAAACCAATCCACTTTACTCGCCTGATAACTATAATTTACAAACGATTTATTCCTTTACAAAAGAAGATTTACTTCCCAAAACTGTAACGATTAAAGGCTTTGATAGTCATTATTCGAATAAAACTCTAGACAGCATTCAATTTACGGATTTAAGTTCTTATTTTGAAATCACTGAAAAAGACGAAGTAAAACAAGCTTATTTTGTTTTTTCTTCCACAAATACTAATTTTAGAGATATCACTACCTTTGGTACGCATGATATCAACTATACCTTTGATGGTAAGACACTAAAGTTAAAATAATATGTAAAAAGCACTAAGAACTGCCCTAGTGCTTTTTTTATTACCATGTACGGAAAGGCACTTCTTTTACACCTTCAGTATCTTTTGTAAAATAATCTTTTTTGGCTTTTCCTGAAACAAAACTATTATCTTCTTTAACATAGATTTTCATATTAAACCATTCTGTGTCTTTTAATTCGGTTAGATTATTAGTAGAGGCCACTCCGGTATCGATTCCATTAGAAGAAATAATAATATTGCCATTCATTGCTTCTTCTTTATCACCCATGCCATTTGAAGTTACATAAACCTGCGTGGTATATTTTTTTATTCTCGTAACAAAATCTTGGGTTGGAAACACATTTAAGTAATTGGCTGTATATTCACTGTTTCCTGCTGAACATGATACCGCACATATAGAAGGCTGAATGAGATTTAAAAAGTTTTCATTTGAAGAAGTTTTTGATCCATGATGAGCTGCTTTATAAAAATCCACACGCATGTTTTCATTTTGATAATGTTCTACAAAAGCAGTTTCTCCTTCTTTTTCTAAATCACCGGTTAATAAATAATATTTATCTTTTACACGAAAACGAGTAACAACCGAATGGTTATTTTCATCCGAAGATTGTTCAAAATAGAATTTATTCCATAAAATTTCCATTTCAATATCCGTACCTAAAGAAATCGGTCCTTTGGATTTTTGGCTATCATCAAAAAAATCTTTAGCGGTAAAATGTTTAATTTTATTATTACTTACTAAAGCATCTCTTTTTTCAGCATATTCGCCATAAGTTGTTAAGTTACCCTTTTCAGTTTTGAGATTTTTTGTAGTGTAAGAAAAGTCAATCAACGTATCGATTTCATAGCTATCTAAAATTCCTGGATTTTTTCCACTACCTACCATACCTTCAATATGATCAGAGTCACCATGCGTAACAATTAAATACTCTAACTTGTTATCCGTTATGTAACCCTTCATATAATTTTTAATCGTTGTTGTGTCAGAAACACCTGCATCAATTAAGATATCGTTTTCACCGGCTTTAATGTAAATCGCATCTCCATTTTTATTATTGCCTAACTGCATAATATGGATTTGAAAATCATCATAAACTACGCCAGTTGTCGGTTTAATTGGAGTAAATTCTTCTTTTTTTAGCCAACCATAATGATCTGCTACAAGATAAAAAATAGGAACTAAAATAAAACAAACAACAAAAGAAAGAATCATCTTTTTTATTTTCTTCTTACTTTTCTTCGTCTTCTTTTTAGTAGAAGTTGATGCCGTTTGATCAATCACTTTTCCTTTATTTTTATCCGCTAAAGATTTAGCATAATCCCACGCTTCTTTTTTGGTTTTAAAAGTTTTTAAAGCGCGTTTACCCTCTTCTTTTTTTACGCCATATTCTTTTTTACTGGTTAAATAAATAATATAGTTCATCCGCTACTACCTCCCTTTTTTACATGTTGGACAGTATTTAAAAAGGAATCCTTTTAGTTTACTACCACAATGTGGGCATCTTTTTTCTTTTTTTAGTCTTTTTTGCATTTCTTCTCTTTTTTTCTTAGCTTCTAAATTTCCTTCATTGATAGCCAACTCATAAAAATGATGAGCATCAATAATATCATTTTCTTTTTCTTTTTGAATAGCGAGTGATAAGTAATCTACCTTTGCTTCTTTAGGACTTTCTTCTTTTAATATTACTTGCTTATTCTCGTTTTCTTCTTTTAAAGCCTTTTTTGCTCTTCTTAAACTAATTTTTGCTTCTTCATTACCTAATAAAGCCGCTTTTTCATACCAAAAAATTGCTTGTTCTAGATTAGTGGTTGTTTCTTTTCCTTCTTCATAGAATTGTCCTACTTTTAAAGCACCTTCTACGTGATTTTCTTTTGCCGACAATAAATAAAATTCAAGCGCTTCCTTTAAACGATTTTGCTTTTCTAAAAGAGAACCTAACATATAATGAACTTCTGCATCTTCTTTATCTTTTATTTGAAATAGCCACGCAATGGCCATTTCTCCATTCGTATCGAGCTCAGGATGAGAAAATAAATAGGCACCGATATTTTTAGCTGCATCTAAATAACCTTGTTCAAAAGCTTCCTGATAGCATTTGAGAGCTTTTTCTTCATCTTTTTTGATACCAGATCCATAAAAATAGGCGTTAGCGAGTTCATAAGTAGCGTCTTTTTCTTTTTGTTTTGAAGCCATAGAAAACCAAAAATAAGCACTCGCAAATTCCTGCGCTTTTTGATACATTTTTCCCAAAGCATATTGTGCTTTACTTACATTTTCTTTTGCCGCCATTAAATAATAGGTTTCTGCTTTTTTTACGTCTTTATGGCCATTCCACCCATTTTCAAGCATTTTCCCATAGAAATAGCCACTAAGTGCAAACTCGAATTGAAGAGCACTAAATAAGTAGGTTTCAGCTTGTTGATATTCCTTCTTTTCCATAAGAAAAGCACCTAGAATCGTTAAAGCGTAAGGATGTAAATTGGTAATCAAGGATTTTAATATAAGTCTTCCCTTTTCTTCATCTCTTTTACAGCCGATGCCCCATAATAAATCTTTAGCGTATTCAATCATAAAAGCGTCAGAACTCGTATATTTTTTCTCTAATGCTAAAAATAAATCCTTCTTTTTCGTTTCGTCAATGACAATATCTACGTATCCAAGTTGGATAAAAGAAAGATATTCTTCAATCGTATTTGCTTCAACTTTTTCATAATGATATCGCATCTTTCTTCTCTCCTTTTAACATTTATATCCTATCATTTTTTCTTTACTTCCTCAATTAAAAAACATGGTTTCTTAAAACAAAAAAAGCGTTAGAATATTCCATTCCAATGCTCTTTGGTAATTTTGTTTTTTAAATCTTTAATCTTTTAATGCGTAGTTGATAATTTGTTCTCCAAATAATTGACCTAGTTGAATCATGGATAAGGAGTCGTAGTGGAAATAATCAACACCACTCGTTGGTTCAGAATCATATTCTAAACCTTCACTCAGTGTATCAATAATATGGTGATTGGAATTATTTGTGGCATTATTTTTCTTTGCTTGATTAATAGCCGCATAATTTTTCCAAGTGGAACAATCAGAAATATACGCATCAAAGATGTGGAATTCGTCTTCAACTTTATCTTCAAAATATTGATAGATATCATCAAATAAATTCTTTTCGTATTCTTCATATTTTTCCGTCATACGATCTTGAGTGGCATCCGATTCACCTTGCATCCAGCAAAGACCACGGACATTTACTTCTAAGCCCATTTCTTCTAATTCAGCAATCGCGGTATCTCCAAAATCTAAGAATTCATTAAAAAGTCTAGAGCCCGAATTCGATGAACTCGATGAAAAAGAGCGCCAATCCGAATAAATATTCGTACCACCTAAGCAAAATTTAATCAAAATAACTTCTCTTTTCAAATTTGCTTTTTCTAAGGTTTCAGCGATACCAATTTCAGGGCCATAGCGAGAAGCATTGACACCTTGACCTAAGTACACATTGGTAAAAGAACTTGATTTGTTTTTACCATTATCACAATAAAACTTAATACGTGTTGTCATCTCACTAGAATAATATTGGAATTGGGTCGGCGTCAATTTTTTTTGCAGTTCACTAATATGCGTGTGTCCTTCCATATTGGACTGACCCGCTAAAAAAATCACATCAACTTTTTTGGTTTCTTCTGAGCTTGTTGAGTCTATTGTAGTATGATTTGTTGTAGGCGAAGAAGAATTACCACATGCACAGAGTAACATCGATAGGACTAAACTCATAAAAAATAAAGGCTTTCTCATTCTTTTATCTCCTTTGATTGCATTTTAATGATAACAAAAAACGATAAAAGTACTCAAGAAAGCCTTTTCATTAATTTTAAAGTAGATTTTTTATAACTTTTCACTCTTCTTATTGGATTCACTTGAAAGGGCAACACTAAAGTTTTTTATTTTTAAAGGAGCAAAATTTGCTTTTTCTACAAAGACTCTTTCTGTTAAATTTGTTGGTTTTTCTTCCTGCTCTTTCGCTTTATAAGAACGATAATATAAGCGAACAAGTTTCTCGGCGCCTATGACACCTTCTCTTCTCGCTTTTAAAAGAAATATAATTGCATCATCTACATCTTTTTTTGTTCCAATGCCATAATAAAGACAACGGCCAAATTCAAATACCCCCTTTATATCTTCTTGTTTTGCTAATTCTAAATACGTTTTAAAAGCCTTTTCTTCATCTTTTTCTACGCCTTTTCCTTCTTCATAAAGTCTAGCGAATTCTAAAATGCAATCATTGGAGCCTAATTCTTTTCCGCATTTAAAATAGCCATAAGCTTTAGTATAACTAATTAAAGTACCGATTCCCCAAAGATAGCACATGCCTAATTCAAAGAGTGCATGAACTTCTTGATGCTCGGCCGCTTTTTTATACCAATAAAGCATAGCGATATCATCTCTTGGGGTACCTAGACCTAATTTATAACAATAGCCCAAGTGATACATTGCCGATGGTTCTTGAAGTTTGGCGGCTTCTAAAAAAAGTGCAAAGGCTTTCTCTTCATTCTTTTTAAAACCAAAACCTTCTAAATAGAAAGTGCCTAACAAATCATAAGCTTCCACTAGGTGGGCTTTATACGCTCTAACAACATATTTTTTAGCGAGTTGAGCACTCGGTCTTTTTCTTTTATAATAGGAAACCGCTAATGCGTAATCCGCTTGTACATAACCATGTTCAGATGACCTTTTTAACCAATGTTGTGCCAGTTTTTTATTTGGCCTAATTTCATATCCGCCTTGATAAAACTTACCCATAAAGTATTCTGCTTTAGGATCTTTTTTATGCGCTGCTAAAAGGAAATAGCCAAACGCTAGTGGCATATTATGAATTTGAAAATAATATTCACCTAAAATCACGCCCACCATGGGATGATGTTCATTAGAAAGATCTTTTAAAATTTCTTTAGCGAAAAACACATTTTTTTCTTCATTGGTATCTAAAAGAAGTTTGGCATACCACAATAATTCATTTTCTTTAAAATAGTCTTTTGCTTGAAAAACATTGAGAATTTGTTGCTTTAAAAAGGGTATCATCTTGAGCTCAAAATATCCCTTTTGAGCATAAGAAAAGAATTCTTGAATTGTTTCAACCATTTGAACTTCATAATTTACTTTTTCCATAAATAACTCCCCTTTCTAACACTATTTCAGTATTTGCTAAAAATTAAGCATTACTTGTCCAAGTGTATTTGTTATTATTTTATCATGTTTCTAGCAAAACAATATTCATAACTTTCATTTGTATAAATTTTTTTAAAATTATCATCCTAATCATGGAGATTTATTTTATGAAAAAATTACTTTCTTTCGTTTATATTTTCTTTCTTTTGTTTCCTTTTATCGGCTGTAAAAAAGAAGAACAACCATCGACTTGGTACTATAATGATTCCACCCATTGGCGGATTTTTCGACAAGAAAAAATAGATGAAGAGCCTCATGATTTCATCCATCAAAATGGGATAAAATACTGTTCTATTTGTCCTTATCAAATCAATTATACCGATGAAGAAAATTATCAGGAATTTTTAATTAGTAAAAAAAACACTCTTCTTTATGAGGGGGATTATACATATGAACATTTTTATTCTAGCGATGAATATCAAGAAAAAGTAATCGAAATGTATAGTGAACAAGGGCTATTTTATCGTAACGAATCGATTTTTGAAGCTTATCAAGATGATTATATTGAAGTCAGTCAAAATATGGATATCATGCTCTATCAAAACCATAATTATATTTATTTAAAAATAACCCGTTTTTTAAATGAGAAAAAAGAATGGGAAGAAATGAAAAAGGAAGAAAATCATGATATCTTTTTTATAAAATCTTTAAAAGAATATAGTCCTGATTTAGTTTTAAAAGCCCCAGAAGCGATATATATTCAAGGAGATAATTATGAAGAATATGAAAAATATCTAAGTCAAAGTGTGAGGAATGAAAACTTAATTTCTTTTACTCCCTTTTCTTCTTGGGAAAATGAAAATACATTACTTCTTGGCTATAAAAAAAGAGAAAAGACTTATAAAAATGTAGAAGAAATTTTTACTCTTTTTTCTAAAGATGAACGGATTATAAAAGCGACGTATCAAAGTCATTATATTGTTGATCAAGTAGCTTCTTTAGGTCCTACTTTTTCCTTTACTTCTTCATTTAATTATTCTTTTAATAAAGAAGATTATCAACAAAAAATAAAACCTTATTCATGATTTTTTTCTATCTTTATTTGTTCTTTTTCTTTTTTAAAGAAATAAATAGAAGAAGCCATCATAAACACGAAAATCACAAAGCTAGAAATCATCGATAATATAGACATATCTTCTCTTTCTACAAAGCCACCATTTACCACAATTAAAGCGTATTGTAAGTTGATAATAGAAACACATGAATCGACAATATGAATAATTGTTTTCATCCGTTCTTTCGCTTCATTTACTTTTCTATTTTTCATAATTTGCATAATGGTTATCACCACTTTATAGGTAGTGTACGTTGCCATCGTAATCGCAATAATTAAATCAAAGTGCACTTCTTTTTGTTGAAATACCATCATTAAAATCAGCACAATTAAAGCAATATCTAATATAAACAAAGCAAAATAAAATCCATTATGAACACCTATACTATAAAAGTCGTGGATGATAAAATGAACGACACAAAAGCGAAAAAAATGTCGATTTAAATTGATTTTTCTTCTCTTCTTTCATTGACATTTTTTGCTATTTTCTATAGTATAATCAGTGAATGAACGTTCAGTCATTCATTTAAAGGAAGATAGAACATGATAAAAGAAGAAACAAAATTAGAAAAGAAAAAGGAGATTATGGAAAAGTGCTTCGACTGTTATTGTGAAAACGGTCTTGCTGGCACGGGGATTAAAT
>DLKT01000005.1:9321-21530 GCA_002477825.1 Caryophanales bacterium UBA7581 | reverse complement strand
TTAAAGCTTTAGCCAAAGCTTGTAATATGTCACCTGGTAATCTTTATAGTTATTTTTCTTCTTTAGATCAACTCATCGTTGAGTCCACTGCGTATTGCATGGCCAAGGTTGAAGATGATTTTATGCTCTTAGCGCCAAAAAGTGTGCACGATATTCCACGTTTTTTAGATGAAATTCCTTATTGGACAAAAGAAAAACATGGAAAGAAATATCGTCTGATGTATCAGGTCTACACACACCCAAAATATAAAGAAGCAGGTAAGGAATTCTTTATTGGCGTTGATAAGCGTTATCACGAATACGCCAAACGACTAGAAAAAGTTGTAGGCATTCCAAGCGATATCTTAACACCAATAATTTTTATCTTCATTCGCGCATCCGTACATTATGCACTTTTTGAAGAAGAAGATTATTTAAAATCGCAAATCTCTGTCATTAAGTTAACTGTAAAATTAATGATTGAGAAATATCATGGTAGTCAAGAGAAATAATTTCACTCTTCACTACATATAATGATTCACGGGGGAAAGGTTTTTTATTATTTATTTCAGGGGGAAACATATGAAACATAGATCATGTATATCATTCGCCACCACTTTGGTATTGTTAAGTGGCGCTTTTATTGGTGTTTCTTGTGGAACGAGTTCCACTTCTTCTCATCTACCCGCATCATCTTCAGGTCATACGCATCAAATTGATACTACTTCATGGGCACATGATGAAACCTATCATTGGCGGACTTGCGCTACTTGTAATGAACGTGTGGATGAAGCATTACATCAATTTAAAAACAGTAACAAAAATAAAATTTGTGAAATTTGTAAATATGAAAGCGAATATACAAACGAAGAAAATTTTCAACTTTTTAAACATGGTTTTGACGCTTCTTTAACCTATGAAGGTGCATACACTTCAAAAGTTGAAGAACATTCTGAAGAAAAGAATGCCACGCAAAATGAAACTTATTTAGGAAACGGCCTTTATTATTATGATAATGAAGAACATGAAGGAGATAATGAACGTTATCGAACACGTTTTTCCTTTGCTATTAAAAAAGAAGAAAATCATTATATTTTCTATTCTAATGATAGCTATGATAATGAAGGCATCTACGTTACCGACGGAAGAATGTCTAAAGCGGATGAATATTTATATCAATCACTTTATCGTCTTACACCTAAAGAATTGAATAAAAGTCGTTTAGACTATTTTATTCCTATGCAAGGAAATAGTTATGAAGAATATTGTTCCTATTTAGAAACAACAAAAAATAGTTTAAATCGCTATATATACTATAGTAAAATCAAATCCATTGCTCCTTTTGTCTCTCGAATTGACGAAAATACGGTTCATGTTGGTCATATTACCACGATTCAATCTTCGCAATATGATGAAGAAACAAATGAAAATTGGTTGGTAAAAGAAGAAATCACCATTACTTATGAAGTTTCTAATGGTTATGTCACAAGCTATAGTAAAAATCATAATTACCATACAACAAAAGAAGAAGATGGCACTTTCATAAGTGATAAAACAAGTACATATGTTCAAATCATTCAATATGAAGGTAATAGCAAGTTATTAGATAATTTCTCTTATCTTGGAAGTTATGATGACACGCCTACAGATGCTTATGGCCAAGTCATATTCTATTATGGAGAACATCAAATTACTAATGTCTACACTGCATTAATCGGAAGAACATTAGAAGACACTTTTGCCTATTTATATCAGTCGTTAAATGTGAATATTTTCTACTCTTCTTATTTTGAATTTTATTTAGATCCTGAACTCACTATTCCTTATAATAATGAAGTTATAACAAGTAAAGGATTAAATGTATATATTAAGTTTACTTGTCCAAACAATTTAGCAGCACTTATTGTTCAAGAAGAAATGCTCTATCAATATCCCGATGATTATCCAACCTTTATTGAACCCTATTTTGCTGATCTCAAAATCGTTTCTACCATTGTGATTGCTAAACCAGGTACCTATAAAATTAGTGATTATAATCAATCTCGATATAGTATTGCTAAGATAAATGGTGAAGCTAGAGATTTAAACGATGATGAGTTTGAGATAGCCGCTAACGAAATAACAGTTTTAACACTTCAATCCATATACAAGAGATAAATTATTATTCTCTTTATGTTTAGGCAAAAACCATTGAAAAATGGTTGAGCAAAAAAGACTATTACAATAAAAGAATTTGCTTTTTTCCTCTCTCTTATGTAATAGTCTTTTTTTTACTACATTATAAATTTTTAATTATAGAAATATCTTTATGTGGGTCAAACCTTAATAGGCTCTTCCTTGCTTGTTTCATTATTTTTTTCTTCATTTATTATCTTTTTAACTAAAGAAATTGGTAACTCAGAATTCTCTAAAGAGCTAATTTCTTCCTTTATTTGTTCGCAAGCTTGAACAATCGTGTGCATATCAACAACGTTTTTCCCGTTCATTGCGCTTTTTACACAAGCAGATATAACTGCTTTTCTAATTTCTCGCCCACAAAAATCATACTCTTTTGCTAATCTTCCAACATCTATATCACTTGTTAGAGGAATAGATAAACCATTTCCATTAGTAGGATAAAGATGTACCGTCCATATTTTTTTCCTAAGTTCTTCTGTTGGCCTTTTAAATTCTATACTGATCAGCCTTGTTAAAAAGGCTTTATCATAATTTGACACTAAATTTGTTGCAAATATTACTACCCCTTTAAACTCTTCTAAGCAAATAAGCAGTTGGCTTCTCATTGAATTGATGGCCTGTTCGGATCCCTGAGTAACATTGGTTAGTCTTTTTGATAATAAAGAATCTGCTTCATCAATAAATAAAACACAATCATTGTTTTGGGCAGCAAGGAAAATAGCCTTAACCATTTTTGGCCCTTCACCATGATATTTGCTTTCAATATCTGCATATCCGACCTTAAGTATTTTTTTACCAAGATAGCTTGCTACAGCCTCAGCGGCCATAGTTTTTCCCGTTCCAGATGGTCCAAAAAAGCTTAAAGCGCTTGAAGGATTAGGCTGAATCGCTCTTAATCCCCATTCGTCAAATACTTTCTTTTCATACTGTATCATATTAATCGCTTCGATTATCTTATTAATTGTATTATCTTCTAAAATAACTCGGTCAAAAGTATAATTCGGTTCTACTGGAGTATAAGTTAAAGAACGTGTTTTATAATCGAATTCAGATTCAACATTTTCATTATCTTGATGGTATATATGTCTCTCAAATTCATCTTTAATAAAACTATGTGTTACAATTGAATCACCAAATACGGATTGGCCCACTGTTCTGGTAATTAAAGCATTTAAAAGCTTGTCAAAAAAACTCTTTTTATCATTGAAGTCATGCAAAGAATCTTCTACAACGCAAAAATAATCGTAGGCTTCAGTCTTGATATAAAGTTTATTAATTGATTTTAATTCACAAGTTGTGACATTTCCTTTTTCTATGCCAAAACATTGGCATGCACAATCAATTAATTGAATTTTAAACCGCTGTTGAAGATTTAAAATTTCACTATAATATAGAAAAATTTTCATACTAATCACCTACAATGATATAACCTTTATGATTTTTTACAGCATTAAATATTGGCTCATCCATACCTTTATCACACGATTTAGTTTGAATTACTTCTTGCGTAATCGGATCAAATTCAGTTACAAATTGTTGTCCTTGGCATTTTTCTAAATCTTCAAATGACATAGTATGCTTATCTTTTTCCGGCATATTTCTAATAAATTCTTCCATATCCGCAATAAGAATTTTCGAATTTTTTCTTATTCTAAAATTATGGATAACACGAATTGTTAAAAGAACTCCAAGATAAGATAAAACACCTAAAGCTAAGGCACCTAATAAAAACCAAATCATTTTATAATACTATTAACTCACCAGCATAAATATCTTTAGATACTCCTGCCTTTGACGTTACCTTTCCACTTCCTAAATTATTTTGTTGACTATCAAACATATCAAAGGTGACTTCATGTCCATCACTTTTTTGTATGATGACCGAAACTAAATCTTCAAATTTTCTTTTGCTTTTCTTTTGCAATAGTAAATTCCTAAGACTTTGTTTAGTTATCACATATGAAACCGTTTCTGTAATAAGCCAAACTGCTACGGCAGTTAATGCAGCTTTTATAAGCCAATTTATCCAACTCATGTTTTTTCCTTTCTCCCTATTTGACGATTATATAACCTTCATTATTAATAAATAGATTTTTTAATTCGCTTTCAATTGAGGAAAAAAGTATTAATCTACTCCTTATAATCTTATCTTTCTCATCCACAATAGCTTGATAAATTGTACATGTTGAATTAATTGATAATTTTTTTAAGTATTTAAATTCTTTACTACATATTCCACAATGAATCGCAATATTTGCATAATAATTAGACGGATTATTCTCTTTAAACCAAGCAATTAGATGAGAAGAAGCAACTTTTGGAACAACTACTGTTTCAATACCAATATTTTTAAGATCTTTAGGAATATCTACAATAATTGTCGGATCAATGTTATAGAATTCTTCACTGTTGCACCATGCGGTTACATCAAAAGCTCTATAAGCTAATAAAGGATGATCATTAAAGCCATTAAAATAGAGTTCAAATCCTTTGTTTATTTTTGAAGAATTAATAAAATCTTTGTAATTTAAAGCTTGCTTTAAAAATTCATCTTTATTTAATTTAAGTCCTAAATTTTGTGTACCTCCTGCTAATCTCATCATAACATCAGATACCAAATCACTTGATCCAACGAAATACGCTGAAACTCTATCTGCAGTAAATTCACTACATCTATCCCAATATGCTAAAGCTAAGGAAAAAGAATATTTAATTAAATGTCCAAATAGATTATTTAAAAATATTCCTTGTGAAAAAATCACTCTTGCCATAGTTTTATACAAAACATGATGACATAAAATATGACCGCACTCATGAGCAAGCACGACCTGAATTTCTGGTAAAGTCATAGTTTCAATCAAACCAGAAGTCAAAACAATGATAGGTTCAGTATCTCCAATAGTAAAAGCATTAGGAGTTCTATCTAATGTTAAGTACAATTCAGGTATATCTATTCCTAATTTATCACAAATAGGAAGAAGTAAATTGTAAATATCAGGTAATTGATTTTTTCCAATTTTTATACTTCCTGACATAAAGTTTATATAACAAGATTTTTCATGTATTAAATTCATTACTTCTTTGACAATTTTTTTAAATTCTGGAATTTTTTCTAAGCTGTTACGAGCTTGAATCTCATTCGGATACATAAATTGTTCGTATTTAATAGGCATTTTATAATCCTCCGCTACTTTAGAATATCATATTTTTTTATTTTTTGCTATTATTTCTAATAATATGTCTATTAGATTTCTTAAAACATCGAATTACTTATTTCACTCAATTAAGTCTAGAGTCCTAATATTTTTGCTAATCTCTCATCAAAATCATGAAAAGATTTAATTTTTTGTTTGTTTAAATTTGCAGATTGCTTTTCTATAAATAAATAATAATCAATATCACCCTTTAATATAGAAAGGTTTTTTAAAATTGTATCTAGCGTTTCCTTAAATTTTTGTTCATCCATCGTTTTATATATTCTTTGAATAAAGGTGCATTGAATCGCTAAATATAAAGCATTTTTTTCTGGATCCAATTTTTTAAATGCTTCTTTAATTTTTAAAGAATTATATAGTTTCATGCCACCATAAGTTATTCCTGTTAATGCTGCGCTCATCAATAAAGCTTCTGCACTAATAATGCCTAAGCCAATTTGCATATCCCCAAATCCATGTGCTGCCAAACTTGCCGTTGTCGTGGCTGCTGAAGCCGTTACACCTCCACCTAATAATATAGGTAATGCTATTACTCCCACTAAAGATAGTACTGCAACGCCCATTAAAGCCCCTTTTTGAACAGCCGAAAGTGATTTAGGAGATATGGCATTATAATTCTCTTCTAATTGCTTTTTTATTGTTGCCAATTCTTCTTTATTACCATATAAAACAATCGACACTGCTTCTAGTCCTTCTTTTTCATACTTATATGTATATTGATTATCTAAAATCACTGAAATTCCCATTAAAAGCTTTGATAAACCATTTTGATCTAACTCAAATAAAGATTTAATAAGCATTTGAGCTTCGTTATCTGATAAATGCGATGTATGTCTACAATTAAAACTATATAATTCATCATTTATTGCTTCATCTTTTTTTCCATATTGGCCAAATTCTCTTTTAAAAAATTTTCCCAAATTTTTTGCTGTTCCCTTTGCAGTCCTTTTCTCTTCTTTAATTGATTTGCTATCTTCAATATTTTGATCATTGATAGTTTTAGCGGTCATTAATCTTAGCCATTGAAAATATTCTAAAAGATCCTTTTCGCTTTTTATGATTTCTACTTCTTGCATTTTTCTATTTCCTCCTCAATAAATTTTTCAATACAGTCTAAATCCAAAATGTTTTTGTTATCTTTAATTAGTTTTATAATTGTGTTTGCCTTTTTATTTGTATCTGTCAATATAAAATTTTCTTCGCAAAAATCAACAATTTCCTTTTTCTTTACTCCTTTTTGAGTTATTAAATTAAAAAGCAATATAAAGTTATAAGGGACTTCATTTAAATCTCCCACTTCATAACTTGAAATATATTTATAAATCGTTGGTCTAGATTTATTTGTTAAACTCGATAATTCAGTAATAGAAAAATGGTCAACAATCATAAGATTCATCTCCTTTATGGTTCAAAAGTATTTAACAAGAATTTTTAAATTCCATTGTAGAATACTCCTCATATTTAAGATAACACTATTGTCATTTCATGTAAATATTTTTTTACACTTTTTTACAAACGCGAAAGAAAATTTTTTAGTTCTCTTTGAAATCTCACCATTTAAACGTTCATTATAGTCATTAAAAAAATCATGAATGTTCCATAAATAAAGGAATTTCATCTTCATTTAACTTTAAATTTTCATCAATATGTAAATATTCTTTATCATCAAATTGAATTAATTCTTCTTCACACTTTAAAACGCTCTCATACTCATTGATATAAACTGGTTTTGTTAGGCGAAAAGTCTTTGTTAATAAAGCACAATATGGATATATTTCTGATTCGACTTCTCCACTTGTTGGGAAAACATAGTTGAGTCCCATATTGGATGCTTCAGAAGAAGCACAAGAAAAATATCGAATACCGATTAATTTAGTCCTTATGTTTCCTTTTTTATTAATTTCATTTCTTAACCATTGCATTAACAATTGAGGAATAATATATTCAGCAGCAAACGGATCTTCTTTTTCTTTTCTAATAAATGAACAAGCCGCTATTAGTGGAAACCATATTAAATAATTAGATTTTGTTTTTCTTTTTTTAAGAACTAGCCGTACACGCTTTAATCTTTTATTTCCGTTTATATTATCAAGATCAAAAAAATCTTGAGGCTTTATTCCTAATTCAATAACTTGAATTCCAATTCTTTGATTTTCTTTTTTTCTCCCTATTTTAAACGCAGAAGCAATGATTCGGGCATTTTTTTCATTACATTTAATCTCTTCACAGCATAATTCTAAAGAAGTACTTAAATATAAACTTGGGTAACCTGCGATGCTAAACCTACTTGTTGAAACCTTTGATCGTAAATCATATGGCATGTGAAACACACGAGTCCGGTCATAAGATATATTCTCAGTTACGTACACAGCTCGAAAAAATATTATTTGTTCTTTATCATTTTTTTCATATCAATGCAATGGATATTTTTCTACAATTTTCATCACCAGATTAAAAGATTCTAAAGCCTTTGCTGGAAATCCATTCAAATAATTATCAACTGACTCAATTAATAAATCTGTCACATTTTTAATATCACAAAAAAAGGCAAAATCATTTTCATCTGTTAATATTTCTATTTGATTCTTTATTAGCTTACTAATATATTCCTTAAAAAGATTTTTTAATTCTTCTAAAAAATCTTTTTCTTTACGCATCTTAGGTAAAGAAAAATTCTCATCTTTAAAAATTTTTTTCAAAATGCAAGTCTGAAATACCCATTTTTTCCTCCATTTTATTTGTCAACATAACTAGATAATTTATCAAGTAAATACTATATACTCCATTGTAATTTATGTAGAAACTTATAAAGTATTGTAAAGAACCTAGCAACACTATGTTGAATTAATTATATATTATCAATAAATAATCATTGATAACATCTATTCATTTAATATATCTATATTTTTATAATAAATTAGTTAAAATCACTATTCAATATAAAATTTAACAACAATGGACATAATCCAAAAAATTTCGTAAATAAACTGATATTAATAAATTATGAAGCTAAAAAGTAAATGTTATTTGCTCTCATATCATCATTACGTTCTAAGTTATATTATGGATATCTAAAATTGGCACAATAAAGCCATAATCTTTTTACAATTTTTTAAGTAAATAAATCTTAATATTTTTTCACACTTCTCTTTATTGTTAATTTATTAAATCAACTAGTACTTTTTTCTTTTTCTAATATCTTTTGTATAGTTGCATCTTGGATAATTATTGCAGCCATAAAAAAATCCATTATATCTACTCTGTCTTCTTACTAAATAGTCTCCACATTTAGGACATATTTTTCCTTCTTTTATTGTCTTGTAGTCTACTCTATAACGACAATAAGGATAATTTGAACATCCAAAAAATTTTCCTTTACTTCTAAAAACTAATTCTCCCTTTTTACACCAAGGACAATGTATAACATCTGATATTTCAGTACGATTATTCTCATCTAAAATCTCACAGGATGGCTTAATTTCTATAACAAAAGGTGACGGATGTTTCCTATTTGCAAGAATATAAACATATTTTTTCGCTCTTGTTAAAGCAACATACCATAATCGTCTTTCTTCAGAATATTCATATTGATCACTCATAGGTAAAATGAGTTTTAGTATCTCATCGTCTTCAATTCTATTTGGAAACCCTAATAAACCATCATCTGCGTTTATTAAAATCACATAATCTTCCTCTAGTCCTTTTGCACCATGAACTGTACTAAACTTTATTTTTAAAGACGGATAATGATAAGAGTGCCAATTATTATTTTCTTCTTTAAAATCACTATCTTTTTTGATGATTTTCTTAAAGCAAAGAATATCATTATTATTCCGTCCTAAAATTAAAATCCTAGCATTTTCATCTTTACTATGAATGAATTGCAAAATCTTCAACATTTTTTCTTCTTTATTATTATCATAAAACATTATTTTAATTGGATCCTTAACACTTTGTTTCGACATAATTGTTTTTTGACTTTGCCCTTTATTTTTTTTAATAAAAGCTCCAGCAATATCTTGAAGTTCTTGAGAATTTCTATGCGTTTGTCGAATATAACTGAGTTCTGCATACTCAAAGTGTTGTTGAAAATCAGTAAAAATGCTGATATCACTACCATTGAATCGATAAATAGATTGCCAGTCATCACCCACAGCAAAAAGATGAACATTTCCTTTTTCTATGAGCGCTTTTAAAAATTTCATCCGACTCGTAGTCATATCTTGAAATTCATCAACTAAAATGTATTTATATTCATATCCATCCACGTTAGGAAGTTGTTTTGTTGATTCTAATATCATTGTATCAAAATCAATTTTTCCTTTTTCTTCTAGTTTACTCATATAAAAATGATAGATTTTTTTAACAATGTTTAAAAAGAGTATTGTTCTTTTCATTGTGTATCTATTATTAAAAGATTGTTCCATTAAACTATCAAAGCCTTTATCATTTTGATATTTTGACTTATA
Source organism: Caryophanales bacterium UBA7581 (assembly GCA_002477825.1). Lineage (GTDB taxonomy): Bacteria > Bacillota_I > Bacilli_A > RFN20 > CAG-826 > CAG-826. Next base: position 11,689 of record DLKT01000005.1, on the reverse strand, counting down.
AAGATTTAAAAATGAAATGACCAATTTGATGAATGAACGAAAATTAATTCCTCCATAAATGGAATTCAATGCTTCATATATTCTCTTTTCATCCACTTCTTTTATTTCGACACCATGTTTTCTTAATTCTTTCTCAAGCTTTTTAAAAACAATATCGTTATCAAACTCATATGAATATGTTTCAATACATATGGTCTGATTTTCTTCGTGTCTTCTTCTTTTCCATTCGATGGCTTCAAGGTATTCTTCTGCCTCACTATCTTGATATTGACATGCATTGCCATCTTTATCGATTCCGTAGTGTTCATGATAAATATTATATTGAGTCAAATGAAAATCTGGCATATATTGCCTTCTAAACTCTGAAGAATAATCATTTTGATATGGATCTTCATAAGAATAATCAATTCCATGAATAAAATAGAAATTTGCTATTGCCATTTCTTGATAACTTTTTACAATTTCTTTTTTTAATGTTTCTCTTTTTTCAGGATGCTCTGAAAGGAAGACTAAGCTTCTCATTGTTTCATATCTTGCACTTTTTATTTCTTCATACATTTCACCCTTATTTTGATACACTTTGGTATGACCAGGTGACGAATAAAAGGCAAAATAGTCTACAATACTCTTTAATGCTTTTTTATCCTTTTTTAATTCATCACGAAAATACGATTCAACAATGCTATTTAATTGGTCTTCAACCATTAATTTCTTATTTTCTAAATGAGCTAGTATTTCATAACCTAAACTATGAAAAGTTTTAATACAAACTTCAGAAGAAATATTTTTAAATTTCTTTTTTAAATCTTCTACTGTTGGTTTAGAGTAAGATAAAACCAATATATCTTTTGGATCTACTTTTTTTACTTCTAATAAATATTTTACTTTTCCAATAAGCGTTAACGTTTTCCCACTTCCGGCTCCTGCAATGACTAATAAAGATTTTTCTTCTTTTAAAATCGCCTCTTTTTGGTCATTATCTAATACTCTATCATCAAGAGACTCAATCTCACCAAGATGACAATCTATATATTTTTGATTATTTTGTTGAGCAAGTTGCGAAATTTGGTTAACAAGCGAATAATCATAATATAATGTGGTGTGAGAATTAATCAATTGAAGAATAGGCCGCTTTATTCTTTCTATTAGCATCTTGCTAACATAGGTATTTCCGTTTAATGAATCTATTGTCTGATCCAATTGCTTTTTCAACTTATACTGTTCTAAGATTAATAAATAATTCTTTTTTATGTCCGTAATATACTTATAAAAATCTTCGGCTGCTTTTTCTTTATATTGATATCTTGGAATCATCTGCGCTATCTTAAATAGATTATCAATTTGAAAAGTACTATAAAGCGATGGATTATTTAAGAATTCATCATAATGAAATCTTTTTACTTCGTTTAAAATTGGCATAACTGCTTGATTATGATAACTTGCATCTTTCAAGTATTTTTCATAAAGCATGATTTCATTCGCATATTTTGTAGGATTTTTTCTCTTTAATTCTACATAGATTTGCGTTATTTCTTTATCTATAGAACTATCTATAATTCTAAGTTCTTGAAATTTTTCTTTTTTTGAAAAATATGGAAGATATTTTGTTTTGATTGCTAACGTTATTTTCACCCAGGAAGCAGCATTGCCAAATCCTTTTTTGATTGAATTTATAATTCCCATTCGTATTTTCCTTTTAAAACATTTTATAATAAACTTCTCTTTACATTAAATTTACTATATTTTGTATAAAAATGAAAGTTTAGATTGCAAAAACTTTTATGAAAAAGATAAATATTTTTTTATTTCTTTATTGCTTTATAAATAAAACCTGGTTGAACCATGACGTCATATAATAATTTAATTTCTCCTGTCTCTAAATCGACTGAAAAATCCATATCCTCAAAATAAGCAACGCCATAAACTTCTCCGCGCTTTATTCTTATTTCTTTTGTTTCTTTATTCTCTTTTCCTGCTGTAACAGATATAGAAAAATCACAAATAAAATAATAATTTTCATGTTCTTCTACATTAGTGGAATTCCAAGTATTTTGTCCTACTAAAAAACGGAATTTCTTCGTTGAATCATCGTTAGAATAAAATGAAGGTGACACAAAAAAGTATTCATTGAAATTTTCTTGATTAATAGCTATCTTTTCTAAATCATAGTAATCATCATATAGATAATAAGAATAATAATCTTCTTTTTCACCTACAGTAGTTATGGTAATTTCAACATTAAAATAAACAAATTCATTATTTATATATACCCCACTCTGTATACCATTATCTAAACTTCTATATTCGATTGAAAACCAATGAAAGGTCATTTTTTCTTTTGCTATATGATTCCGATTTTCAAAAGTGA
>DLKT01000005.1:0-9284 GCA_002477825.1 Caryophanales bacterium UBA7581 | reverse complement strand
AAGAATGTTCTTTAAAAGATTCACCTTCTATATTCAAATAATCATCAAAGGAAGATGATCCTTTAACATATCTTTTAGAAAATCTTTCTATATTACTTTCATTCATTGGATCGATTGAATAGCCAATAAAAGAAACATCTAAACTATTTTGTAAATAGGAAAAAACATAAGAAGCATACTGATCGGCTACTTCTTGAGATTCCACATTACAATAATAGTTTCTTTCTTCATTATCTACGATAGAAAGGTAAGCATCACTACCATCGGTTTGAATAGGGCTTAGTGTATTTAAACTATACTTTGATAGTGTTTTTGATTGAAAGAATTGATTCTTTTTTAATCCATTTTTAGGCTCCTGGGAAGTAATGTACCATATAGCAGAAGCGGCACCAATCACAAAAACCATGATTAAAGATAAAATAACACTCACATATTTTTTTCGATTGTTATCCATTTTTTCAATCATTTGAATCGGTTCTTCTTTCGCCATTAATTCATTTTCGGTTATTTGAAATAAATCGCATAAGCGATGAAGCGTTTCTTCTTCTGGTAATCCTCTACCTTGTTCCCATTTTGCCACAGCTGAGCGCGTAACATAAAGTTCTTTAGCTAGTTCTTCTTGCGTTAGATTCCTATGCTTTCGAAGTTCTTTTAATTTGTCTTTAAACATCACGCTCACCTCAGTACTTATTATAAATGTTTAGTATTAAAAAATCATGATACTCTTATGATACTTTAACTTTTTCCTTTTATCTTCAACATAAAAAAAGAAGGCATAATCATACTGTTTCGCCTTCTTTTTGGAGTTTACATAATTACAGAAATATTTGTGTATTAAATATCCCATCTGCCCTTTTCAAATTCAACGGAATATTCTCGGTCAAATTCGGTATTTTCTGCATATTTTTTCATAAGATTTGCGATTTCTCTTTGTTTCATTTCTAAACACGCAGTCACTTGATCTTGAAAGCTTTCTAAGTCGTATTGAGATGAAAATGGTTTGCTTCTTGATTGACGGAGATCAATTTTAAAATAAAGTGTATTTCCTGATAATCTTGCGCCAAATTTAATATCAATTTGATTGCCTTTACTTTCCACATAAGTAGAACAATAATCAGCCACTGAACGTGCTTGCGCTAAAACGTCATTAGGGCCATGCACTCTTCCATCATTTTCAACAACATAAGGTCTTAAAGCATGGTGAGATTTGCTTGCAATTTGTTTTCTTGCCTTTCTTATATATTTAGGTGACGATTCATGATCACTAATTCTTTCAGGGAAATCACCCCAAGATGGTTCAATATCTAATAAGGTAGCTGAATAAATAATCGTGGACACCCAGTTATCACTATCATAAGCACCCCAATCTAAAGGTAAACTAGAATTAAACATTGCAATAATTCGAATAAGAATATGCATCGGAAGTCTTATTGATCCGCATAGTCCATTCACTACAGATTTAAAGAAGAAATGTTTTCTTTCATCATCTCTATCATATTGTCCAATAACGAAAATTGTAATAAAGCCTACAAGTAAGTTTGCTACAATAAATATAAGTCCGAAAAAAATAAAGCCATCTACATGAAATGAATCTTTACATAATTCAACAATTGTAATGATTGGAAGCCAAAACGCTACAGTTTGCACGATTGACCACAAAAACAATAAAAAATAAACAATTGCACTCATATGTTTTTCCTCTCTTTAAATACAATCCTAAAAACGATTTGTAATTCTTTTAAAATGTTTTTTATTGCGTCACTTTTATCATTTTTTTATGTCGATTAAATAAAAAACATGAGAATTACAAACTTTTTACGTGATAATTCTATACCTTTCTTTATATTTCGTCAATTTATTCATTCCAATTCTTAGTCATTTATCGCTATTTTCCTTTTTTTATGTTAACATAAAAAAAACGTGAGGAAATTATGAGCAAAGTAGAATCTATATTCAGCAACTTATCTATATTTCTTATCAGTGTACTTATTGGTGCGCTTTATTTCTTTTTTCCTTATTTTAAACAAAGAAAAGAAGTTCCATTAAAAGAATATATTCAAACCAATAAATTTAGACTCACTTTTAGTGTTTTCTTCGTATTAGGTATTCTTTCTAGAACAATGTTTTTAGATTTATTACCACGAGGTTTAAATCAAGATGAACTCAGTGCTGGATATGATGCATACGCAATTGCGCACTTTGGAAAAGACCGTAATGGTATTGTTATGCCTGTTCATTTGATTGCGTGGGGAAGCGGACAAAATGCATTATATTCTTATTTGATGATTCCTTTTGTGCTTCTATTTGGTCTAAATCCAATTTCTCTACGTCTACCTATGGGGATAATCGGTTCACTTACACTCTTTTTAGTATTTGACTTATGTAAAAGATTGACAAAGAATGAAAAAGTTTCTCTTTTCTTTATGTTATTTGTGCTCATTAATCCTTGGCATCTTATGAAATCTCGATGGGCATTAGAAGCCAATATCTTCCCTGATTTGGTTTTCTATGGTGTTTATCTTCTCATTAGAGGTTATAAAGAAAAGAAAGATTATATGTTCTATATTTCTCCCTTCATTTTAGGATTATCTTCCTATTCTTATGGAACATCCTATTTCTTCTTATTCTTCTTTGTTATTACTGTTCTTGCTTTATTCGTCTTTAAATACAAAATGAAATATTATAAAGCACTTATCTATTTAGGTATCATTGGACTTACAGTAATTCCTATCATCTTATTTATATATATAAATGTTTATAATAAAAACGATATTCATTTACTTTGGTTTACTGTTCCTCATTTAAATCAAAATCGTTTTCAATCGGTAACAAATATCTTCTCTTCCACCTTCTTTAAAGATTCATTCCAACATTTAAAAGATGGTTTAAAACTTATCGTCACACAAAATGATCATCTTCCTTGGAATCAAATTGAAGGAATTGGTACCCTTTATTTCTTGTCTCTTCCTTTTACCCTTTTTGGTCTATTCCATAAAGAAAAAGAAAACGAAGAAATTCTTTGGATATTTAGAATATTCTTCATTGTTTCTATACTGATGAGCTGTATAGTGGATGTGAATATCAATCGTTTTAATATTGTTTACCCACCATTAATTTTCTTTACTTTCTTAGGATTATATTCCATAAGCAAAAAAGTAAGCTCATTTAAGAAAGTAATGACTCTTTCTTATGCCGCTTACTTTATCGCTTTTATGGTCATTTATACAACTTCTTGGAATGCTTCAATTTCTTATCAATTTTATGAAGGATTCTATGAAGCATGCCGATACGCAAGTTCTTTAGATGAAAGCTGCACCATTTACACAACTTCCAATATCAATATGCCTTACGTATATGCATTATTTGCAGATGAAACTGATGTAAACATCTTTATAGAAACCGTACAATACACGAATGAAGGTGCCGCCTTTGAACAAGTTAAATCCTTTGGAAACTTTGTATTTTATTTACCTTATCAAATTGAAGAAAATAACATTTATATTGTTGAAGCAAACAATAACAAATACCAAAATACAGATTTATCTTCATATGAAATTAAAGAATTCGGTCATTATTTAGTGATTAATGCGTGCACTGATTAAACAAATATATCAAGGTTCGGTTTTTTACTTTTTTATTAAATGTAAGTTTTATTCTATTCTTTAATCTTCATATTCATCCATAAGATATAAAAGCATATTAAACGCACAATTTTTTTGTGCTTCTTTTTTTGTACTTTCAGTTGAAGAAAACTTCTGATCAACTTCCTCAACAATCATTTCACATGTCCACAGAGAATTACCATTTTCATCATAATCCTGACAAAACTCATATTTCGGCTTGCTAATCAATTTTTTTTGAACAAGTTCATTTATCTGAGCTAGAGCTCTTTCATAATCTGCCTGACCAACTTCATTCTCGTATTCATTTATAACATTTCCTTCTTCAAGCAACATATGGTAACATTTTTCTGCCGCATCCATTCGTGCCTTTGCCTCACTAGTTCCTTCACCATAAATTACAATATCCGTTCCAATAATTCTGAGTTGACAGCGGTAAGAAGAATATTCTTTAACCCATTCATAATCATATTCAGGAAGTCCATATTGATTTTCTTGAGCCCATTCTTGCACCTTTCCTACATAATTTCTTCCATCGGATTCTTCATTATTAAAATAATCATCAAAATCAATCATTCTTTCAACAACATTAGTTATCACATCCATATCCCAATCAGAGTCTAGAGTAACAGCACCTATTATCGCCTCAAATAAATCTTCTTTAACTGAATCTTGATTTTGAATATTTCCTTTAATATCTCCATTTCCCATTAATAGTTGAGTATGAAAGCCCAATCTATCAGTACATTTTGCCAACGCTTTCTTCTCCACTAAATCTTTTTTTATATCAGTAAATTTTCCTTCATCTAATTTGGTTTTAAAATACTTTGGATTTCTAAGTTTAAACTCCTTCCATTCTTTAGTATCGGTAAAGATACCAAACCTTTCCATCATAATTCTAATAACCGCAAGATCCAAAGCTTTATCACCAATAAATTCTAAGACCTCATTATTTTGTCCACCATGCTCTTCTGAGTAACTTCTTCTAATAAATGCTTGTTGTAGTAAATCCTCATTCTCAAATTTGTAACCTATCGTCTTCTGAATACTATCTAAATCAATTGCCATATTTTCTTTCCTCCTTTGGCTTTTTTTTTGCTTTGAGAGAATCAAAAAATAGACCTAAATCAAAACAAGCTACATCAAAAGTAGCCGATTAAGACTGGTCTAATTGATCAAAATATTAAATATGAATCAAGTTGATTTTATATTTTTACCACTTTCATAGTTAAAATAAAATCCCATTGTGTCATAATTACTATTTAAAATAATTGACCATTCACATCTCCCAATGCAAAATAATTATATCAAACATTAACTTAATTTTCTACCTTTTTACTCTTAAACGCTTTCGATTAGTAATAAATCTTTTTCCCCTTACAAAAAAATTGTTAAACATTTTTAGAAGCAAAAAAGTTTGACTCATTTTCTGAATCAAACTAATGTTTCTATAACTGGATATCATTGCAAATATTGATGCATTGCATACCCTAGGCAATGAAATTTTGCATACCTCCCCAATTAAAAAAGTGCATGTCCCTGTCTTTTCAAGAAATTAATCAGTGAATCATCGCAAAATTCTTCTCTGGCCCTTTTTGCGCATTCTAGTATTCCTAGACCATTCTCATCTACATAGTTAATATTTGCACCATTTTCAATCAGAAAAATCACAATTTCAGTTTCACCGAACCAAGCGGCATCTAGCATTGTCTCATTAAGACATTTTTCCTTATCATTGGGATTAATACGTTTTATTAGTTCCTTTAAAACATCGATTCTTCCTTTTTCAACTTCTTCATTTCTTCCATAGACGGTATGAGTCATAAAATCTTCAATATGATTTAATGATTTGATTTTGTTTAAAACATACTTTAGTACATTGACGCAACCGCTATTGCAGCATGGGTAAAGCAATTCATGCCATTCATCATTCGTTAGTGGAGTACTGGTATTTACTTCATCAATGTGTTTTATAACTTGCTCATCAGTTTGGTTTTCATCTCTTTTGCCAATATAAATTTGTAGTTTTCTTAGTTCATCCTTATTCATGCTTATACCTTTTTCTAGAAGTATTCTATTTCAAAACTTCCCAATAACCATTTTTATTTGAACCAACTCTTCTAAGTAATTCTTTTTCTTTTAAGGATTTTATGATTCTATCAATTGTTCGGCTCGAAAGGCCGGTTTGTCGGATAACTTCATCCTTTATCGCATTTTTATTAGTTTTAAAAACGGTTAACACAGAGAATTCTTCTTTAGATAATTCGCCATTTATTTCGCCATTTATTTCGTCAGTTTTATTTCTATCTATTCTAAAGAATTCGATTGTAAAATCATTTTCATTATTAATGTATGAGATGTCTACCTTAGCTTCTTTGCACAAATGATATACCTTTTTCAACCCATGTCCACACGTTTCAACGTCTTTACAAAGATATAATACATCGGCAATTGATTGATTCCTTAAATACGATTTTAAATCTCTATAAAAGAAATCATTCGGCGTAAAATCATTAGCAAATGAACCTGGATTAATAATTGCTATTCTATTTGAGTAAATATCTATCTCATGTTGAACATTTCCATCATATCTTGCATGAGCAAAACTATTAATAATAACTTCACGCAAAGCAACTAAAGGAATTTCTGGAACTTCTTTTCTTTGTGGTGATGCACCATCAATAATTACTTTCCATCTTATATTTTTTATTACAAAATCCATTGATTCATCGATCAATTCAAAAATATTACCTTTAATGGTTTTCATGTCCAAAATCGTAACTCTTTCACTTGTGGCAAACACGACCAATTTTAGTGTAATTGGATTTGAATTTCCAAAAAGCATTACACCGGCATTTGTTAAAAAACCATTTCTAAGTAAATTATGTTTAATCAACAATGTCTCTTTATCAAATCCAATTTTTGGCAATCTTCCACATTCTGTTGCGTTTTCATAAAATTTTAATAAACACTCTTCTTTAACATCAGAAGCAGTATATGAAGTTAATTTGTCACACCAATTTTCTTCATATTCTTTTGAAATCATCATTTTTCTAAGTTCATGTGGTGTTAGTTCTCTATCCTCATCCGCAATTCTTATATAATATCTTCCAAATGCTGAATAGGGAGTATCATTTCCAGAAAAATCGACCTTTATAACATCAATTCCATCAATTGATACAATTTCAATTTTTGGAAAAATTTGTGGTTTGATTGCTTCATAAATTTTCCTAGAAATATCTCTTAAAGTGGAATCGGTAATTTCAAATTTAAATGGAGTTCCATCATTTTTGATTCCCAAAAAAAGTTCTCCGTGATGATGTTTATTTAATATGCTTACGATGGAAATAATGCCTTCAGTTATTTCTCCTGTCGTTTTCTTAAATTCTCTGGTTTCGTTTTCAATCATAAATCCACCCCTAACTGTATTAATTATATAAATTTTGGCGAAATAAATCAATACAATGGCGAAATATTTGGCGAAATAATTTTTATTTTAATAGAGTAAAAATTAATAAGAATTAAGCTCTCATAAAAATTAAAAAAGTTTGACACATAATTTTAATGCATCAAACTAATGTTTCTATAACTGGGTATGATTACCAATATTGATACAATGCATACCCTAGGCAATGAATTTTTGCATACCCCTATTTAAAAATTGCATACCCTTGGAGCTAATTTGCATACCCCAATAATTTAACATAAAAGCATTTGGAAATAATTGCGCTCTATGGACATTAGTGTTCAATTTTTAATCAGTTCTCTTAATCGTCTCAAGCCCAGTTTTATCACCTAACTCTACTGATTTTCATAACGTTATTTTCAATTCTTTTCTGTTCGTTAGCTTACAAATTTTCTGATAATCGTACCCAATTCTGCATTTGTTAACATTGCAGAAATTTCGATTGCCCTTTGAGAATCGTCCTTCACATACCCCTTTCGTGGTGTTGCGATCCATTTTTCGATTCTTAATTTATTTTCATATTGAGTGACATTTACCGATTGGAAATGGTTTGAAAAACTGCAAAAGCCTTTGTATTTCGTTTTTTTCCAAAATTCATTTAAATCGCTACTTTCAATGTCGGCTTCCGAAGCGTTTGCCGCAATTTCTATTCCATTTTTGATTGCGGCGCCCAATTCCTCGTCGGATGTTCCGGGGAGCAAGGCTATAGTTGGATCGATTGCGATTCGGCACCTCATATTTTGCTCTACCGCATAGGGCACGATCATATACCCATACGACGGGTTATGATACACCACCGTTAGACTAGTTGTTTTTCGTTGTGTCATGCATCTTCCCTTCTTTCTTAGATGTCTCAAAGAGCTATATTTCAATATGCTTAGCGCCGCCGCAAGAAGAGCGCCTGTACACCGCGATTTCGCCATGGTTTGCGCTTATTGGTTCCGCTCCCGTTAAGGCACAAACGGCATTCAAAATCGTTTTGGAATCGGTTTGAGGGGTGATTGGTAAGGCTATCTTAACAAGCTCGTAGCGGTCAAGGGCGATTGATATGTCGATAATTTCCTTGGCTCCGATATGGTTGTCGCTTAATTTGATTGTTGGCCTTGCTTGCTCCGCCAACGCGCGAAGCTTCCTTCTTTGGGATTCGGTAATCATGTTAAGCCTCTCTTTTCACCATTTCGGAATAGACCCTTTTGATGGCTTCTAATCCTATGGGTTCGTCGTTCTCCGCTGACTGGCCGTACATCTTGATTGCCCTCTTGTAATCTTTCCTAACGCCATATCCGTTTTCGTAGCATATCCCAAGGTTATAAAATCCAAGACCAGATTTATACTTGTTTGCAGCGGTTTTGAAGCATTTCACTGCTTCCTTTTTATTTTCTTTTACGCCATGTCCTTGCAAATAACAAAGACCAACGTTCACGATTGCCTCTTTTTCTCCAAGATTAAATGCATCGGTGAATAAGTTAAACGCCTTTTTATAGGCTTCCTCTGTTTTTACGGTGTAGAAATAGTAAAGCCCAAGTTGTAAACACGCCATTGGGTTTTCGCCCTTTGCGCTTTTCTTGAGCCAAAAAACGGCTTTTTCCCTATTCGCTTCCAAGCCATAGTAGCCGCATGCATAAGCCATACCGAGATTATACTGGGCAGCCGCATTGCCAAGTTTCGCGGCTCGTTTGAAAAGTTTAAGGGCGGTTTTCTCGTCCTTTTCGAGTCCTAACTCGTCGCCGAGATACGCTTCCGCCATTCGTTCGATTGCATCGGGAAAGTCCATTTCCATTGCCATCTGATAATAGAACAGCGCGTTTTTGTAATCGGCCTTTTTGGTTTCGTAAATCGTCGCCATACACCAATAAACGCCGGCATAATCCAAATCGCACTGTGCAAAACAATCGAGCGCGTCGTCAAACTTGTCTTTGTTGTAATAGTAGTACCCTAAATCGAGTAATGCGTCGCCCTGGCAAAGGTTCGCCGCCTTTTTGAGATAATAAATATACTTTTTTTCGTCGGGTTCTATTCCGTACAAACCATCCTCATATATTCTGGCTTGCAAATAAAGGCTTTCCGGATCGTTGTGTTTTACGCCGTCCGCTAAATACGTCAACCCTTTTTTGTAGTCGTGCGGAACGAACTTGTCGTTGAGATAGACGTAAGCCAAATCGAAATTAAGCGAATATTCGCCAAGGCTCAATCCCTTT
>DLKT01000055.1:277-3055 GCA_002477825.1 Caryophanales bacterium UBA7581 | reverse complement strand
CTAGTTTCAGTATACGAAAAGAGACTTTTTCAAGTCTCTTATTCTTCTTTCGCTAACGCTCTTTGATGAGCGTCATATTTCTTTCTTTCGACGGTATCAAGAATCTTCTTACGCATACGATAAGTCGTTGGTGTAATCTCAACGAGTTCATCGGAATTGATATAGTCTAAGCAAGCTTCTAAGGACATTTTACGTGGGGCTTTTAAGACGGCAGATTTGTCGCTTCCAGCCGCGCGCATATTCGTTAAGTTCTTTTCGTTAACGGGATTAACGGCTAAGTCATTAGGGTAATGGTGCTCACCGATAATCATACCTTCATAAACCTCGGTTCCAGGCTCTATAAAGAGCGAACCACGTTCTTCGATATGTTGAAGGGCATAGCCAGTTGCGAAGCCTCTATCGGTGGATACAAGCACGCCAATAGGACGTTCACCAACGGCTTGTTTAACAGCAGGACGATATTCTTCAAAAGTATGGTTAATAATACCATAACCTTTGGTCATCGTTAAGAAATTAGTCATAAAGCCTAATAAGCCACGAGAAGGGATAATGTATTGCAAACGGGTTTGTCCGTTACTACTCGACATATTGACAACTTCGCCACTACGGGAACCTAAAGATTCCATAATGCTACCGACATATTCATCCGGCACATCAATTTGAACATCTTCATAAGGTTCCATTTTAATGCCATCGACTTCTTTAATAATAACTTCAGGTTTACTCACTTGAAGTTCATAGCCTTCACGGCGCATGTTTTCAATTAAAATCGATAAGTGAAGTTCACCACGGCCACTGACGATCCAAGTTTCGCTATTAGGAACACGTGAGACACGTAAAGAAACGTCTCTTTGGACTTCTCTAAATAATCTTTCTTCGATTTTTCTAGCGGTTAATAGTTTTCCATCTTTTCCAGCAAGAGGAGAAGTATTTGTGCCAAAGGTCATTTGTAAGGTAGGCTCATCAATGTGTAAAGGTGGAAGAGGATCAACATGATTTAACGCACATACAGTTTCCCCAACGTTTAAATCAGTTAAACCTGCAATAGCGACAATATCACCCGCTTGGGCTTCGGTAATTTCTAAACGTTTCAGGCCTAAGAAACCATATAATTTTTGAATTCTAAATTGACGAACGCTTCCATCAAGACGAGCACAGGCTACCATATCATTCACGTGTATGGTACCTCTTTTAATACAACCAATACCAATTCTTCCTACGAAATCATTGTAATCGAGTAAAGCAGGTTGGAATTGGAAATCGCCATTCACATCAACATTTGGTTCAGGGATTTCTTGAATAATCGTATCAAAAACAGGATTCATACCAGGTTTTTGATCTTCCACTTCTGGAGAGAAGGAAGAAGTACCTTTTAAAGCTGATACATAAATCACTTTAAAATCAAGTAATGATTCATCGGCACCTAATTCTAAAAATAAGTCAAGAACTTCATCAACGACTTTTTTAGGGTCCGCATTCGGACGATCGATTTTATTGACCACTACGATAGGTTTAACATGCGCTTCTAAAGCTTTCTTTAAAACGAAACGTGTTTGAGGCATAGTACCTTCAAATGCATCGACAAGAAGTAAACAGCCATCAACCATACGCATGATTCTTTCAACTTCGCCACCAAAGTCAGCGTGCCCTGGAGTATCTAAAATATTAATACGATAATCTCCGTATCGGATAGCGGTGGTTTTAGCTAAAATCGTGATGCCTCTTTCTCTTTCAATATCATTACTGTCCATCATACGATCCGTGGTTTCTTCATTTTCACGAAAAGTTCCTGAGGATTTTAATAATTGGTCGACTAAAGTGGTTTTACCATGGTCGACGTGGGCAATAATTGCAATGTTACGAATATTCATATATGTCACTCCCTTGACAACGTTTCTTATTTTAATAAGAAAAGTGATAGAAATCAAGAAAATACGAAAAAAAAACAAATAATCCTTTTGAAAAACTAAAATTCGGCAAGACTAATTAAGGGTGATAACATGAAAAGAACAAATTTATTGTTTTCTATTTTTCTATCTTTGGTTGTATTCTTTATGATTTTTGCAACGATTACACTTTGTTTTTCAGTAGGAAAAGTCCGCTACATCCTTTTATCTTCAGAAGTGATTTTGTTTGCTACCACATTCTTTGTGATTCAATTTGAAATGTTGAAATTAGAGAAGAATAAAGAAAAAGAGCAAATTGCTTTATCTTCCGAAACCTTTTTTCATCAATTTGTAAATTGTATTGAAAATGTTAAAAAATCCTTAGAAAATGGAAATCTTACTTATCAAATGTATGATGAGCTAGAAAGAGATACCGCAAATTTTTTACATTTACTTCATATTCTTCAACCGACTTTACAAATCTACCATTTAGATCAAGCTTATGTTCATTATGTGAAAAATGTAGAAGAACTCTATCAATATCTATTTGAAATTAAAAAAAGCTTACAAGTTTTAAAAGAAATGGATGAAGAAAAAAAGCCCCTTTATGACCATATCAAAAGAGAAGATTCTATTTATACCATCGTCGAAAATAGCATTGTTTTTTTAGAGGATTACTTAGATATTTTATTGATTGAAATCTACCCATTTTTAGCGAAAAACAAGAAAAAGAACTTTGTAGCATATTGCAAAAATATTCAAGAAAATGGATAAAGCATATCCTTTGAATTTCCTTTTTTAAGTGACTATACTAAGAAAACAAGGAGGCTTAAAAGCATGGAAGTTCGGGTAATTGGAGATGCGATAAGTGAAGAAGAAAAATCCGCGTATA
>DLKT01000055.1:0-235 GCA_002477825.1 Caryophanales bacterium UBA7581 | reverse complement strand
TATATTCAACATGCGAAGGAACAATATAAAGATCGTGAAATTTCTTTATTAGAAATTAAAGTAGATGGAGATTATGTCGATTTATCTTATCATTTTAAAACACAACCATTTGAAAGAATTCGTCGTATTACAGGCTATCTTGTAGGAACATTGGATCGTTTTAATGACGCTAAAAGAGCGGAAGTTGAAGCGCGTGTTAAACATATGACGAAATCAAATTTATAAAATAAAAAAG
>DLKT01000012.1 GCA_002477825.1 Caryophanales bacterium UBA7581 | reverse complement strand
CATTTAGTTTGTCAGTTGGCGGGAAAAGTATTTTTCAATCTTATTCACTTTTTTCAAATAGCTTTTTAAAGAAATCACCAATCATATAATATAAAGGAATGGTTAAGAATAAGAACCAATAAGGATGCCACCAATTTCCCTTGATATAGATGATGCCCATGTTATTAAGAAAGCCAAATAATAAATAGATGAAAATAACAAGAATTGGATAAGCAAAATGATTAAATCGCTTCTTATCAATAGCTTCTAAAAGCGAAGAGAAGATAGGAATGGTAAGGAAACATAGCCACGTAGGGTGCCAAACATTCCACATGCATCCAGCAAAAATAAATCCAAACACCATTAAGAAACTATAGATTCCATTTAATAAACCAATAATCTTTTTCTTTTTAGAACCAAAAACATGTTTCTTTTTATCATCGACAAATACACCATTTTTAGAAACATCCACTTTTGTACCTTCATGATCATTCACGTGGACTCCATGAAAATCAACATGAACTTCATCACCGTCTTCACTTTCTACATGAATGCCATTCCAGCCAATATGCACTTTATCTTTTTTCTTTTTTTTATTTTCATCAGTTGAAGTATCAACTTCAATTTTTTCTTCTTCTTTTTCTTCTTTAGGTTCAACCTTATGATCCAATAATTCATCTAAAGAAATTTGATATAATTTTGCTAAAGCAATTAAATTATCGGTATCAGGTGAGGCTTCTCCCCTTTCCCATTTACTGACTGCTTGTCTTGATACGCCTAATTTAGCCGCTAACTCTTCTTGAGAGAAGCCGTGTTCTTTTCTAAGCTGTATCAATCTTTCTGCTGTTTTAATATTCATACAACTAACCTCCGTACGTGTATATTGTATGAAAAACAGCTTTGGATTTCTACCTATTTTAGGTTGAAAATGAATATTTTAAGCGCAACTATAGGTTGCAAAAAGAAAAAAGCGGATAATTCCGCTTTACTTTTCTTTCTTTTTTTCTAAATTACAAACACACATATCACAACCACATTCTTCGGCGTATTTAAGGCCTGCTTTTAAGCACTCCTCGCGAGTGGAATAATGTTTTTTTAACACTGTTCCATCGGGTGTTTCAATTTCCCAATTGTCTTTTTCCTTGCATGGGCGGCAAGTGACTTTCATCTTAGATTTCATTTTTTATTTTTCCTTTCTTACTGCACTAGTAGTGTGTACGTAAAAAAAGAAAATATACATACGTGCATAAAAAAAGAGTAAGTGAATCAACACATTACTCTTTTATGATTTTTTTAAACGATTACTTAGCTAAGGCTTCAGCAACAGAAACCGCGACGGCAACGGTTGCACCAACCATTGGGTTATTACCCATACCGATTAAGCCCATCATTTCAACGTGAGCTGGAACAGAAGAAGAACCAGCAAATTGAGCATCGGAGTGCATTCTTCCCATTGTATCAGTCATACCATAGGAAGCTGGACCAGCAGCCATGTTATCTGGGTGTAAGGTTCTACCTGTACCACCGCCAGAAGCGACGGAGAAGTATTTCTTACCCATTTCTACGCATTCTTTCTTATAAGTACCTGCGACTGGGTGTTGGAAACGTGTTGGGTTGGTAGAGTTACCAGTAATGGAAACATCTACGCCTTCAAGGTGCATAATTGCGACACCTTCTCTAACGTCATCACAACCATAGCAACGGACGGCTAAACGATCTGGATTGTTACCATAGCGAGTTTCTTTAACGATTTCAACTTTACCAGTGAAATAGTCGAATTTGGTTTCGACATGGGTGAAACCATTAATTCTAGAAATAATCTTAGCCGCGTCTTTTCCTAAACCATTTAAGATAACTCTTAATGGTGTCTTTCTTACTTTGTTTGCTTTCTTAGCAATACCGATAGCGCCTTCAGCAGCAGCGAAGGATTCGTGACCTGCTAAGAAACAGAAGCACTTGGTTTCTTCGGTTAAAAGCATAGCGCCAAGATTACCATGGCCTAAGCCGACTTTGCGATCATCAGCGACGGAACCTGGGATACAGAAGGATTGTAATCCTACACCGATCCAACGAGCGGCTTCCGCTGCATCTTTTGCTTTGTTTTTAATAGCAAGTGCTGCACCAACCGTATAGGCCCAGCAAGCATTTTCGAAACAAATGGTTTGAATATCTTTGACCATTTGGTAGACATTTAAACCTTTGTCTTTACAAATCTTTTCTGCTTCTTCGATGGATGCAATACCATTTTCATGTAAGCATTTGTCAATTTGAGCAATTCTTCTCTCGTAACCTTCAAATAATGCCATTGTTATTGCCTCCTACTCCACGCGTGGGTCAATGAACTTGACACCATCGTCGTATCTACCATATTGACCTTTGGCCTTTTCAAGCGCTTCTTCTGCTTTCATACCTTTTTTCATGAAATCAGTGAACTTACCTAAAGATAAGTATTGATAGCCAATAATTTCGTTATTTTCATCTAAGGCCATAGAGGTAATATAACCTTGTGTTAATTCAAGATATCTTGGGCCTTTTTCTTTTGTGGAATAAATTGTACCCACTTGGCTTCTTAAACCCTTGCCTAAGTCTTCAAGACCAGCACCAACGGTTAAGCCATTTTCAGAGAATGCACTTTGTGTTCTACCATAAATAATTTGTAAGAACAATTCTCTCATTGCGGTGTTAATTGCATCGCAAACTAAGTCTGTATTTACTGCTTCAAGAACAGTCTTACCGACTAAAGCTTCACTTGCCATAGCGGCAGAGTGTGTCATACCTGAACATCCAATGGTTTCAATTAAAGCTTCTTCAATAATACCATTCTTAACGTTCAATGTTAATTTGCAAGCGCCTTGTTGAGGTGCGCACCAACCGATTCCGTGTGTGAAACCATTAATGTCACTAATTTCCTTTGAGTAGACCCATTTGCCTTCTTCAGGAATTGGTGCACAACCATGGCTTGCTCCACAATGAACCTTACACATGTTTTGTACTTCTTTTGTGTATTCCATTTTTTCCTTTTATAGCTCTCTTGTACTCAGAGCCATATTTCCTCCATCCATTGAATTTTTTATAATTACTAGTACAAAGAAACGTTATAAAAAATACGCTTTTATTATATAACATAAAGGCTAAGATTTCAAAGATATTTTTAGTATCTAAAAATCATTTTTTCTCCTTTAAAACCAAAGGACTTTTGTATTAGTTTTCTTTCTTTTTCTTTGTAATGAAATAGTAGCCGACGCAACTCGTAATACCAAGAAGTGAAATCACCAATGCCATCATAACAGATTGGCTGTTCGCTGTATTAAAGTTCATTCTATTGTTTTGATAAGATGCTTGAATTTGATAGTTAGAAAGTTGAATGGTTTCACCATTAGCGATAGCCCATGCTTGTAATCTTGCACATTCTTCACTATAAGCGGCATTGGTAAAGAATAATTCTCTTTGTCTTTCGCTTAATTGATTAAAGTTATATTTAGCTCCTGATGTAGAATTCTTACCATAATAATCATGTTCTGTATCTTTGCAGAATCCTTTTTCTTCCGTGTAATCATTCATATGAAGATAAGTATCAATATATTTTTCTAACGCTAAGCAATCATCAGTTTTTCCAATATCTTGTTCACCACTTGCAACAATCGAAATGGATTCAATATACACACGCTTCGCAGTTTTTGGCGTTTCAATTAAAAGAATATTAGTACTTTCAAAATCACCATTAGTTACACTAAAATCATAACTTATCATCGTATCAGTAAGCGTTTGTGTTTTACCCATAACGACTAAAGTATTTTCATCTTCTGCATATTGTTTTGCTTTTACACTGACGGAAGAGATTTCTACTCCGCTACCAAAAGCAACTTGAATACTCGTATTATAGGTTCCTGTTCCACCTTTAATTGATCCACTTGCATCGGGATAAACAGCTTGTAAAGTCGCCGTACCTTTTACTAATGTAGAAGAACTTACATAGTAGCTATCAAATGTTTCTACATCCATTGCTCGATTCGATCCTTTAGTAATATTAGAGAAATCATAAGTAGCGGTAGCATTGGTCATCGTTTCCATAACCGTTCTACAATTGATAATTTCAATCGTAGCGTTGCTCGTCGAACGCATACCTTGATAGAAAGCCACTAAGTATTTTCCGTTATCACTTGCTACGAAAGTATAATCTTCTTCTAACATCCTTCCTTCGTTTTCAGGTAAGGCTTCTTCGTAAAGACCGATATGTACATCATTTTCACCGGTTCCAAAAGAAGGTGTTTCACTCTTTCCGCTTGCCCATAAAGCGGTAAATTTCCATTGCGACATGTCAACCGCATCTTTTAAGGCTGTACCTGCATAAGCACTAATTTCGCCTCTACTTGTCCAATTTAATCTCGTTACACCATCTTCATTAACCGTAATCGTGTATTCAACAAATTGAGAAGATGTATAAGCGCTTGTTGCCGTAATGA
Source organism: Caryophanales bacterium UBA7581 (assembly GCA_002477825.1). Lineage (GTDB taxonomy): Bacteria > Bacillota_I > Bacilli_A > RFN20 > CAG-826 > CAG-826. The sequence goes on along the minus strand of DLKT01000012.1, from coordinate 3,018 downwards.
TCGTTGTTCCTTGTTGTAACGCAGTGACTTGATTAACTTCATTTCCTTTAGTTTGTTCTTTTAAAATAGAAGCCACTTCAGGATGAGAAGAAGTCCATAAAATTTCTTCAGTAGCGTTTCCTATCTTTTGCATATTTGGTGTTAGTGTTAAAGAATTCAAATAATCACCTGTATATAGAATTCCGTCTTCTACACTAGAAGTTAAGGTTAAAGAGGTAACCGCTGATTGGGTGACAGAGAAAGAAACTTTTTTGGTTAAAGAACCAACGGTAACTTTTACATCACAATTTCCCGCGCCTACAAAAGATAAAGTGGCACTTTCATTCGTTGCTGTAATTTTTATAACTTCTTCATTCGTGGTTTCCCATAAATAGGAAGGTTGATTTATATTTTGAGCATCCGCTTTAATCAGCATGGTGCTATCCGTATATTTTTCAATCAATTCATCTGTAATAACTTTAGAGTTTTCATCTAATAAATCTAAAAGAGGATCAGCTGAAACACTAACAATACAGGTAGCCGTTTTTCCGCCCGTAGCGGTTGCGGTAATCGTGGTTTCACCAGTTATTTGTTTGGCTGTTACTACTCCATCTTCAACGGTAGCGATTTCTTCATGACTTGAGGACCAAGTCACATTTTGATTAGCGTATTCATCTTCTACGGTTGCAATTAATGTAATAGTGCCATTTTTAGCAAGGGTATAAGTTTCATAATTTAAAGAAATAGAAGAAACAGCTTTATAATTTACATTGACTAAATAAGGTTCTGCACTGATCGTAGCATTCTTTTCATCTGTATAGGTAACCACTAAAGGAAGATTATTTCCAACGAAGTCTTTAGAAATAATATCTCCTTCTTTAATGGGTTCTCCATTTAAAGTAAAAGATAAACCATTTGTAACTTCTTTATCACCACTATTAGAATAATGAGCAGTCGCTACTCGATTAAAGGTGAAAGTAGATCCTGCTACATAATTAGAAATATCACCACTAATGGTTAAGGATTGAAGTTCATCGACAGAATCAGTAATATATTGAATTTGATCCAGGCAAATAAAAGCATTGCTCGAAACATTTTCATTACAAACAAATTCAATTTTATAAAACATATTTTCCGCAGAATAAGTACTTGGAATTTCCACATTTATAAAAGAGCCTGTAATAATTTGATTTGTAAATTCTTGTTTGTAGGAATCAGAGAAATCAGCATTATTAGCAATATAAATATTTGCAGCATCCAATCCTTTTGCATTATAATCAGAAAAATACATTGCAATTGAAGAAATTCTTTCTTTTAGAGCACTTTGAGATATTATCGTTGCAGTGGATGCGATTTTACCTCTTCCAATCGCAATAAACGCATAATTATTGTTGTTGTTGCTTGCATTGGTAATCTTAAACGTATAGCCTCCATTTGTCACATCAAACGATGAAGTATAGTTCCTTACGCCTTTTTGTCCCTCTACTGGAAAATCTAAATCTACGACTACATTTGCATTTGTTTGTGTTTCTTCTTCTGCCGCTTGAGCCTTCATAGTTGTATTCTCTTTTAAAGTCAACCCTAAGCCCATAACAAGTAAAAGTCCAAAACACTTTTTCATTACATTTTGTTTCATTTTTTTTACTCCTTATTCTTTGTTATATTTGTGCCAAAATTGAAATACTTGGTCGCACACAATGGCTATTTCCGTCTACTGCATAAGTGCTCAAATAACCGCCTGAATTTACATTCCAAGCACAGTAGTTATATTCACTTACTGGTGAGCGTGTCCAATAAGAACCATTGTTTTTTTCATTCATCCATGCGCCTTTAATACGCGCATAATCCGTTAATTTGCATTCTCTTGTAGAAGATGTTTTACTTGCGTTATTTTCAAAGCCATAACCTACATTTAAATAATCTTGATAACTTGGTAAATACACTTTATCTTTGGTGTTATTAGAGACATACGCGTTATCCGCTTTTTCTGTTGTAGAAGCTTCGTTATTCACTGTTACTTCTTGAAGATAACTTGAATTCAAAGAAAATGCTAAATTAAGAAAATCTGAGTTTAACCATGCACGAACATCACTTTTTTCATAATTATTCGCGTAAATTGTTTGTTCATTTTCCGTTCTATTAACATAATCTTGATAGAAATTATGTGCATCTAATAATTGTTTAGAAAGTAAAAACAACATTCCATTTTCTTGACTTAATATTTGCCATTCAATCGGCTTACATTCAAACCAATATTCATTGCCATTGATAATCACATCACCATCATCAAAAGTATAAGTTTCGTTATTATAAACTTTAGCGGTCTCTTTAGCGTAATAACGATTTCCATAACTATACCAACCATTTGTTTCTAATGGAGATAGTTGACTTAATTGTGTAATCAAAGTTTCATCTTTTACCCGCGTTTGTGGATAAAAGCCATATTGAATGGTTTTTCCATCCTCTAATAGAACTGGATCCATTCCAGCCTCTTTTTCTCCATCTTTTCTTTCTAAATAGGTAGCTTTATAGGTTTGGTCTTCCGTTACTTTATGAATATTGGGTGTCCATCCCATAAAAATGTAATTGATATCCCCATTTTTTTCTTTTTGTGGTGTTGTTCCATCATAAGTAGGAATCGTTCCATAAGGCACATCTTTATCAACTTCTAGGACTTCATCATTATCATTTACCCATGTAATGGTATAGGATTTCATTTCTTTTGTATACGTTGCTGTAAAGGTTGTATTTTCATATATCTCATGAATCTCTGGTTCCCAACCTTTAAAAACATATTGATAGGAACCATCGGATTCTTTTGTAGGTGTTTTTCCCTCATAACTTGATAAAGTACCTTCTTTTACATGGCGGTCCATTTCTAAAATATCACCATTATCATTTTGCCATATTACGGTATATTCTTCGATATAGTCTCCACTACTGGCCGTGCCACAAGCGCCTAAACACATTAAACTCGCAAGAGATAATAGCATTAATAATTTCTTTTTCATGTATTATCACTCCTCGTAAGATATGTAG
>DLKT01000003.1 GCA_002477825.1 Caryophanales bacterium UBA7581 | reverse complement strand
CTCCAAAATCTTAATGCTATCGTAATTTACCTTAATCCTCGTAAATAAATTCATTTATGGTATAATAACTAAAAAGGTGGTCGTAATCTATGGAAAAAATTATTTTATTCCTTCTCCATCCCGAAGAAGATTTAGCAAAAAATTTAGCTGCTTATTTTCCCCAGCAGTTGGCGGTATGTAAAATGAGCAAGTTTAAAGATGGGGAAATTCATTTTGAAAATGAAACTTCAGTTAGAAACAGCAAATGTTTTATCTTCCAATCAATGGCAGAACCTGTTAACGACCGCCTCGTTGAGACATTGATTGCAATTGATGCTTTGAAGCGTGCTTCTGCTGGCGAAATTAATGTTTTAGTTCCTTATCTTGCTTATTCTAGACAAGATAGAAAAGCTAAACCAAGACAACCAATCAGTGCTCGTTTAATCGCCGACATCTTACAAGTTGCTGGTGCAAATCGTGTAATTACTTTTGATTTGCACGCCCCTCAAATTGAAGGGTTTTATTCAATACCAGTAGACAATTTATCTTGTATGCCTTTATTTATAAAGTTCTTATACAAGAAGAATAAAATTACTGCAAATACTATCATTGTTTCGCCCGATCATGGAAGTGCAGTCCGCGCTCGAAAGATGGCTGAGCGTTTAAATCGTCCTCTTGCGATTATCGATAAAAGAAGAATCAAAGAAAATGAAGTTCACTCAATGACCATTATTGGCGATGTAACGGATAAAGACTGCCTTTTAATTGATGATCTAGTCGATACCGGAAATACATTATGTGAAGCGGCAAAACTACTTAAAAAACATGGTGCTCGCTCTGTATGCGCATGTTGCACACACGCTGTTTTATCCGAAAATGCAGCTACGAATATATCCAAATCAGAAATTGATGATTTCTATGTCACAAATTCTATTCAAAAAGCCTACAAATTTGATAAAGACCATATTTTAGATTTATCTAAATGTCTTGCTGCTATTATAGAATGTATTGTCGAAGGTGATGCAGTAACCGACGTAATTGATAATTTTGAATTATAAATACAAGCGAATTTTTTTACGAATTAATAACATAATATTGTCAACATTTTTCGGTGACATTTTTAAAATCTTAGCGATTTCTTGATAAGAATATCCCGATAAACGATAAGCGAATACAGTTCTCTCCTCCACGCTGAAATATGTATCACTTATTTTTTTTACTTTTTCTAATATTTCTTTCATCTCATATTGTTGTTTGATTGATGGCTCATTTCCTGAAAGATTTTCAAACCAATCTTCTCCATCTTCTCTTAAAAAATAACATTGACCAATTTCAGTTTTTCTTTTTTTGGATAAGGACGACCGAATTTCCGAAGTAATCATTCGATTTGCCGAAGTCGACCAATACCCATAAAAATTTCCTTTGCTTTGATCATATTTATCAACAATAGTGATTGTTAACAAACGTATTGCTTGATAGAGCTCTTCACGATCCAACCCTCTTATTCTCACTTTACTGAGACGTGAATTCACTACTTTTTTTACTTCTTTTTCATAGCGAAAAAGAAGCACTTGCTCTGCTTCTTCGTCGTTATTTGATTTAATTTTTTCAACCAATTCTTCATCTGATAGGCTAAATAAATCATTCATACAACCCTCTTTAAATAAAAAACATATTTATTGCTTTCTATAGAGGGAACCGATTGTTGTAAATTTCTGCTAATAAAACGGCTGTCGCAACCGAAGCGTTAAGGGAATTTACACTTCCACACATCGGAATACGAACAATAAAATCACTATTTTCAAGGACAAGTTTAGAAACTCCTTCTCCTTCAGATCCAATAATTAAAACCATCGGCATTTTATAATCGACTTGACGATAATCTAATGTAGCTGATCCATCACTAGATACAATCCAAAATCCTTCTTTTTTCAATTGACGAATTGCTTGATTCAAATTTCCAACTTGCGCAACAGGAACATAGTCTATTGCGCCTGTAGAAACTTTTGCAACCGTAGCAGTTAAGCCAACTTGATTATGTTTTCCAACAATGATGCCATCCGCTCCAAAAGAATCAGCCGAGCGTAATATTGCCCCTAAATTATGGGGGTCATTGATTCCATCAAGCATTATCAAAAGAGGATGCTCATGTTTTTTAGTTTTATGTAATAACTCATCTAATGAAACAAAAGCATAATCTTGTTTGACGATAGCAACAACGCCCTGGTGAACTCCATGAACCATCTCATCAAGTTCATGACTAGAAACAAATTGGATGGGAACGTCTTTCTTTTGGCATTCTTTGACTATAGAAAAATCTTGCGAATTACTCTGAATAAAAATCTTAGCAATTTTGTCGTTTTTCAAAGCACTTCTAATCGTGTTCCTTCCATATATATATTGTCCCATATTTTCACCTCTTTTGTTGCTTCAAATTTATCTCATTTTTGTCTCATTTTTATTTCACTAAACTTTTAATTTAAATAATTAAGATTTTGTTACACTTATTTCGATAGGTTTTAGCTTGCTTTGTAGTTCTAAAGATAATTCTTGTACTAAATTAAGTTTACCATGAATAAAAGCAATAGATACACGTAAGCAGTTCTTACCTTCATTTACAATGACTTGTGTCTGAATGTCTTTAATAGTAAGTCCATAATTATAAGCAATTAACATGACTTCTTTTAAAATTGGCTTATCGCCTTCGACAAGCATGATAATTTTTGGCATCTTATTCGCGGTATAAGCCTCAATTTTGCGTAATGAAGTTAAGGTAACTAAAGCAATAATGGTAGCAATCGCAGCAATAATAAATCTTCCAGCACCCGCGGCAACACCAATTGCCATCACAAACCAAAGTGTCGTGGCAGTCGTTAAACCTTTAATATCTACGCCCGTTTGAATAATCGTACCAGCACCTAAAAAGCCAATACCACTAACGACTTGAGCAACAAGTCTTGCGGGATCTCGACTTCCTACAATACCGGCATCTCCAAAGCCATATAATGAAATAATCGTAATAAGCGCCGAGCCTAAAGAAACTAAAATATGGGTTCTTAAGCCAGCCGCGTGACCATGATATTCTCTTTCAAAACCAATAATACCACCCAAAAGTGTGGCCATTAATAATGAGAAAACGATTAAGATAAGGTTTCCCCATCCGTTGCCATTAAAAAGCTGATTAAACCAATCAATAATGATTTGGTCAATGGTGGTTACACCAAAAGCTTTTCCTGCGTCTCCTTCCAAAAATGTATATAATAAATTCATTGTTTTTCCCTTTTCTTTCTTCTAAAGCAAGTGTTTTTCCATTAAAACTTGGCGAATTTCATCGCTTTTTGCAAAATCTTTTTCTTGTTTTGCCTTTAAATAACTTGCATAGAGTTCTTTATCTTCATCAGTTAACACGGGTAAATCCATTTCTAATCCTAAAATAGAGAACATATCTTTTAAAGTAAAGAAAACGCCTTGTAATTTTTCATAATCAATTTCTTTATTACGTAATAAAGTATTGCCATCTTTCATTACTCTAAATACTTCACTTAAAGCATTAGAAGTATTTAGATCATCGGCGAGTGCTTTTAAAAATCCTTCGATGTCCGTGGCTTTTCCACCTTCAATCGGCATGGAGGCTAATTGCAGTTTTACTCCTATTTGACGATATGTTGTCTGCATTTTTTGAATTTCTTTTTCGTTATTTTGTAACATGTCATCAGCAAAATTAACAGGAGCGCGGTAATGTGTGCTTAAAAGTAATAAGCGCACCGTATTGCCCCCATATTTTGTTAATGCATCATGGGCCGTGATAACGTTGCCAAGCGATTTGGACATTTTTTCACTATTGATGTTAATAAATCCATTATGCATCCAGTAATTTGCAATAGCGTGTCCTTTGCTTACCATGGATTGTGCAATTTCATTTTCATGATGGGGAAATTTTAAATCGAAGCCACCACCATGAATATCAATGCGTCCATTTTTGAAAAGCGATTGAATCATCACTACGCATTCCGTATGCCAACCTGGTCTACCTTCAGACCATGGTGAATTCCATTTCACACCTACCTCTGTTTTTTTCCAAAGGGTAAAATCAAGAGGTGATTGTTTCTTCATGTTTTCATCAATACGTGCACCTACTAGCAAATCCTCAGTATTTGTATTACTGAGAACACCATATTTAGGATCCGCACTTACTTTGAAATACACATCATCATCGACGATATAAGCTGCATCTTTTTTCACTAATTCATCGATAAAAGAAATAATCTGTGGCATATATTCCGTCACTCTTGGCGTTATATTGGGAAGTTTAGAATGAATTAAACGTACGTCTTTTTCAAATTCACCAATATAAAAATCAGTGATTTCTTTTTCCGTTTTGCCTGTTTTTTGCGCTTTGAGAATGATCTTGTCATCCACATCCGTATAATTGCTCACATAAGTTACTTCATAGCCCACATAACTTAAAAATCTACGCAATGTGTCAAAAACAACAACTGGACGCATGTTTCCAATATGAACATAGTCGTAAACGGTTGGACCACATACATACATAGAAACCTTTCCCTTCTCTAATGGCACAAAAGTTTCAATTTGATTGGATAAAGAATTAAATAATTTGATTTCCATCATCTATTCCTCCCTAGTATTAGACATTATAGCATGTCTTCGAAGAAAAATATATTTTTCTTCACTATCATTTATTCTACACACGTTATTAATTATTTTTATATCTTGTTCAGATAATGATAGAAAAATTACTTTTTTACGCATTTATTTTTTGTTTTAGTGAAACATTCTAATATTGGAGTTGAAATTTTTTATGTTTTTTTCTTTATTTTCTCTTAAAAATTATTTAAAGTATTTGTAAAGGGAGGCTTTTTTATGACACATTACAATATGTTTGATTACATTAAATGGAGAGGCGATTTAACTTTTGAAGAACGGCCATTTAACGCCATTGATGCTTTGATTCTTAATATGGTATCCTTCCTTGATTTTGATCATTTAATTGCCACTTTTCCTTCCACCGAAGAAAGAAAAATTGATGAACTTATCTTAGAATATTTCAAAGGAAAAGATGAAAAAAAATTATCTTTAGGTCTTATCATCCCTAAAGATATGTTTAAAGTTGCCAAGATGATTATCGAGAAAAAGCGTTATAAAAATATACGTGTTTGTAACTTTATTAACCACGTAAGTGTTACAGAATCCAAGCAATTTGCCGCTTTAACATTTATAATTGATGAATCTCAACTTTATATTACTTTCCGTGGCACGGATGATTCTTTAGTGGGTTGGGCTGAAGATGTAAGTATGCTTTCTGTTTTCCCAATTCCTGCACAAAAGGATTCTGGTTCCTATCTAACAGAAATTGCTTCACTTTACCCCGATAAAGATATCTTTATTGGCGGTCACTCAAAAGGTGGAAATCTTTCTGTTTATTCTAGCTTATACACTACCGAAGAAGTTCAAAAGCGTATTGTAAAAGTTTATTCTTTAGATGGACCAGGTTTCTATCCTGGAACCTTAGACGCAAATCTGCTTGATTTAATGCGTGACCGTATTATTCATGTCATTCCGAATGGTGGTATCGTCGGACGTCTTTTTGAATTAGATGTTCCACCTCTTATCGTAAAAAGTGATTCTAAAGGGTTAGATCAACATAATCCATTCTATTGGTATATTGAATGTGATCATTTCGTAGAAGCTACTGCTTTTAATGAAGACTCTAATCACATTAAAGAAGAAGTCGATGCTTTAATCGCTTCCATGAGCGAAGAAGATAAAAATGGATTAACAGAAGACTTAAATTCATTTATTGCCTCTTTAAAGCCTAATAATCTTTTAGAGTTTGCTAACATGAAAAACGTCGTTTCTGTCTTATTTAATAAGTATAAAATGAGTCATAAAAACATCCGCTACTTATTAAAGCTATATAATATCTTTAGAAGAAATAAAGCGATTGTAATTAAATTCCAAAACTAAAGCTTAAAGAAAAAAGCTGTGGCTAGTTAATTAGCTACAGCTTTTATTTTTGTTTTTAAACGAATTACTTAGGGAAACGTTCACGGTGATCGTTATAATGTGTATGAAGTAATTCATGAGCACGATGTCCACCGATTTCGCCTAAATAGTCTTTGTATAAGTCTTGAATTTGTGGGTTATTATGCGATTGACGAAGTGGTAAATCTTTATCTTCATCATAAAGTGTTTTCGCACGTTTTGCTCTATAAGTATCTAAAATATCAAGACCTTCGTTAGGTAAGAAGCATGGTTGAACCAGAGGTTGTCCACCACCATTGATACAGCCACCTGGGCATCCCATAATTTCAATGAAGTGATATGGGCTCTTGCCAGCACGTATATCATCTAATAATGGTTTCGCATTTCTCATACCGCTTGCAACAGCGACACGGATTTCTAATCCATTAATATTTAATGTTGCTTCTTTTAAGCCTTCAAGTCCACGAACTTCAGTAAAGTCAATAGCTTCGTGTTCTTTACCCGTTAAAGTGTGATAAGCCGTTCTTAAAGCCGCTTCCATAACGCCGCCGGTAGCACCGAAGATGACACCAGCACCGGTATAATCACCTAATAAATCTTGATCAAATTGTTCATCAGGTAATTTAGCAAAGTTAATACCTGCACGTTTGATGAGTTTTGCAAGTTCTCTTGTGGTTAAAACGGCATCAACGTCTTTATAGCCTTCGCTAGAGCGTAATTCTTCACGATCTTTTTCATATTTTTTCGCAGTACATGGCATAATGGAAACCACGAAGATATCTTCTGGATTTAAATTGTTCTTTTCAGCAAAGTACGATTTAATAATTGCGCCTTCCATTTCATGTGGAGATTTGCAAGAAGATAAGTGTGGTAAAACATCACTATAATAGTATTCTGCATAGTTTACCCAACCTGGAGAACAGGAGGTAATCATTGGAAGTGCTCCACCATTTTTAATACGTTCGATTAATTCGTTGGATTCTTCCATAATGGTTAAGTCTGCGCCAAAGTTGACGTCATATACACGATAGAAACCTAAACGATGTAAGGCTGCAACCATTTTTCCAGTGACACGTGTGCCAATTGGGAAGCCAAATTCTTCACCTAAAGCAGCACGGACAGCTGGAGCGGTTTGAACGATAACGGTCTTTCCGCTTCTAAAGGCATCGTCCACTAATTCGATATCGCTCTTTTCCATTAAAGCACCGGTTGGACAGACGGTAACGCATTGTCCACAAAGTAAACATGGTGATTTGCTAAAAGAACGATTGAATGCAGGGGCAACCATGGTCTTAAAGCCACGGTTTTCAAATCCTAAAATACCATTACCATGAGCGGCTTGGCAGCGAGAAACGCAGCGTCCGCAAAGGATACATTTACTGGTATCACGGATAAGAGATGGACTTAGCTCATCTAAAGTTGCAGGCGTTTTTGCTCCGGCAAACATACCTTCACGAGCACCTACTAAGTGAGCGACATGAAGTAATTCACAGTGTCCTGCTTTTTCACATTGTAAGCAAGATTGATTGTGGTTGGATAATAATAATTCAACATTCACGCGACGAGCGGAAGTTGCTTTTGGTGAGGAAATGGTGATTTCCATTCCTTCATTGACTGGATATACACAAGAAGCCACTAAGCCTCTAGCGCCTTTCACTTCGACTAAGCAAACACGGCAGGAACCGCGAGAGCATTCGCCATGATTATAGTTACATAAGGAAGGAATTTCATAGCCACAAGCACGTGCAGCTTCTAAAATGGTAAGTCCTTCTTCAACTTGATAGGAGTGTCCTTCAATTTTAATATTTACTTTTGCCATTGTTCTTCTCTCCTTACTTCTTTATGATTGCACCAAAGCGGCAGTTTGCTTGACATAAGCCACACTTGATACATTTTTCTTGTTCGATGAGATGAATACGAAGTGGTGTAGTTTCTGGTTTTCCAGCGGGAATCTTATCCGTTTTATGGATAGCCGCAACTGGACAGTTACGAGCGCAGAGTCCACAACCAACGCACTTATTCTCTTCAATATGGTATTGCATTAAATGCTTACAGACTTTAGCTGGACATCTCTTATCAACGATGTGCGCTAAATATTCATCACGGAAGTGAGATAAGGTAGAAAGAATTGGGTTTGGAGCAGTTTGTCCTAAGCCACAGAGTGAACCCGTCTTAACGGATTGTGCTAATTCTTCTAGAGCTTCTAAATCTTCCATGGTACCTTTACCATTGGTAATCTTGGTTAAGATTTCTAACATTCTCTTGGTACCGATACGGCATGGAGAACATTTACCGCAAGATTCGTCGCAAATAAATTCGAGATAGAATTTAGCAACGTCAACCATACAGTTATCTTCGTCCATAACGATAGCGCCACCAGAACCCATCATGGATCCTAAAGCAACTAAGTTATCAAAATCAATTGGAGTATCTAAGTATTCTTTGGTTAAGCATCCACCGGAAGGTCCACCAGTTTGAATAGCTTTGAATTCCTTACCATTTGGAATGCCACCACCAATATCATAAATTAATTCTCTTAAAGTAGTTCCCATTGGAATTTCTACTAAGCCAACGTTATTAATCTTTCCGCCTAACGCGAAGACTTTCGTACCTTTCGATTTTTCAGTACCATAGCTAGCGAATTTCTTTGCGCCTTCTCTTAAAATGAAAGGAACGCACGCTAAGGTTTCAACGTTATTAATAATCGTTGGTTTTCCCCATAAACCTTTAACAGCTGGGAATGGTGGTCTTGGACGCGGCATACCACGTTGACCTTCGATAGAATTTAATAAGGCAGTTTCTTCACCACAAACGAAAGCGCCAGCGCCTAAACGAATATGGACATCAAAGGAGAAACCTGTGCCTAAAATATTTTCACCTAATAAACCAAGTTCTTTGGCTTGTTGAATGGCGATACGTAAACGATTGACGGCGATTGGGTATTCAGCACGAACATAGAAATAACCATTTTTCGCACCAATTGCATAACCAGCAATCATCATACCTTCAATAACGTTGAGTGGGTTACCTTCCAAAATGGAACGGTCCATAAAGGCACCTGGGTCACCCTCATCACCATTACAGACAACGTATTTTTCATCGTTATCTTGAGCAAAAGCAAATTGCCATTTACGACCGGTTGGGAAGCCACCGCCACCACGGCCGCGTAAGCCAGCATCTAAAACTTCTTTAATGACGTCTTCTCTCTTCATAGAAAGAGCGCGAATTAATCCTTGGAAAGCACCTTCGCCTAAAGCTTCATTGATGTCTTCTGGGTTAATTTTTCCGCAACCATGTAAAGCAATACGAACTTGCTTTTTGTAGAAGTTAATATCATCCTGTTTAGCGACTTTTTCATGGGTTGCTGGATCGACGAATAATAAACGTTCCACAACTTCATGGTTGAGGATATCTTTTTCGAAGATTTCTTCAACATCTTCAAGTTTTACTAAACGATAAAGGGTGTCTTCAGGATAAATCTTAACGAAAGGTCCTTGAGAGCAGAAGCCAAAGCAACCAACGTGGTTAACGGTTACTTCATCTTCTATTCCTTTTTCGTGAATTAATTGTTCAAATTTTTCTTTAATTTCGTGAGAATGGCTGGATAAACATCCAGTACCACCACATAACACGATTGCACGTTTGCCTTCTAAACCGGCAAATTTTTGATCTAAGCAGTGCGAGCAAGTGCTCACTTTCTTTTCAAATTCTTCCACAGAATGTAGCATTATTGCTCACCTCCTAATTTACGATATTCATCAATGATGTGAGGTACATCATTTACAGCCACTTTTGGATAAACCTTACCATTAATAGAAACGGCTGGTGCGATACCACATGCACCAATGCAGCGTAAGGCATCAATCGTAAACATACCATCTTCGGTGGTTTCACCAGGTTGAATGCCTAAAATATCGGAGAATTTGTCGATAACTTGTTGTGCTCCTTTCACGTAACAAGCAGTCCCTAAACAACAACCGATCACATAGCGACCTTTTGGATTAAGGGAAAAGAAAGAATAGAATGTGACAACGCCATAAATTTCTGCGACTGAAATTCCTGTTTCTTCAGATACGAGTTCTTGTACCTCTAAAGGAATGTAGCCATACTCTTTTTGGATGTCACTTAAGATCATCATTAAAGGAGTTTTTTCCTCCTTATAGCGGTTAATGATCTCATGGATTTGCTTGACCGCAGCTTCACTTAAATGAGCCATATATGCCCTCCCTAAAACTTAAAAAAGTATTCGATAATATTCTACCGAATACTTTTATATATTTCAATATATAACTTATATATATTTTTCTATATGTTACCTTTTTTTGCCAACTTTTAGGCCTTGATATGAAGAACATCCATCAGGGCTGCAACTTTTTTCAAATCTTCAGTATATTGAAGAGTTGGTCCTTCTTTAAATGGTTCTAAAAGTGGTAACACCATCAATTCATTTTCATAGCTTAATGCCACATAAATCTTATCTTCTTTGATGCTAATAGCGACATCTACCAAGCAATCATTAGGTTCAAATTTAGCTAAAGCATCATAGACTTTTTTAGTGAAAATACGACTAACATTAGGATCGTTGCTCCACACTCTTAAATGAGAATTGCCTAATTCTTTCTTTTCTTCTAATCCCTCTAAATCATTAGGACCTGCGCCATTTGGATCTTTAGAAGGAATATAAATCAAGGTTTTATAGTCGTAATGTTCAGCTTGTTCAAAAGTAAAGAACTTACCTAAGAAACATACTTCTTCTTTATTTTTAGCAACAATTTTCGCCACACAATCAAAAGCCTGGAAGTTCATTTCTTTTAATTTACCTTTTGCCATATTACGGCTAGCTACATGAGTAATGCCATTAATGAAACCGGAATCCGTAAATGCTTTTTCTTCAATTTTGGTTTGTGGTTCAAATGTTAAATCATGAAAAGCGGTATTTGAAAAAGCAAAATCATTGGAAAGGTTATAAAACTCTGAAATATAATCTTGGATTTTCTTTTCCATAGCCTCTTTCATCTTTTTAGAATAGAAATATAAAATAACCATCAAAACGGCAACGATAATAAAAGCAATATAAATATATTTGTTAAGAGCAAGGAAAATCGAGATAGCGGCTATACCAAAAATAACGATAATCCATGTATTTTGCTTTTTTTGTTTATTATAAGCGTCATAGAATGATTTACGATTTTCTTCTATTTTTTGAAAAGTCTTCTCTTTTGAAGCTTTTTTAGGTTCCTTTTCTTCTGATTCTTCTTTTGGTGCTAGTTCTTCACCTTTGGTTTCTTCTTTAGTTTCTTCAACCACTAATTCTTCTTTATTTTCTTCCATGGGCGATTTCTCCTATTCATAAATTAATAGTATTATACCATAAAAGATGATAAAGAAAATTAGCGATTTTCATCTTTTCTTTGATAGGTAAAAGTTTTTGCTAAAGAAAAATCATTTATATGATATAAATAGAGACCTTCATAGCCAAAAGCAATCAAGTACTTTTGACCAAAAACTATACGTTGTAGCCAATTTTCATAAAGCAAAATCGGCGTTAAATATTCTATAGAAGTTGTTATCTTTATACGAAAAATAAATGATTTCTGTTCGATAAATCCTAAAAAGAACCACTCATTGTCTCTTTGAATTACGGACCGTTCATTCCATATGACTTGTAAAGAAATATTTTCATCTAACGTATAGCTATTTAATACATCGAGTGTCTCTGGATGAAGGATGCTAAAAACCGTCTCTTTCGGCATTAAATCTTGGTCTATTTTCCTGCCTACTGTAAAAATAAAATCATCATGGATTTCAATATATTCTTGTACCCATTGAGTTTCCTTTTTTAAAATAGTTTGAATTTTCATCGGATTAGAAAAATCAAGAACATATAAAGGATCAATATATTGAAAAGCCGAGATATAAAGGAAATTATCTTTATACCGCATACAATAAATGTTTTCTAAAGGCGCTACTTCCTTGGTAGACAAAACCTGAAAATCAGAAATACGGACATTGTATACTTGGTGGAAAACGCCTTCTTCTTCATAATAGGATAACAATACGCGAAAATAATCCTCATATACATTCATCGCTTCTATGTTCATTAAGTATCCTTTTAACGTTACTTTTCCTTCATAAGAAAATTGACGTAAAGAGAAGAATAAAAAATGTGTGTACATGATTTTTTGATAGGAAGAGCAAGAAACAATCACATAGGAAGGGGTTATTTGAATCATTCCATCAATGCCCAGTAGCCCGATCATCGTAACATTACTAAACAAAAAATCCAGATTCAATTTACATAAAAGTGTCATCGACATCACGGGCTGTCCATCTTGCATCATAAAGATTTGATCGCTTGATAATTTTTGTTCTAATGGATAAAAGCTATCTTTATAACGTGGATAAATAAATTCTTGAGTTTCTTTGTTTACGATGTCTGTAGTTCCTAAAGAAAAATACATTTTTCCATTCATAATTTGCGACTCAATATAATAGCAGTGATAAAAACGAATTTGTCGGATTTTCTTTAGATTTTTCTTTTCTAAAAATACAATTTGAAATTCATAATCCGCATAAGGAAAAGATTTATCTTGATCAATTTCAATGATTTTTTCATTAGAAGTGACACCAAAAACAATGAGTTGATGTTGATAAATTTGCATTTCAACAGGGTAAAAAGAAGATAAAGCATAGGACTGAAATTCTAGCGTTTCTTCATCAAAGCGAAGAATAGTGTTTTCTTGAATGTAATAAATAATATTTTCTTCTTGAAGCATGCTATCGGCATGATGAATTTTATTGTCTTTATATAAAGAAGAAAGGGGTGAAAACACTTCTTCACTTTCTTTTTTTATTGGCTTTTTAAAAAAATTTTGTATTTGATTTTCATTCGGTTGTATAAGGTCTTCTTCGCGATAATTAAGCAAAGAAAGCGTGGAGAAAATTACCGCTACTGTGGCTAATAGAAACATCATTTTATGAAAAGGATTCTTCATATCGTTCACCTCTAAAATATTTTGTGCCGATTATACAATCTTAATCGTTTATATTTTTTAGCACTCTTGGCTTGACAGTGCTAAAATAGTGAACTATAATGTTTTCGTATCCTAAAAAGGAGGAATATAATTATGAAAGAAACTAAAAAATTTAAAACTGAATCCAAACGTTTGTTAGATTTAATGATTAACTCTATTTATACCAATCAAGAGATTTTCTTAAGAGAATTAATCTCTAATGCAAGTGATGCTATGGATAAAAGACACTATATGTCTTTAACCAATGAAAACATCCACGATGCCGAAAATCCCGAAATTCGTATCACTGTAGACAAAGAAAATCGTACCATTACCCTCACTGATGATGGTATTGGTATGACCCACGATGAACTCGTTAGTAATTTAGGTACCATTGCCAAAAGTGGTTCTTCTGAATTCATGAAAAAAATTGAAGAAGCACAAAGTGAAGCCAAAGAAATTGATATTATCGGCCAATTCGGTGTTGGTTTCTATAGTGCCTTCATGGTTGCTCAAAAAGTAGTCGTAGAAACTCGTTCTATTGTAGATGAACACGCCTATCGTTTCACTTCCACTGGTGAAGAATCTTATACCATTGAAGAAATCGAAAGAAGTAAAGCCGGCACTTCAATTACCCTTTATTTACGTGAAAACAAAGAAGAAGCGGATTATGATACCTACTTAGATAGTTGGAAAATTGAAGAACTCGTGAAGAAATATAGCGACTATATTCGTTATCCAATTCGTATGGAAGTCGAAGAAGAAATTCCGGAAAAAGATGAAAATGGTAATGTGATTGAAGGAAAATACACAAAACACATTGAAGACAAGACTTTAAATTCCATGATTCCATTATGGAAAAAGAATAAAAGCGAAGTTACCGAAGAAGAAAAGAATGAATTTTATAAGAGTAAATTCAATGATTATTCTGATCCATTAACTTCTATGTTCTTCCATGTAGAAGGTTTATTATCTTATGATGCTTTACTCTACATCCCAGGAAATGTTCCTTTTGATTTATATAGTGAAAAATATGAAAAAGGATTACAACTCTACACCAAAGGTGTCTTCATTATGGAAAAATGTAAGGATTTAATTCCTGACTATTTGAAATTTATGAAAGGTCTTGTTGACTCTAGTGATTTATCATTAAACATTTCTCGAGAAATGTTACAAAAGAGTGCAGAACTTCATAAAATTGCCACAAATCTAGAGAAAAAGATTATTAATGAATTGACCAAATTAAAAGATACCGATTACGATAAATATCTTAAATTCTTTGAAATGTATGGCTCTCATTTAAAATATGGTATTTATGAAAGCTATGGCCAAAGAAAAGATTTATTAAAAGATTTACTCGTTTATAAAACTTTAAAGAGTGATCAACCCCTTTCTTTAAAGCAATATAAAGAGCAAATGAAAGAGAATCAAAAATATATCTATTTCGTTACTGGTACCTCAAAAGACGCTATCCGCAGTCTTCCTCAAATGGATGCCATTATCAAAAACGAATTAGATGTCTTAATTTTGAGTGATGATGTTGATGAATTCGCTTTAATGATGATGCACGATTATGATGGTGTTGAATTCAAAAATATTAGCGAAGCTAACTTAGAAGTTACTTCCGATGAAGAAAAAGAACAAGTGAAAAAGATGGAAGAAGAAAAGAAATCCTTCCTCGATCGTATGAAAGATTCATTAAAAGATGATGTCGCAGATGTTCGCTTCTCTACTCGTCTTGTTGATTCTCCAGTTTGCTTAGTTTCTCAAGAAGGCGGTCTTTCTATGGGTATGGAAAAAGTTTTACATCAAATGCCAAATAGCGAAGACGCTAAAGCGACTAAGATTCTAGAAATTAACCCACATCATGAACTCGTAGAAGCTCTTGAAAATGTAAGTGAAAAAGAAGAATTCGACGAATTAGCGAAAGTTCTTTATGATCAAGCTTTATTAATTGAAGGCTTCACGCTTAAAGATCCCGCAAGCTTTAGTAAAGCCATTGCGAAATTAATGGTAAAAGCAACCAAAAAATAAAAATTATAAGTAAAGGAAAAGGCGCAACTTCAGAAGCTGCGCCTTTTATTATTACCTTCTTGGGGGAAAGAAAGTGATAACCGAATTTATATGATTTTTTCTTCTTGCATGTAATTCATCAAGAATGGATAAATCAAGAAACCAACGACTAAACAACAAAGCATTGAGGCAAAGACATAAGGTCCGTTATAAGCAATTGATGCCATCCATGCTGTATCATAAGCAATAACACCAGAAACGGTGTGGGATGCAAAACGAAGAATGGATGGGATAATCATACCTAATGCAAAGTAAATATAGTTAATAGGTTTATATCCTCGTAATGCATAACGAGCAAAGAAACCACTAACACCTAAACAACCAAAGGCTACTAAATAGTCAAATATTAAGGAAGCCCAGTGAAATGCATATCCATCCGATAAGAAGTTCAATAAACCATAAGCAATTCCAGCCATGAACCCATATTTAGGTCCAAGCATAAAGCCTACAATAAAGATAGGTAACATCGCTAAAGATATCGATCCGCCATTCGGCATTGCCATTAAAGGCATTAATTTCATCAACACTGCGATGACGAAGGCCGCCGATACCATCAATGCGGTCAAAACCATTTTATGAACTCTTCTCATTTTATTCACTCCCATTCGGCGAGGAATAAAAAAAATCCTACGCCAGCATTACCTGGATCAGGTATGGTCTATTTCAGATCAGAAATACTCTCAGCCAGCTCTTGCTAGCTCCCGATACGATATTAGCATGCTTTCAAAAAAAAAACAAGGGATATTTTTGGTCTATATTGGAAATTTTTTTCGTAAGATATATTGATAATACGAAAGGAGATTCATTTATGGATCGTATGCAACCTCCACCGAACTACTATGGGGTACCTTACCCAACGCCAACCATGGACCAAGGAATGGGCACACCTCCACCATATCAAGGTACGCCTCAACCACCACAACCTACCACAATGCGTCCTCAAGCGGGAGCGGTTCAACCACCTATTGAACAAATTCCAATTGAAACAGTACGTGGGCAAACTTTAGAAGAAGCTTTAAAGCAAAACATGGATAACAGTGGTACCGATCAATCGTTAGATATTCACATCAACACTTTTACTGGAAAAAAAGTCCGTGTATATTGTAGTTTTCCCGATTCTTCTCAATGGCATGACGTAATTTTAGAAGGTAGAATTATGTTCGCTGGAAACGATAAATTAATTCTCGAAAACCCCGATACGAAATTACTTACCGTAATTGTCGCGGTATATGTGAATTACTATGAAGTGATAGAATAAAAGGAGCTCACGCTCCTTTTTAATTTTGCCAATGAATCGGCTCAAGATGATGTTCTATTAAATATTGATTAGTTTTTGAAAAATGATGTTGATTAAAGAAGCCACCACGATTTGCACTTAAAGGCGATGGATGGGTGGATTCTAAAATTAATCGATTCGGATTCGTGATATAAGGTTTTAAATTTCTAGCAAAGCGCCCCCATAATAAGAAAACAATCGGTTCGTCACTTTGATCTAAATATAATAAAACATCTTTTAATAATTGTTCATATTCTGGAATTTGATGTGATAGAGCTATACCTCTACGAACACTTAATAAAGCATTTAATAATAATACGCCTTGTTTAGCTAAATAAGTTAAATCACCATTCGGCTTCATATGAACACCTAAGTCATTTTCTATTTCCTTATAAATATTTTGTAAACTTGGTGGAAGAGGTTCTCCTTCGGGAACGGAAAACGATAATCCCATCGCTTGATTCGGTTCATGATAAGGATCTTGACCAATAATAACAACTTTCACTTTAGAATAAGGAGTTAAATTAAAGGCATTGAGCAATAAATTCTTGGGTGGATAAACCGTATGCGAGCGGTATTCAAGCGCTAAAAAATTATGCAACCGATGCATAAATTCTTTTTGTTTTTCTTCTTCAAAAAAAATTTCCCAAGTTCTTTCCATTTCTTATCACCTTTTTCATTTTATCATAAATTGCCTTTTCTAAAAACATTTATTAATGAAAGCCAATAAAAGATTGTGTATAATAAAAAAGAGGCGTTTTTTTATGAAGATTCTATTTGTTTTTAATCATCCCGCACCTTATAAGGTTGAACTATTAAAACGAATTGCGAAAGAATTAGATATCTTTGTTTTATTTGAAAGAAAAACAAACAAAGACAGAAATTCTCTTTTTTATGAAAAAGAGATTCCTTTTCCACATGCCTTTTTAAAAGGGATTCAAATAGGAAATGAGAATTTTTATTCTCATGGAATTGTTCATGAAATAAAAAAAGGCAAATATGATTTAATTATCATGAATGGCTACTCTACCTTTGCTGAGATCATTGCCATCCAATATATGATACGCCACCACATTCCTTACGCTTTATATGTAAATGGTGGTGTCGTTCATTCCGACCCCAAATGGCGTCTTCATTTAAAGAAAAAAATAATTTCACACGCTTTCCGCTACTACTCACCTACTAATGCTTGCGATGAATATTTATTACATTATGGCGCAAGAAAAGAAGATATCCGCTACTTCCCTTATGCCACTATTACCGAAGATGAGATAGCCAAAGCACCTTTAACATCGATAGAAAAAGAAAAAATACTAGAACAGCATCATTTATCTAGTAAAGAACCTATTTTTATTTCGGTAGGACAGTTCATTAAAAGAAAAAATATGGAACAGCTTCTTACCATTTTTAAAGATTTACCTCATCTACATTTAGTTCTTGTTGGTGGCGGTAAAGAAGAAAAAAATTATCAATTATTTATCGAACAAAATCATATGCAAAACGTTACCATTTTGCCCTTTTTAAAAAGAAGTGAGTTATTCCCTTTGATGCGTGCTTCTTCCGGTTTTATTTTGCTTTCTAAAGAAGATATCTATGGTCATGTAATTAATGAAGCTCTATCTCAAGGTTTAGGCGTCATTGCTAGTGATAAAATTATTGCCGCTCACGCTTTGATAACCCCTACAAAAAACGGATATATTGTTCCTTTAGATGATAATCAAAAAATTATATCTGCTATTCAAAGCTTATTAAGCGACGATTGTTTTGATTATGCTACTTCCGTTGCTAAACAAAACACTTATGAAGTCTCTTCTCAAATTCATATTGCTCTATGGAAGGAGGAAGAATAATATGCATGCTTTAGTATTATCCACAACTTTATCCGAAGACGATTTCGCTCTTTTATTAAAAAAAGGAAATCATGCCAATCCTTCTAATCAACATTTTTATAGTTCTTTTATCAAAATGCTCGCGGTCCACTATAACGTGGATGTTCTTTCTTATCGTCCTCTTACCATTTTTAACAATCAATGGATAAAAAAAGAAGAAAGTGAAAGTAATGGAATTCACTTTCATTACTTATCTTTTTTGAATGTTCCTAAAATAAAATCTTTACAAATTGCGCATTATTCTTTAAAGAAAATAAGGAAATACATTCATTCTGATACAATTCTCTTTGTCGATTCACTAAATATCGCTCTTGTAAAATTAGCTTTCCGTATTTCTAAAAAATTCCATTTACCTATTGTTGGGATTATTACGGATCATCCTAAAAACATTACAGGAGTGTCTAAAAAATATATTCATACGGTTGAATCCTACTTCCCAAAATATGATTTATATTACGCGTTAACGGAAGGATTAAATGAAGCAAGTAACCTTTTGCATCGTCCTTGTTTTATAAAAGAAGGTTTAATTGATGAAAAAGAAGCAGCGCCCGCGATTACAAGATTATACGACAATTACATTTTCTTTGGCGGTGCTTTATATGAAAAATATGGTATTTTTGCCCTATTAGAAGCTTTTCATCGTTATCCAACTTCTCATCATTTAATCATTGCGGGTCAAGGGCCAAGTGTAAGTTTAGTTAAAGATTATGCTTTAAAAGATTCACGCATTCATTATGTAGGACTTTTATCTAAAAAAGAAATTGCTTTTTATGAACAAAACGCTTTATTAAATATTAACCCACGTCCATTAAATAAAGAACTTGAAGCTTTGTCTTTCCCTAGTAAAATGCTAGAATACATCGCTAGTGGAACACCTACGATGACCACGGAAAATGAGACCATTCAAAAAATGTTTCAAGATACATTATTTTATATTGGCTCAGGAAAAGAACATGAAATCTATAATGGCTTTGTCGATTTCTTTGAATTAACCGCAAAAGAGCGTGAAAAAAAGGCACAGCAAGCAAGAAAAATTGCTCTTTCTCATTATGCCATTTCTAAAGTTGCTCAGGAATTTGATTCTTTTATTAGACTACATAGTTCTTCTTCTAATTTCTTTGATAATAAAGAAAGCGTAAAATGATTTTTAAAATAGACTTGGTTATTTTGACCAAGTTTTTCTTTTTGTTCTAAAGTTAAATGCATGAATTGTTGAATCCCTTGATAAAGAGATTCAGCACTTTCTTCAACAATAATACTACCTTGCGCTTTTTGTAAGACATCTTTCGCATCATGATCCACCATAGCAAGAATCGGTTTACCAAATGCTAAATAAAAGATGAGTTTATTCGGAATAGTATGTCCCACATAGCCATCTTTCTTTAAAGCCACATATAAAACATCTGCGTTTTTAAAATAACGAATGGCTTTTTTTGTTGGTAATGGGCCATGATCAATAACAAACTGATCTAAACCTTTTTGATGAATTCTTTCAAAGAAATGCTTTTTTTCACTTCCCATGCCAATAAAATGGAAACGAAGAGAAGCATCTTGATTCACTTTCTCTAACATTTCATCAATGATATTTAAACATTGTAATTTCCCCATATTTCCACAATAAACAATATTCAACGTACCTTTTTCATACTCTTCCGCTTCTACGCTTTCTTCTTCTAATAATGCCGGTTGATAAAGAAGATCATACTCTTTTTCTTCTAAATGAAGGACTTCTTTAAAATAAGTTAAGAAAGAAGGCGAAGAAACGAGAATTTTATCCGCTCTTTGATAGATACTTTTGCTCCACTTATAGAAAAAATTATAAGCAAGTCCACGAGGACGAATAATTTTGGTAATAACTAAAGACTCCGGCCATAAATCAACGCAATAATGAAGTAATGGTTTTTTATGTTTTTTCGCATAGAGATTCGCACTCGCTGCGGCAATGACAGGCGATAGTGTCATTGTAAAAACCACATCAAAAGAATCATCGAGTTTTCGAACATATTTTTTGGAGTTTCTCCAAAAGGAAAGATAATTTCTACAAATAGAAAGTTTACTATTTTTTCTAGGATAAATTTTTACGCGATGGACAAATACGCCATTGATGACTTCATCCATTTCTTTTTTTCCATTATATCCATCCATAATTCGATTATAGCCATAATTAGGAAATCCAGTGACCACATGCACTTCATGACCAAGCAAAACAAGTTGTTCCATGAATTTTGAAACAACAAATGGCTCTGGACTATAGTGTTGACAAATGGCTAAAATCTTCATAAGAAATTCCCTCAAATAATAGTATACCATAGTTTAGAAAGGCCTTAATCAAAAAGATAAATTACCATGAAAAAAATACACTTTTAAAACGAAGAATGGTAAAATGTATAGAAAGGAGTGTGGCTTTATGAAAAATAACAATATTCGTTATAGTGTCATCGTTCATATGATTCGAACCATTACAGTCACAATTCTTTCTTTTATTTCCTTTCCCTTTGCCTGTAGAGCTTTAGGTGATGCTGGAATGGGAACTTATACATGGGCTAATACCTTTGTTTATTATTTCTTAACTCTAGCTAAATTAGGAATCCCCACCATTGCGATTCGCGAATGTACAAAAGTTCGTGATGATAAAGAAGCTTTATCTCATAAAGCCCAGGAATTCTTTTTACTACAAGCCATTTTAACTTTATTATCTTTTGGTCTCATGGTGACTATTATGGTAGCCAGTCAAGGCGAATTATGGAAAAATCGCGCATTGATTTTCCTTCTTTCCACGAATTTTTTAGTCGGTGCTTTCTCGTTTGAATGGATTTATATTGCTTTAGAAAAACATTACTATACAGCTTTCCGTTCCATTCTTGCTTTAGCCACTTCTGCTTTATTAATTCTTTTATATATTAAACTTCCTGAAAATGGTGTAGTTCGTCCCTTTGAAGAACAAATCTATTTATATGCTTTCTTTGCCTGTATGACGACTTATATTACCGTATTTTTGAATTTACTTTTCTTACATCGACATATT
Organism: Caryophanales bacterium UBA7581; assembly: GCA_002477825.1. Taxonomy (GTDB): domain Bacteria; phylum Bacillota_I; class Bacilli_A; order RFN20; family CAG-826; genus CAG-826. Next base: position 49,337 of record DLKT01000003.1, on the reverse strand, counting down.
TCTTTTAAAAAAACAAGACCTTATCAACTGAAAGCCTATATCAAACCTTTACTTGTTGTTTTTGGTTTATCCATTGTTTTAACGCTTTATAATCAAAACGATTCGTTTATTTTAGGGTTAATGGACCCTACAAAAAAAGAAGTCGGCTCCTATTCTGTAGGCATTAAAGCCATTGAAGTCGTAATTACTTTAATTACTTCTTTAAGCGCTGTGTTCATTCCGCGCGCTACGTATTATTATCAAATGGAAAATAAAGTGTTTTTCCATAATTTAACGCGATATAGTATGAATATTTGTTGCTTTATTGCTTTACCCGCAATTGCCACGTTAACTACACTTTCTCATAGTGTTACTGGTTTAATATCTGGGGCAAATGGTTATGAAAACGCCGCTACAACGTTAATTATTCTTGCAAGTATGACGCTCACTTATTCAATTTCAGATATGATTTATAACTCTATTTTATTACCCATGGGGAAAGAAAAGATTTATCTATATACCATGAGCGGTGGCATGTTAAGCAATTTACTTCTTAGTGTAATTCTAGCAAAAGTATTCTCTTCTTCTCCTTCTATTGGAATTGCCTTAGCAACATCTATAACTGATTTAATTATCTTAGTTATTCTTATTTACTTAACTCGAGAGTATTCTTTTAAAGCAATTTTCAACAAAAACAATTTAAAAATACTTGTTTCTGCTATTGTTGTCGCCGTTATTTCTTATTTTGCTAATCGTTATTTATCAGTTTTCAATTATTCTTATTTTGAAAGAATTATTATCATTTTACTATTCGATGCTTTTATATATGTTGGACTCCTTCTTATTTTAAATGAAAATTTAGTTTGTTCCTTTATTCGTCATAAAAAAGAAGCAGAACTAACAAAATAAATTATAACCACATCATAAAAAAATGGGTAAGTTATCACACATTACCCATTTTTTTATTTATTGATTAAAGATTGATGAATAGATTCTGCAATGGTGTCTCCCGCTTTCATTGCATGAACAACGGTTAAGGGTCCCGTTACAACATCGCCACCTGCATAAAATTGGTCATTACTCGTTTGACCTTCATCATTTACAACAATACTTCCCCACGAACTCATATCAAACGCATTAGGAATGAATTCAATATTACTAGAAGCGCTTATTGCAGTAACTACACCACCAACTCCTTGCAAATTCTCTTGTGAATTCGGCTTTTCTCTGCATTTCTTTCTACCACTTTTATCAAGCTCATCTAATAGTTCCATATGAACAAAAGAAATAGCAGAAACCTCTTTTTCTCCTAAAAAAGCGTTAGGATTTGTTAAGAACATAAATTGAATACCTTCTTTTTTTGCTTCTTCAAGTTCTTCTTTATTTGCGGGCATTTCTTCTTCTGAGCGTCGATACATTACGATAACTTCTACACCTAATCTACGTAAGTATGAAGCAGCGTCCATCGCCGTATTTCCGCCGCCAATAACTACAACTTTTTTCGCATTTTTTAAAGGTAGTTCTTCTTCAAGTTCATGAAGCATAATTTTTTTCGCTTTAATTAATAATGCATTCGCTGGCCAAACGTTTTCTAAATTTTCTCCTGGTAAATGCATATATTTATCTTTTGTTGCGCCGGTGGCCACTACCATTTTTTGATAACCACGATCTGAAATAAAAGTTTCTAAATCTCCTTCGACTTTATGATTTAAGAAAAATTGAACTCCCATTCCTTCTAAATTCTTAACGACTTTTTCGACTTCTTCATAAGGTAAACGGAAAGATGGAATGGAATAAGTTAGTGCACCGCCCGCTTTTTGATTTTCATCATAAATATCGACTTGATAACCATGTGTTCTTAATCGATACGCGCACATAAGTCCCGCAGGACCAGCGCCAATAATAGCAATTTTTTCTTTTCTTTCTTCCTTAGGCTTTTCCATGGTTACTGAAAAAGTTGAGGCAAAGCGCTCTAAATTACGAATGGCAACCGCCTCCCCATTTCTTGCCCGGACACATACGCTTTCACATTGTTTTTCGTGCGGGCATACGCGACCACAAATAGAAGAAAAAATCGTAGTAATTCGTAATATTTTATTGGCTTCTAAACCATTTCCATTTTTAATTTGTTCAATAAAATCAGGAATATGATTATGAGCTGGACAAGCTTTCATACAAGGAGCATGCGGACAATGTAAGCATCTTTCCGCTTCTTCTTTGGCTAATTCTAGGGTTGTATAACCTAAATTGGTTTCTTCAAAGTTTCCTAACAAATCAACTTCTTTTTTGATAGGCTTTACTTGTACTTTGGATAAATTCATCATCATCCCTCTTTTCTACTCTATTTTACATCATTCCCCAAAAATAGAAAAGATAACAAAAAAACGAGGATAAATCCTCGCTTTTTCGTTTACTTTATAATATCGGTTTTTCTTTTCTATCTCCGTTTTTATAGAAAATTTCACCTTTTGAGATAGAACGCGTTGGACATACGGTTGCGCATAAATGGCAACCCACACATTTTTCTTTATTCACTGATGGTCTACGTTTTTCTTCATCAAAGACAATCGCTTGATGGCCTCCATCAAAACAAGAAATGTAGCAGCGGCCACAGCCCACACAAGTCTCTTCATTAAATTTTGGATAAACGATATAATCACGGTCTAATTCTTCACATGGAATAATATTATCATTCGCTAAACCAATAATTTCAGAAAGATGATGATATCCATGATCTTCTAAATAATAGGACATACCGGAAATTAAGTCTTCAACAATACGATAACCATATTGCATAATCGCGGTTGTTACTTGTAAAGTCGTTGCTCCTAATAAGAAGAATTCACAAGCATCTTCCCAAGTTTCAATACCACCAATACCAGAAATAGGAACATTCTTTAATTGAGGATTCGTACGCATTTGTTGAATAAAACGTAATGCGATTGGTTTTACTGCTTTTCCTGAATAACCCGAGATGGAAGATTTTCCGTTTACAATTGGAAGACCAATCTTCTTTTCTAAATCGACATTTAAAATGGATTTAACCGTGTTAATAGCAGCAATACCATCCGCACCACCCGCAATACAAGCGATGGCCACTTCACACATATCACCAATGTTCGGTGTCATTTTCGCCATCATCGGTAATTTAGAACCTCTTTTTACGGCTTCACAATATTTTTTACATAAAGCAGGATTACTTCCAACATCGGATCCCATCGCGTGAGAAGTCATTTGTGGACAGGATAAGTTCATTTCAATCATATCGGCACCAGCTTCTTCCACCAGCTTAGCTAATTCGACCCAATCCTCTTCATTTGTGCCCATAATCGACGCGATAAGAACGTGGTTAGGGTAATTCTCTTTTAATCTTCTTAAGTCTCTTAAATTGTCTTCTAGACTATGTTCAGCAATTTGTTCCATGTTTTTAAAACCAATCCATGGCGTTGCTTCTTTTCTTAAGGCATCAAAACGAGGAGAAACTTCACGAATGACGAAATGTTTAGGACCAATGGTCTTGAATACTACGCCACCCCAACCTGTTTCATAAGCTTTTGCGCACATTTCATAGCAGTTACCTACCGGTGAGGAGGATAAACAGAATGGGTTAGGAAAATGAACACCTAAAAAATCAATGGATAAATCAGTCATTTTTCTTTCCTCCTTTTAAATAATTATCGATATCATTCGCTGCAACTTTACCGGTTCTAACGGCATACACAACACTTTTATCGCCTTTAACGATGTCACCCGCTACAAATAAATTATGGAATCCTTTTACTAAATTATTTTCCGTTTCTGCTTCTCCACGGGTTTGAGGAATACTCTTCATACTTTCTAAAGAAGAAATTTGTCCACAAGCAATGAGAATTAAATCCGCAGTGATTTCAAGTTTACCTTTCATGGAAACATGTTCAAATGTCACAGTGTTATCTTTAACATCAATAGGCGTAAAACCATCAATAATAGACACTCTTGCTTCATGGGAAGTTTGATATTCTTCTTTACTGGCTGGGAAACGGGCGGCCGTTTCTCTAGCAACGGCGACTACATCTTGAGCACCTAATGCTTTTAAAGTTGTAGCAGCGTCCATAGCGACATCGCCACCACCAATAATTAATACTTTATTAGGAACTTCTACATTGCCTTTTGCTTCTTTTACTCTTGCTAAGAAGTGAACCGCAGTTTCAACATTTTTAACCTTTTCAAAAATCGGTAAAATACGACCGGTTGGTGAACCTGTCGATAATAAAACCGCATCATATTCTTTTAATAATTTTGCAAGTCGATCATCATCAATATTTGTATTCGTTACAATCTTTACACCTAATTCTTCAATGCGATGAATTTCTTTATCAACGATTTCATTTGGTAAGCGATATTCAGGAATACCATAACGCAACCAGCCACCCGCTTTTTCTTGGCTTTCATAAATGGTGACTTCATGACCCTTTAAGGCTAAAGAAGCCGCCGCTTGTAAGCCCGAAGGTCCTGCACCAATAATGGCCACTCTTTTACCAGTTGAAGCTTCTTTATGATAAACTTTCATTTGAATACGATCTTCAAAATCGGTCACATACTTTTGAATTCTTCCAATATCAATGGGTCGATCAATTTGTGTTCTAGAGCACGCTAATTGACAATATTTTTCTGTTGGACATACGCGCGCACAAACGGCACCTAAGGCATTATTAATACGAATCGTTTCCGCCGCACCTTTAAAATTACGGAAACGCACACTACGAATAAATTTAGCTGGGTCTGTTCCTGCTGGACAAGATGATGAACAAGGAGCATCTAAGCATAATAAACATCGAGATGCTTCTTCAATCACTAAATCAGGACTATAAGCAGGTTCCCATTCTTCATGATAAGATTTCATGAATCTTCCTCCTAATTTCATTAAAATTTTCTACTTATATTTTACCTTGTTAGCGGTTTCATGACAATATATTTTTCATTTTAAAAAATTGCAAGATAGTACAAATTTCGGTATAATAAATCTAACAAAAAGGAGGTTTTTTAATGAAATATATCGTCTTTAGCGATGTGGATGGAACTTTATTAAACTCCGAACATCAAATCAGTAAAAAAACTGAAATCGCGATAAAAGAATTAGAAAAGAAAAACATTCCTTTTGTTATCGTTTCTGCTCGTAGTCCTTCGGGTATTTACCCCATTTTAAAAAGATATCAACTCCACTGTCCTATTATTTCTTATAGTGGCGCTTTGATACTGAATGGAAATCATGATGTTTTATATCATAAAGAAATTGAAAAAGAAGAAGCTCGGAAAATTCTTCAATACATAGAAGAAAAGAATTTTGATTTATCCTGGTGCCTTTATTCTTTTGATGAATGGGTAGTAAAATCAAGAAAAGATCCTCGGATTATTAGAGAAGAAACCATTGTTGAAGCGACATCTTTAGAAGGTACAATTGATACGCTTTCTTCTTCGGTTGTGCATAAAATTTTATGCATCTGTAATCCTGAAAAAATCTTATCGATTGAAGAAGATTTAAAGCAACATTTTCCACAATTTTCCATTGTAAAATCTTCTCCAATTCTTTTAGAAATCATGCAAAGCGGAATTACAAAAGCTACTGCTATTCAAGAATTTTGTAAGATTGAGAATTATTCACTGGAAGGTGCAATCGCTTTTGGTGATAATTATAACGATGTCGAAATGTTAAATGAAGTTCATTATGGCTTTTTAATGGGAAATGCCCCGGATGAACTCAAAAAAAGATTCTCGTTACATACCCTTGATCATAATCATGATGGTATTGCTGCTGCTTTAATAAAATTACATATCGTTGATGAAATAGAAGGAGAATAAAACCTTGGCAAACGCAAATGATGATTTAGAACTATTATATGGAATGAAAGACGTAGAAAAAATATCAAAAAAGAAGCGATTTCTGTCTGCTTTTATTGATTTTTTGATTTTCGTTTTATTTTACGTTTTACTTTTCTACACGATTGGAACCAAATGTATAGAACGCTACTCCGCTTCTTATATTCAAAACATCAATAACGAAGTCATTCGAATTTGTGATGCGAATGAATATCCGTATATGAAAGGATCGGATTATGGAATCTATACTCTAGATTCCACTACCTATTTAAAAGTATTAAAAGAAAAAGATTCAACATTATCCGATGATGACATAGCGGAAAAATGTCAAACCGCTCTTACGAATTTACAAACGAAATTAAATGAATCCGAAACTTATAAGAAAAACTATGGAAAATTCTATCGCAATTATTTTCTAGTCTACACCGCTTCTATTGCGATATCCCTTTTAACTTTTGAATTAATTATTCCTATTTTTGATAAGAAAAAACGAACCATCGGCATGATGATTTGTAAACAGGCGTTAGTGAATTTAAAGAATAACGAATTAGCGAGCAATGTCAAAATAATGCTTCGTTTCTTTATTCTCTTTGTTGTTGAAAACATTATCTTTAGATACTTTTTAACAAGTTTCTTATATATTATTCTTCCTTTACTCGCTACGATATTTGTAGTAGCTACCAAACCCGCTCTTACTTTACATGAAATATTAAGCGGCACTAAAGTTATTCAAGAACAATTCATTGGTCTACAAGAAGATCTCCCTGAGGAAGAAGAACCAAAAAAAGAGCAAAAGAAAAACGGCAAATAAAATTGCCGTTTTATTTTGTCTTATTTTTTACTAGGCATTTTTAATTCACCAATAGCGATACGATTGGTTGATTCTTTATCAAACAATACAATATGGTTACTGGTAAATTGGAGATGCACTTCAGTATCTACCGCATAGTCAATGATTCCAAAAACAACAGAAGTTAAAATATCGTCGTTAAAAGAAATTTTAACCGTGGTTTCCATACCAGAAGGAAGGGTGGAATAAACCTTTGCTTTAAGTCCTGTCTTACTTAACACAATGTGTTCTGGACGGATACCTAAAACCACATCTTCATTCTCTAGTTTCATCGCTTCATTACACATAAAGCGTAATGGTGTGCCATGGAAATCAATTTCTAGTTCACTTTCAGAAATTTGTTTGGCTTTGCAAGTAACGAAGTTCATCGTTGGGTTACCAACGAAGTCCGCGACAAATAAATTGTTCGGTTCACTATATACTTTTAAAGGAGGTTCGTATTGTTGTAATAAACCTTCTTTCATTAAGCATACGTTCGTTGCTAAAGTCATAGCTTCTAATTGATCGTGCGTAACATAGACAAATGTTGAATTGGTCTCAAGATGCAATCTTTTAAGTTCTGTACGCATTTCTAAACGTAATTTCGCATCAAGGTTACTTAATGGTTCATCCATAAATAAAACCTTTGGACGAGGCGCTAAAGTACGCGCAATAGCGACACGTTGTTGTTGACCACCGGAAAGTTCGGAAGGATATCTTTTTTCAAATTGTTCAATTTTTAACATAACAAGTAATTCATGAACACGTGCTTTAATATCTTCTTTTTTCCATTTCAAGTTTTCTAGACCAAAAGCAATGTTTTGATAAACCGTCATATGTGGCCATAAAGCATAGTTTTGGAATAAAAAGCCAACATCTCTTTTTGCTGGTGATACGTTGATTCCTTTTTCCGAATCAAACACCGTCACACCATCAATAATAATTTGACCTTCTGTTGGGGTTTCTAGACCCGCAATCATACGAAGTGTGGTTGTTTTTCCACATCCAGATGGGCCAAGTAAAGTAATAAATGAACGATCAGGAATGACTAAGTTTAAGTTATCAACACCAACGAAGTTTCCCCATCTTTTAGTAATATTTTTTAAAATAATCTCTGGCATTTTAGTTTCCTCCTACACCTTTATCAATAGAAGCACCTGTCAATTTGTTAATAACCAGATTGATAACAATAACAGTTACGATAATAATCAAGTTAATTCCATTGCTCATTTGGATAGCGTCATATGATTCATAATCTTGTAATACTGCTGTTAAAATGCTACCTGCACCTGAAATTAAAACGAATAAGGATAATTCTCTCATACATGAGATAAATGGTAATAAATATCCGGAAATAAAGCTCGACTTTTGAATTGGGAATAAAACCTTTAACATTCTCTTCCACCATGGAACGCCAACAATAATGGCGGCCTCTTCAATTTCACCACTTACCTGCATCATTGCGCTTGTTCCGCTTCGAGAAGCAAATGGCAAGAATTTAATAGAACCAACAATCATCATCAGGGCCATTGATTCATATAAGAACGAGAACGCTTCTGTACAAGAAATAGCAAGATATACGGCTGAGAAACTCATGGCCGGAATCAAATATGGGAAGAACGCTAAGTTTGAAACGTAGTTTGCTAGTTTACTTCCCCGATTTCTCGCTACAGAATAACCAATTAAGATACCAAAGGTTCCCGCGAAGAAGGCACTTACTAAAGATAACAATAGTGAGTTACCAAAAGCTTTCCAGATTGTTTTGTTTCTTAAGATACCTACACTGCCTGAAATTAAGTCAGTAGTGTCAGTTTTTGAGGTCCAATAATGAAGTGTTAATGTTTTTAAGTTTCCACTTTCTCTAGTAACACTTTCTAACGCAAACGTGAAAAGAGGTGTTACTGCAAAGAAGATAACGAAAATCATAACCAAAGTTGTAATAACAGGTTTCGCTACTTTGCCTAATTTCACTAAAGATACTTGTGAAGATTTTCCCGTTACTGTGGTAAAGGATTTTCTTTTTCCCGTCATAAATTGGTTGATTAATAAAATGCCCGTAGACATTAATAATAATATTACCGCTTCAACATAACCTTGCCCGACTTTTTGTGAAGTTTGCAATAAGCTCTTCATCTTCAGCGATATCGTATAGAAACTAGCTTTCGGCCCTAAAAACATCGGAACAGTATAACTACTTACCGAAGAAGCAAATACCAATAAAACCGTTGATAATAAGGCTGGCATAACAATCGGTAAAGTAATCTTCATTAAAATCTTCAATCTTGAAGCTTTTAAAATCGTCGCGGCTTCTTCTAAGTTTGCATCCATATTTCTTAAAATTCCACCAATGAGAATATAAGCAAATGGTGCGTAGTGAATTCCTAAACATATTGCACAAGGCCAAAATCCATAAACAAATTTTTCTGGCATACAAATACCGAAAAAGCCTTGGAAAATTCCTTGTGTTGTATTTGGAATTGAAGTGTTTTTAAATAAGTTCTCCCAGAACATAGCAATCGACCATGATGGCATAATATATGGGAAAACAAATACAAGTGAAATAAATTTTTTACAAGGTAAATTTGAACGCGTTATTAACCACGCAATACTCCCACCAAAGAAAACGGCAATGAAACATGCTACTAAAGACATTAAAATGGAGTTTCCTAAGGGTTTCCAGAAGTTATTGAATGCGTAATTATACGTTGAACTTGTTAGAATGGTTTTCCAGTGATTAAATGTATAAGTTCCTGGCTTCCCTAGCCCACTTTCACCAATATGAACTTGGAATGTATTCAATAACAAGAAGATCAACGGAATAATTACGGTAATGGTTAATAATACAGCGAAAATTACCAAAATAATATTCGATGGCTTACTAAAGAACGCTCTCATCCGATTTAAAATCTTGTGTCCTTTACCATCTACTCTTTGCGCTGTAGTTTCCATTTTTTTCTCCTATAAACAATAATGGTGCACAAAGATTAATTTGTGCACCATTGGATCTTTTTAAATTACAATTGATTAAGCTTCAAATTGAGAAACGTAATCATAAACATCTGAATAGACGCTTGCAACATAAGAAGGATTTTCGATAACACAGTTTTGTTTCCACCAGGATAATGCTTTATCGCCATCTGCAATTGCAGCATTTGGGTTAGTAGAATAATAACCTAAGTTAGTACCCCAAGCACCTTGGAATCCTTCGACGGATAAAATGTAATTTACTAATGCACAAGCAGCATATGGATATTTTGCATTTTTAGCAACCATAGCGTACATTTTATAAACGAAACCACCAAATCCTTTAACGCCATCGCCTTCTAAGGCTGCGGTTGTAATGTTGTTTTTATCTTGTTTTCCAACGCCTTCTTCTTTTAAATCTTTTAATTTATTGAAGTTACAATAAGCAATCGTTCCGCTTGTTCCTTTGGCTGTATCTTTGCAGGCGGTTCCATCTTTTTCATGGGCTTTTGAGTTCTTTAAGAATTCAGCAATCCACTTATAACCAATATTTTTGTATTGGGTTTCTTCTTCGTAATCTTTTCCGTAGAAATCTTTATAAGCAGCTTTTAATTTTCCTACCCATTCATCACTGGTTAACATAGCTAAGAAGTTCATATTAATATTTTCTTGGGTAGCAAGTTTAAAGGAAACATTGCTAATATGACCTTTATCGGTAGAAGAACCTGCTAATTGCCAGACATTGGTCAAATAGTTCTTTAAGACACCAGCTTTGGTTTCTTCGCCTTCCACTCCAGTATTATTATACATAAATACTTTGTTTAAGTAGACAGCAGCGGTTGGATGTAAGTCATCCGCAGCTAATACATCTTTGTAGTCTTTTGGTGTGTAATCAACAAGATAGCCTGTGTTTAACATTTTGGTTTGTAAGCTATTACCATCTTGGATTAAAACCATATCCGCAGAATATTGTTTTTTTCCGATGGTGTTTTCTAGTTTTTCATACAAAGGACCATCATTTAATTTGTTGTTCGCAATTTTGATACCCGTAGCATTAGTGAAGTTAACCAACGCTTTCTCTAAAGCACTTGAGTTACCAAAAACTTGAACTTCGTTGTCTCCGACTTCTGCTTTAGCTTTTTCTAAAATTTCAGCAGAAGACAATGTTTGTGCATCTTCAATAGCGGCTTTTACCGCAGCAGAATTATCTTGTTTTCCGCACGATGCAACGGTAAATGCGGAGAACGCAATTAAAAATAGAGATAAGATTTTCTTTTTCATAATTTTTCCTCCCAAATCTCTTGTATATAGTATATAATGAAAGCGGTTACAAGTCAACGATTTTATAACCAGAAAATTACGTTTTTAATAGGAAAAGGAGTGATTATTTATGCCTATTGTAAACATGAAGCAAATGCTAAAAGATGCCCATGAAGGCCATTACGCCGTTGGGCAATTCAACATCAACAATCTAGAATGGATGCAAGCAATTCTAGATGAATGTAAAGCACTCAGAACTCCAGTCATTCTCGGTGTATCTGAAGGCGCAACCAAATATATGGGAGGTTGGCATGTCGTTGTTGAAATGATTAAAGCCTACATGTCCGATCAAAACATTGATATTCCTGTTGCTATTCATCTTGATCACGGCGCATCCTTTGAAGTCTGTAAAGCCGCCATCGACGCAGGATTCTCTTCTGTCATGATTGATGGATCAAAACTTCCTTTTGAAGAAAATGTTGCTTTAACAAAAAAAGTTGTAGACTATGCAAGACCATTTAATGTTACGGTAGAAGCCGAATTAGGAAAAATTGGTGGTAAAGAAGAAACCGTCGTTGCCGAGAGCATGTACGCGGATAAAGATGAATGCGTTCAAATGGTCAAGGAAACCGGAATTGACGCACTAGCGCCTGCTCTAGGCTCTGTACACGGCCCATATCACGGAGAACCTAAACTTGGTTTTAAAGAAATGGAAGAAATTAACGAAGCCGTTGGTATTCCTCTTGTACTCCATGGTGGTTCAGGTATCCCAGATTTCCAAATTAAAAAGGCCATTGCATGCGGTACATCTAAAATTAACGTCAATACCGAAAACCAAATTGCTTGGGAACAAATTGTCCGTAACCTTTTAGCGGAGCATCCAGATTTATTTATGGATATGCGTAAAATTATTGGTCCTGGTAAAAAAGGAATTCAAGAAATCGTTAAACATAAATGTGAAATCTTCGGTTGTATTGGTAAAGCGAATAAATAAAAAAGCGCACAAAAAAACCTCCCCAAAGGGAGGCTTTTTTATTGCAGTAAATTGAATTATTTTACAAATTCAACAATCGCCATAGGAGCGTTGTCACCTTGACGATTGGCAAGTTTTAAAATACGGGTATATCCACCGTTTCTATCCATATAACGTGGACCTAAAACGGTAAATAATTTTTCAAGAGCTAAGGTATCGTCACCTTTACCTAATGAAATTTCACGTACAACACTTGCTGCTAAACGACGATGATGTAAATCACCTTTCTTAGCATAAGTAACTAAACGATCCGCCATCTTTACGACATCTTTAGCAATGCCTAAAGTGACTGTAACGCGTTCGTGAAGAATTAATTCACTGACGACATTACGAAGCATATTGTTGTATTTGCTTGAGGTATAAGCGGCTTTAAAACGGACACCGGTTTTACCATGAACATTTTTACGACCTTGTGCTGGCATTTTTCTTTCCTCCTATTCGAAATCGCGGAAAGAAAGACCGAATGCCATTAATTTTTCTTTGACTTCTTTTAAAGATTTCTTTCCTAAATTTCTAACTTTCATCATATCCTCTTCAGATCTTTGTGTTAATTCTAAGACTGTTTGGATACCTGCTCTCTTTAAGCAGTTGTATGAACGAACTGATAAATCGAGTTCTTCAATTGTCATATCTTCATATTTATTGCTTTCTTCTTCAACTTTTTCCGCAATTACATCAACGTTCTTAGCGATTTCGCTAACTTCTTCAAATAAGGAGAAGTGTTCAACTAAGATTTTAGCTGCTAATGCAAGCGCGTCTTGAGGAAGCATTGATCCGTTGGTTTCAATTTCTAAAATTAAGCGATCATAACGGGAATCATGACCCACACGGGTTGGTTCAATCGTATAGCTTACTTTAGTAATTGGAGAATAGTTCGAATCAGTTGGAATCGTACCAATATGTTGTGTACTGGTCTTATTTCCTTCGGCAGTTACATAACCACGACCATTACGTGCGTAAATCGTCATTTGTAATTCTCCGCCTTCAGCGACATGTGCAATTTCTAATTCTGGGTTAATGACTTCGACATCTTCTGGAAGTTCTAAGTCACCCGCTAAAACGGTACATGGTCCTTTTGCGTCAACTACAATTTTCTTTGCTACTGTTTCATCTTCACTATTAATCTTTAAGACAAGATCTTTTAAGTTTAAGATGATGGTAGTAACATCTTCTTCAATACCATCTAAGGCACTAAATTCATGACGAGCACCTTCGATTTTTACCGCATAAACAGAAGCACCTGGTAAGGAAGATAAGAGTACTCTACGTAAAGCATTACCTAAAGTAATACCAAATCCTCTCTCAAGTGGTTCAATGACGAAACGACCGGAATCGTTCTTTAAATCATATTCTGCGACTTTAAAATCAGGTTTTTCAAATTTTCTCATTTTGGTTTCCTCCTTTTGCAATCAACTTAGTTATTGAGACAACAATTAACCACGTGGACGCTTTGGTGGACGGCAACCATTATGTGGGATTGGTGTTGTATCGGTAATCATAACAATGCTAAGACCGGCAGCTTGTAAGCTACGGACAGCCGATTCACGACCTGGTCCTGGACCTTTGACGTTAACATCAACTGTTTTGACTCCTTGATCCAATGCAACTTTTGCGCAAGCTTCAGCAGCCATTTGTGCGGCAAAAGGTGTGGATTTTTTAGCACCCTTGAATCCTAATGCACCAGCGCTAGACCATGCAATGACGTTTCCAGCTTCATCGGTGATTGTAACAATGGTGTTGTTGAAAGTGGAGTGAATGTGAGCAATACCTTTCGTATAGCTTCTTTTAATTTTCTTCTTACGTGTAGTAGAAGCTTTCTTTGTTGCTTTAGCCATATCTCTATTTCCTCACTTTCTTTATTGTGTTGCTTTCTTCTTATTCGCAATGGTCTTTTTAGGTCCTTTACGTGTACGAGCGTTGGTTCTTGTGCGTTGTCCACGAACAGGAAGGCCTTTACGATGACGAAGTCCGCGATAACATCCGATTTCTTGAAGACGTTTAATGTTTAAAGCGACTTCACGACGGAGATCGCCTTCAACCTTAATATGAGCGACTTCACTACGGATAGCAGTAAGTTGTTCTTCGGTTAAGTTCTTAACACGAATATCTTCGTTAATATTTAATTTGCTTAAAATTTTCTTTGCAGTTGTCGGTCCAATACCGTAGATGTAGGTAAGGGAGATGACAACACGTTTCTCGTTTGGAATATCTACTCCAGCAATACGTGCCATATTCTAAATTCCTCCTAATTTCCTTGTCTCTGCTTATGTTTTGGATTCGAGCAAATGACCATAACGCGGCCATGACGACGAATCACTTTGCATTTATCGCAGATAGGTTTGACTGAGGGTCTGACTTTCATAAAAATTTCCTCCTCGTTTTTTTTATTTAAATCTAAATGTGATTCTGCCCCGTGTTAAATCGTAGGGCGATATTTCCACCGTAACTCTATCACCTGGTAGAATGCGAATGTAGTTCATACGGATTTTACCAGAAACGGTAGCGAGAATTACGACGCCGTTAGAAAGCTTCACTCTAAACATTGCGTTTGGAAGTGTTTCAACGACTACCGCCTCGACTTCAATGACATCTTCTTTTGCCATTTTTTTCCTCCACTATTTCATGTTTTTACTTAATGTGAGGACTTCACAGCCCTCTTCGGTAACGACAATCGTATTTTCATAATGGCCGGCTAATTTACCATCAACCGTTTTGACTGTCCACCCATCTTCCATGGTTCTAGTTTCTCTTGATCCTTCGTGAAGCATTGGCTCAATTGCTAAGCACATGCCAGGACGAAGTTTCACACCATGTCCAGGAAGACCATAATTTGGAATAATTGGATCTTCATGAAGTTCCATACCAATACCATGTCCTGTATAGTCGCGAGGGATGGAGAAACCATTCTCTTCGGCATGAACTTGGATTTGGTGAGAAATATCAGAAAGATATACACCAGGTTTGACTAATTTGATAGCTAACCAGAAACATTCTTCGGTTACGCGAATTAATTTCGCAGCGTTATCGCTAATTTTACCAATTGCGAATGTTCTAGCGGCATCACCATTGTAACCCTTATAGACAGCGCCTACATCAACAGAAACAATGTCTCCTTCTTTGAGGCGATATTTGCTAGGAAATCCATGAACTAATGTATCATTCACAGAAATACAGCAAGTGGCAGGAAATCCGCCATAGCCTTTAAAGCCTGGAGTGGCATTTTGTGAGCGAATTGTTTTTTCTGCAACTCGATCTAATTCTTCAGTAGTAACGCCCGGCTTGAGATACGGTTGGAGTGCATCAAATACACTCCCCGTAATTCTACCAGCTTCGCGCATCAGCTCGATTTCTCGAGGCGATTTCACGATAATCATGTCTTTATTCTCCTCTTAATAAGGTGGAGATGTCTTTGAAGACGTCTTCAATGTCTTGTAACCCATCAACCGATTTAAGTAAGTTGCGTTCTTTATAGAAGTTAACTAATGGTTTGGTTTGGGTTTCATAGGCATCTAATCTTTCGGTCAATACCTCAACAGTATCATCTTTACGTTGAATTAAAGGTCCGTGGCATAAATCGCACACATCGGGTTCCTTACTTGGCTTAAATTCAATGTGATAAGGTGCCGCACATGTTTTACAAACACGACGACCACTAATACGACGAATTAAAGCTTCTTTATCTGCCGTAATATCGATGACCATGGTAATTGGCCGATGAATTTCTTCTAATAATTTCTCCAAAGCTTCTGCTTGCGGGATGGTTCTTGGGAAACCATCGAGAAGAAATCCATTTGCACAATCGTCTTGCATTAATCTTTCTTTGACTAATCCGATTGTGACTTCATCAGGAACTAAAAGTCCCTTGTTGATGTAACTTGCAGCAAGCGTTCCTAAATCGGTGCCTGCTTTTATCGCTTCGCGGAACATATCCCCCGTAGAAATATGAGGGATATGAAATTCAGCGATAATTTTCTTTGCTTGTGTTCCTTTGCCTGCACCTGGAGGCCCCATTAAAATAATATTCATTTTTAGTATCCTCTCTTTGCATTTGAAGTGACTTCGTCAAAGCTCTTTCCGGCGAGTAAACCATCGACTTGTGAGTTGAGCTCGAGAGCTACACCAACAACGATGATTAAACCTGTTCCACCTAAAGCAAGTTGTTGAGGTAAAACACCGGTAAGTGTTAACACGACTGGGAGTGCGGCGATTAACGCTAAGGCACTAGCACCAATAAATGTAACACGATTTAACACTTTACGAACATAACGTTCGGTTTCATTACCAGGAAGGTTTCCTGGACGAATACCGGGAATGTACGATCCGTTGTTATAGAAGTTAATGGATAATTGCTCTGGATTGATTTGAAGATTGGAATAGAAGAATGAGAACGCAAAGATTAAGATGAGGTAAATAATTAAGCCCCATGGCATGTACCATACCTTGTCATTAAACCAAGGCATTTTGGTCATTGCGGTCGTTGAGAAGACATTCAACCATTCTGCGTTCAAGTCAGCTCCGGTGATGAAACTTGCGATAACCGTAGGTGCCATCATGATGGAAGAAGCAAAAATCACAGGAATGACGCCAGCAGAGTTAATCTTAATTGGTAAGAAACTTGCTTGCGACATTTTGGCTGATCCACTCTTGCCTGAATGTTGGACTGGGATTTTTCTTTTGGAAAGTTCCACAAATACAACGAAGCAGACGATGAGAAGATAAGCGACAACATACAAAGCGAAACGAATGGCACCTTCAAGAATTCTTGAAGAAACATTACTCATTAATGGGTAATATAACCATTGTTGGAATGCGGTTGTCATTTGACTTGGTAAGGATGAGACAATACCCGCGAAGATAATGACAGAAATACCATTTCCAAGTCCTTTGGTAGTAATTTGGTCACCTAACCACATGACTAACATACCGCCAGCCATAAGGATGGTAACAATGTAGGCATAATCCCAGAAACTGGTTCCCATGGTTAAAGTGATGTAATCACTGTTTTCCATGGTTTTGATAATGCCATATGCTTGAACAGCTCCAAGAAGGAGTGTTAAGTAACGAGTCGTCATTTCCATTTTCTTACGTCCCGTTTGTCCTTGTTTGCTTAATTCTGCTAATGCAGGTAAAACATCCATGGATAAAAGTTCGACGATAATGGAAGAAGTAATATATGGGGATACGCCTAGAGCAAAGATAGAGAACGTAGATAACGCACCACCGCCTAATAAGTTCATTAGGCCGAAGACGCTATTTTCGGTAAAGTCTAAATCTTTAACTGTGACGCCTGGAATCGTAATGGCAGAGCCAATACGGAATACAAGAAGAATCGCAAGTGTAAATACGATTCTCCCCATAATTTCTTTATTCTTTAAGATAGAAATGATTTTCTTCATACTCAAATCACCTCAATTGTTCCGCCAGCATTTTTGATAGCAGCTTCAGCAGCTTTAGAGAATTTATTGGCTTTGACTGTTAATTTCTTAGTTAATGTACCATTACCTAAGATTTTAACTCCATCATATTCTTTACGGACAAGTCCGGCTTCTTTCAATAATGTTGGAGTGACTTCAACGCCATCTTCGAAAACTTCTAAATCCTCGACGTTAACAATTGCGAATTCGATACGAGTAGAATTGTGGAAGCCTCTTTTTGGTAAACGACGGAATAATGGGTTTTGACCACCTTCGAAGCCGAGACGTGTTCCGCCACCGCTTCTAGAGTTTTGACCTTTTTGTCCTTTTCCAGATGTTTTACCGTTTCCAGTTCCAATACCACGTCCAACGCGGAATGAAGCTCTACGGGCTCCCTCTGTGTATTCGAGTTCATGCAGTTTCATTATGTGCACCTCCCTATTTCTTTAGAATAATTTGTAGCGCTAACTATTTACGGAGCGCTTTAACTTCACCATAGGTCTTTAAAGATTGAAGACCAGCAGTGGTAGCGCGTAGAATGTTGATTGGTCTACGAGCGCCGTAAACTTTGGAATAAATATTCTTGACACCAGCTAATTCCAAGATAGCCCGTACTGGGCCACCAGCGATGATTCCGGTACCTTCAGGGGCAGGTTTTAAGAAAACCTTGGTTGCACCGAAGATGCCTTCCACTTCGTGAGGGATGGTATCACCTTTCACCATATGGACTCGGAACATGTTCTTTTTGGCAGCTTCTAATGCTTTTTTGATTGCATCAGGTACTTCCATGGCTTTACCTGTTCCAAAGCCGAATTTGCCTTTGCCATCGCCAACGACGACAACGGCGGAGAAACGCATATGACGTCCACCCTTAACGGTCTTACTAACACGATTGATTGCGACTACGCGTTCTTCGTATTGTTTTTCTTGACGTTCTGGGCGGCGACCACGACGGTCTCCTTTATGATCGCCACGTGGGCGACGATCTCCACGAGGAGCGCGCTTTTCAGCAGATGCTTCGGCGGGAGCAGCAGTTTCTTCTACTGCAACTACTTCTTTTTCTTCTTCTTGCATGTTTCGTTCCTCCTAGAATTTTAAGCCAGCTTCACGAGCGGCTTCTGCAACGGCCTTGACACGACCGTGATAAATATAACCTGAGCGGTCAAAGACGATGGTTTCGATACCGGCGGCTAAAGCCTTTTTAGCGATATCTTCACCGACTTTGCTAGCGGCAGCAATATTTCCGCCATTCTCTAATTTGAGAGCGACGGAAGATGAACTAACTAATGTTACACCGTTCACATCATCGATAAGTTGAGCATGAATGTGAGCGTTTGAGCGATAAACACTTAAACGTGGGCATGTAGCGGTTCCGTGAATTTTAGCACGGACACGAGCATGACGACGTTGACGAACAACGTTTTTATTTTCTTTTGTTATCATAGCTTTTTCCTCCTTACCGATTATTTCTTACCAGCGCGCTTACCTTCCTTACGGATGATATGCTCGTTCTTATACATAATACCCTTACCCTTATATGGTTCTGGTTCACGGACCGCACGGATACGGGCAGCAGTTTGTCCGACTGCTTGACGGTTTGTGCCTTCTACTGTAACTTCTGTTGCAGATGGGCATGTAATCTTAACACCATGTTCTGGTGTAATGAGTACATCGTGAGAGTAACCGATAAATAAGTTTAAGTCGGTTCCCTTCATTTGAGCTCTGTAACCGATACCGACGATGACAAGCTCTTTCTTGAATCCTTCAGTAACGCCAACGATCATGTTGTGAAGTAATGCACGGGTTGTACCATGTAATGCCTTCGTTTGTTTTTCATCGTTTGGACGAATTACTCTTAATTCTTCACCATTGATTTCATATGTGAATCTTGGATCAAATGTTTCAGTTTCGGTACCCTTTGGTCCTTTAGCAACGATGGTGTTGCCGTTCACTTCAACGGTTGTGCCTGCAGGTATATGAATAACCTTATGACCAATACGTGACATTGTTTTTCCTCCTACCAAATATAAGCGATAACTTCGCCGCCAACGCCTAAGGCGCGGGCTTTCTTATCACTCATGACTCCCTTAGAAGTAGAGATAATTGCTACTCCTAATCCTTTTAATACGCGTGGGAGTTTATCTGCTGGGGCATTGACACGTAAGCCTGGTTTAGAGATTTTCTTTAAACCAGAGATGACACGAACGCCACCTTCCGCATATTTTAATGTAATTGTGAGTTCTTTTTTGACATCGCCTGTCACAGCGTAGTCCGTAATAAAGCCTTCTTCTTTTAAGATGTCAGCAATGCGAACTTTCATCGTAGAACTCGGCATAGTAACTGTTTCGTGGCGCATAACATTTGCGTTACGAATTCTTGTAAGCATATCTGCAATTGGATCTGTCATTACCATTGTTATTTCCTCCTTCTAAGATTACCAGCTGGCTTTCTTCATACCTGGAATTTCGCCTTTGTAAGCTAATTCACGGAGGCAGATTCTGCACAACTTAAATTTACGAATGACTGAGTGAGGACGTCCACAACGTTCACAACGTGTGTATTCTCTGACTTTGAATTTTTGTGGTCTTTTATAACGTACGACCAATGATGTTTTCGCCATTTATGTTGTCCTCCTTACTATTTGTGGAACGGCATGCCTAACATTTCGAGTAAGCTATAAGCTTCTTCGTCTTTGGTAGCAGTCGTTACGATAACAATATCCATACCACGGATTTTGCTTACCTTATCGTAATCAATTTCCGGGAAGATTAATTGTTCTTTTACACCTAAAGTGTAATCGCCACGTCCGTCGAAAGCGTTTTTGCTAACGCCACGGAAGTCACGTACACGTGGAAGTGCGATAGTGAATAACTTGTCGAGGAATTCATACATACGAGTTCCACGAAGAGTTACTTTACAACCAATAGGTTGACCTTCACGAAGTTTGAAACTTGCGATGGATTTTTTAGCTTTCGTAATTACTGGTTTTTGACCGGTAATTAAAGCGAGTTCTTGAGCAGCATCTTCTAACATTTTAGAGTTAGAGGTGGCTTCACCAACGCCGATGTTGATAACAACTTTTTCTAACGCTGGGACTTGCATAACGGAAGCATAACCATATTTTTTGAATAATGCTGGTGCGACTTCGTCTACATATTTTTGTTGAAGACGAGCGACATATTTATCATTTGCCATGTAATGCTACCTCCTAGTCTAATTTGTTACGGCCGGCTTTAGCGGTAGAAACACGGATTTTCTTTCCTTTTTTATCTACCATTGTGCCAACACGAGTTGCTTTCTTGGTTTTTGGATCGATAAGAGCTACATTACTCACATGGATAGGAGCATAGATATCAACGATGCTTCCTTCTGGGTTTTGTTGTGTAGGTTTCTTATGTTTTTTGCGAAGGTTAACGCCTTCGACAACCACCTTATTAAGGCTTGGATGTGCTTTTTGAACCACACCTGTTTTGCCTTTATCGGCGCCGGAAATTACGATTACTTTATCACCTTTTTTGATTTTCATAGTTCTTTCCTCCTATAAGACTTCCGGAGCTAAAGAGATAATTTTCATGAATTTATCTCCCTTTTCACGGAGTTCACGGGCCACAGGTCCAAAGA
Organism: Caryophanales bacterium UBA7581; assembly: GCA_002477825.1. Lineage (GTDB taxonomy): Bacteria > Bacillota_I > Bacilli_A > RFN20 > CAG-826 > CAG-826. The sequence goes on along the minus strand of DLKT01000003.1, from coordinate 28,381 downwards.
CACGGGTGCCTCTTGGGGTGCCATCATCATTGATTAATACGACGGCGTTATCATCAAAGCGAACGGTAGAACCATCAGCACGATTTAAAGCTTTGGCTACACGGACGATGACGCATTTAACAACGTCACCTTTTTTCACTTTGGCATTTGGGATAGCGTCTTTGACTGCGCAAAGAACGACATCACCAATGCTAGCAGATTTCACATGAGATCCACCATAAATGCGGAAGACACGGACGGAACGTGCGCCGGAGTTATCGGCGACGACAAGATTGGTTTCAGTTTGAATCATATTCTTGTTCCTCCTTTATTTTAGTCTTCCAAAGCCTTAGTTACAACAGCAACAAGGCGGAAACGTTTGGTTGCGGATAAAGGACGGGTTTCCATAATGGTAACGGTATCACCTTTTTTGGCAATATTGTTTTCATCGTGGGCTTTGTACTTTTTCGCATATTTCACACGCTTACCATATTTGGTATGCATTTTGTGAGTTTCGACTAAAACCGTGATGGTTTTGTCCATTTTATCGGAGACTACGACTCCTTTGAGTACTCTACGAGTTTTTCTTTCTTCCATGAATCTTTACCTCCTACTTAATTCCGAGTTCACGTTCACGAATTACTGTATAAATACGAGCAATGTCTTTACGTGCTTGGGTCATTGTTTTACCATTTTCGAGTTGTCCAACGGCTTGTTTGCGGCGGGCTTCGAATAATTGTTCTTTAAGTTCATAGACCTTAGCATTAAGTTCTTCAGTGCTCATTTCTCTGATTTCTTTAAGTTTCATAACTATTCCGCCTTTCCTTTCGCAATGACTTTACATTTGATTGGAAGTTTATAAGCGGCTAAGCGAAGAGCTTCACGAGCATCCGCTTCAGGAACGCCTCCAATTTCAAACATAACACGTCCAGTTTTGACAACTGCAACCCAGGACTCTGGGGAACCTTTACCAGAACCCATACGGACTTCGGCAGGTTTCTTTGTTTTGGCTAAATGTGGATAAATACGAATCCAAATTTGACCACTTCTTTTGGTGTAACGAGCAAGGACGATACGAGCCGCTTCTATTTGACGGTTGGTAATCCAATTGCCAGATACTGCTTGGAGACCAAAATCACCGAATTCTACAGTATTACCAGCCTTGGAATGGCCTTCATATTTAATTCCGTGAGGTCTTCTATACTTGACTCTCTTTGGTTGTAACATAGTGATTTATTCTCCTTTCTTTTCTTTTCTTTGAGGAAGAACTTCACCACGGCAGATCCAGACTTTGCAGCCTAAACGGCCATAGGTGGTGTGTGCTTCGGCAAGGGCGTAGTCAATATCGCTACGAAGAGTATGAAGAGGAATAATACCTTCATGGTAACCTTCGCTACGAGCGATATCAGCACCTGCAAGACGACCAGAAATTAAGGTCTTGCAGCCTTTAGCGCCAGCTTTGCGAACTCTTTGAATGGCTTTCTTTTGTGCAGTACGGAAAGAAGCACGTTCTTCGAGTTGTTTAGCAATGCTTTGAGCAACTAAAGTCGCATCGAGATCTGGTTGTTTCACATCAGCAACGCTGACTTTGAGTTCAGATCCTTTAACAATCTTGGCTAAATCCTTTTTAATAGCATTGATATTGGCACCATCTTGTCCAATAACCACACCTGGACGAGCAACGAAGATTGTGACGTTGACCGCATGTCCTTTATCGGTTTTAATTCTTTCGATTTCAACGTGAGAAAGTAATGCGTCTTTTAACTTTTTGGCTAAGTATTCACGAATTTTAATATCTTCGTGTAAGAAGGTTGCATAATCTTGATTTGAAGCATACCATCTGGAATTCCAATCGCGGTTGATGCCAACACGCATACCTACTGGATTAACTTTTTGTCCCATTGATTATTTCCTCCTTATCTTTCTTTAATTACGCATGTAATATGCGAAGTTCTTTTTACAATGCTAGATGCTGATCCTTTAGCACGTGGCATAAAGCGTTTTAAACGTGGACCATCATTTGCATAAATTTCAGCGATGTAAAGTTTCTTTTCATCCATTCCGTGGTTGTTAATTGCGTTAGCAGCGGCGGATTTGATGAGTTTTGTAACGATTGGGGTCGCTGATTTGTTGACGTTAGCTAAAATACCAAGGGCTTCACTAACATCTTTGCCGCGGACAAGGTCAATGACTAAGCGGGCTTTTCTTGGAGTAAGTCTAACTCCGGTAACGATTGCTTTTGCTTCCATTGTTCTTCTCCTTACTTAGCAGCATTAGCTGCTTTATCTTCTGCGGTATGTCCGGTATGTCCGGTATAAGTACGAGTTGGAGCGAATTCTCCAAGCTTGTGACCGACCATATCTTCGGTTACATAAACCGTAATGTGTTCGTGTCCGTTATAGACAGCGAAGGTATGTTCGATGAATTGTGGGAAGATAACGCTTCTGCGTGACCATGTTTTAATAATTTCTTTTTTGCCTGATGCGTTGAGCGCTTCAACTTTCTTTAAAAGGTGTGCATCAACGAAAGGTCCTTTTTTCAAACTACGAGCCATGTTTCTTTTCCTCCTTCACCTATTTGCTTCTACGTCTTACGATGAGACGTGTAGATGCTTTCTTTGCATGTCTGGTCTTAACACCTAAAGCACGTTTGCCCCATGGGGTACGAGGTGCATCACGACCGACTGGACATTTACCTTCACCACCACCGTGTGGGTGATCGTTAGGGTTCATAACAGAACCACGTACGGTTGGGCGAGTACCTAACCAACGGGTTTTACCAGCTTTACCTAAGTTAATTAAGCTGTAATCTTCGTTACCGACGATACCGACGGTAGCACGGCAAGTAGCTAAGACTTTACGAACTTCACTACTAGCAAGACGTAAGATTACGTATTTTCCTTCTTTACCAAGGATTTGTGCGCTTGTGCCAGCGGCACGGCACATTTGTCCGCCCTTACCTGGATATAATTCCACGTTGTGGACGAAGGTACCTTCAGGGATATTTCCGATTGCCATTGCGTTACCAACTTTGATATCGCAGCTTTCGCCGGAAATAATTTTGTCACCAACTTTTAAATCTTTTGGTGCAATGATGTAACGTTTTTCACCATCAGCATAATTGATTAAGCAGATGTTTGCGTTACGGTTTGGATCATATTCGATAGCAGCGACTGTGCCAAGGATATCATCTTTGTTTCTCTTGAAATCAACAATACGGTAGCGACGTTTATGTCCGCCTCCGATGTGACGAGTCGTAATCATACCAGTGTTGTTACGACCACCTGTTTTAGAAAGATTTACTAATAAACTTTTCTCAGGAGTGCTTTTGGTGATTTCTTCGAATGTCGTATTTGTCATGTGACGACGGCTTGGTGTCGTCGGTTTATAAGTTCTAATTGACATTTTTCTTTTCTCCTATATTGAGCCTCTTTCTAGGGCTTATTCCTTAAATAAATCTAATGCTTGGCCTTCCGCTAAAGTAACGATAGCTTTCTTGTATGCGGGAACTGTTCCCTCATAACGGCCTGCACGTTTTGCTTTTGCTTGAACACGAGCGATTGCAACATCTTCCACTTTCACTTGGAATACAGCTTCAAACGCGAGTTTGATTTCTGTACGATTTGCATTCTTAGCGACTTCGACGGTCACCTTATTTTGTTCTTGCATGAGTTTCATGGTCTTTTCAGTAATGATTGGACGAATGATAACATCGAAGCTTTTTACTGTTGGTTTTCCGAAGCGACTTTCTTTAACTGCCGCAGCTTTCTTTGCTCTTGCCATTATTTAAGTCCCTCCTCAACTGCTTTAAGGGCACTCTTGGTGAATACCACTTTGTCAGCATTTAATAAATCGTAAACACACACATTAGCGGTTCCTACAACGAGGACGAATGGAATGTTACGAACACTCTTGAATAAGTTTTCATTAGCTTCATCTAAAACTAAGAGAACTTTTCCGGTAGTACCGATTTTGTCTAAGATGTCCATCATGGTCTTGGTTTTTGGAGCTTCAACTTTGAAGGCATCCACAACAATGATTGCATCTTCTTTTTTCTTTAATGATAAAGCGGAACGTAAAGCTAAGCGATGCGCTTCTTTATTCATGGATAATTTATAGCTTTGAGTTCCGGTTGGGCCAAAGACATTACCGCCGCCTCTCCAAATTGGAGAACGGGAGGAACCAGCACGAGCGCGGCCAGTACCTTTTTGGCGCCATGGCTTTTTACCGCCACCGCTCACTTCGTCACGACGAAGGGTTTGAGCAGTTGCTTGACGCATATTAGATTGATACACTTGAACGGCATCAAACATAACTTGCTTATTAGGTTCAATTCCAAAGACATCGTTTGAAACGGAAACTTTGGAGATTTTTTCGCCTGCTTGGTTAAGAACAGGTAAAAAAGTTGATTTTGCTTTTTCTGCCATAATTATTTCTCCTTTCCGTTATTATTCAGCTTCATGGTTCACTAATGGTTTAACCACTGGTTTACCTTTTTGTGCTTTGATGGCACTACGAATGGTAACGATGGATTTCGTTGCGCCTGGAACAGCACCTTTAACTAAGATTGCATTCTTGCTTGCGTCAACGCCAACGATAACAAGGTTTAACACAGTTGCGCCTTTGTCACCGTGATGACCAGCAGATTTCTTTCCTGGGTGAATACGGTTGTTGGTTCTACCAGTTGTGGCAAATGAACCAGCGTGTCTATGGTAACCAGAACCATGTCCCTTAGGTCCAATAATGAAGTGCCAACGTTTAATTGCACCGGAGAATCCTTTACCTTTGCTTGTTCCGATAACATCGACGACGTCTCCAACTTGGAATAAATCAGCGGAGATGGTTTCACCGACTTGGAATTTCATCATTTCATCACCCTTAAGTTCTTTTAATTCGTACTTAGGAGTGGTACCAGCTTTTTTGAAGATTCCTAATTCGGCTTTGTTAGCGCGATGTTCTTTCTTTTCTTCATATCCGACTTGGATGGCTTCATATCCATCTTTTTCAAGCGTTTTAACTTGTGTGACAACATTAGGTAAAACTTCAATAACGGTAACTGGGTACATTGTGCCATCTTCTGCGAAGACTTGGGTCATGCCCATTTTTCTTCCAACGATTGCTTTCATGTTTCCTTACCTCCTTAAAGTTTGATATCAATATCGACACCACTTGGAAGGTCCAAACGTTTTAAAACGTCGATGGTTTCCTTAGTTGGATTGACGATATCAATCAAACGCTTATGTGTTCTAATTTCGAATTGTTCACGAGCATCTTTATATTTGTGAACAGCTCTTAAGATGGTGTAAACTTGTTTCTCTGTTGGGAGAGGAATTGGTCCCACCACTTTTGCTCCAGACTTAATAGCAGCTGAGACAATCTTCTCTACGGATAAATCAAGAATCTTGTGATCATAAGCTTTTAAGCGGACGCGGATTTTTTTTGCTTTAGCCATGAATATTTCCTCCTTTTGTCTAAATCAGGCTTAGACGTCGCTCCATTCGAATTCCCTGAACGCCTATTCATGACAACGTTTAATGGCGTATCAGCAACCTCGCAATATCATAGCGGACATCAACATTTGAAATCATACCAAAAGACGAGATTGAAGTCAATAATTTTTTTCATTTTTCTGAAATATTTATTTATATAAATAGGGCGAAGAAAAATCATGCTTTAAAAACAGGCGAAAAAGAATCACTTTAAGACATTTTTCTTTTTTGAAGGTATGAAAAAAACGCTCGAAATGGAGCGCTTTTGTTCTTAATTTATCCCTTTATTTTCTGCTTTTTCTGCATTTTCTTTCATTCGAATCCGTTCTTTATACTCCGCGAATGAGTAACGGCACCCACAATATTGTTGTTGATAAAGTTGATAGAAATTTCGTATCTCTCTTCCTTTATCCGCACCTTTTTTCTTTTTGAAGTCGGAATAAAAATATCGGCAATGTGGATGTATCTTTTCTAGTTCTTCACCAATTTCATTTAATTTCAATGAATTCTTTTGACTAGAAATGGTCATAACCGTGGTGAAAAAGTCAAAGCCATTACGCTCTGCGTAATCATAGGCTTCCTCCATACGTAACCGGTAACAATAAAAGCAACGTTCGGTGCCTTCTTTTAAATGGGAAAGCGGACGCAGTTTTTGTGCATAACTTTCTTCATCATAGGGAGGAATGATTAAATCAACGTGATAATGATAATCACGCTCAAAATCCTGCAAGAACTTTTTCAGTTCGTCTCTTCTTCTTTCATATTCCGCACTTGGAAATATATTCGAATTGTTATAAAAAATAGTGACATTAAAATGTGGACATAAAAAGGTCAAAGGAAAACATGAGCATGGCGCACAGCACGCATGCATCAATAAAGTTGGTTTAGTTGGACGTGAAGATAATTCATCAAGAATCTTCAGCGACTCATTATAGTAATGGAGCTTTTCCATAAATAAACATTGCATCGCCAAAGGAGAAGAAGCGATATTTTTCTTCTACGGCGTGACGATAAACCTCTAATGTAAATTCTCGCCCCATAAATGCTGATACAAGCATAATTAAAGTAGACTTCGGTAAGTGAAAGTTTGTAATCAAAGCATCGATGGCTTGATAGGTATAACCGGGATAAATGAAAATTTGCGTTTCACCTGAACAGGCTTCAAAACGGCCATACTTTTGCATGACTGTTTCAAGTACACGCGTTGAAGTTGTTCCAATCGCAATAATTCTACGATGTTCTTTTTTTGCTAAATTTAAAGTATCAGCGGCTTCTTGGCTCATCAAGTAAGCTTCTGTATGCATATGATGTGCTTCAACCGACTCCACTTTTACGGGGCGGAAAGTTCCAAGTCCAATATGTAAAGTGACTTCTACGATTTGTACGCCTTTGGCTTTAAGCTTTTCAAATAATTCTTCGGTAAAATGGAAACCCGCTGTTGGAGCGGCCGCACTTCCCTCTAATTTTGCATAAACGGTTTGATAACGGCTATTATCTAAGCATTGCGCTTTAATATAGGGTGGAAGTGGCATTTTACCTAATTGATCTAATATTTCATAAAAAATTCCTTGATAAATCATACGGAAATGGCGTATTCCTTCATCTAAGACCTTAACACATTCCGCTTTTAGTTCGCCGTTTCCAAAAGAAACGACAGTGCCAACTTTAACCGTTTTGGCATTTCCTACTAAACATTCCCATACATCTTTTTCGTGTTCACGAAGAAGAAGTACTTCTACATGAGCATGAGTTTCTTCTTTTTCACCCAGCAAACGTGCTGGAATTACTTTTGTGTTATTTCTAACTAACACATCACCCGGTTTTAAAAAATCAATAATATCGTAGAAATGGCAATCTTGATAAGTATGATGTTCACGGTCTACTGCTAATAAACGAGAATGGTCTCTTTTTTCACTAGGAGACTGCGCAATTAATTCTTCAGGTAAATCAAAATCAAATTCATTAATGTCCATAACTAAAAACCTCTTTTGTCACCAAATTTGCGTAAAACTTCATCTTTAAAGTCGCCAAAACGATCTTCCTTAATAGCGGTTCTAGCTTCTTCCATTAAATGAATTAAGAAGCGAATATTGTGAATGGATAATAATCTTTTTCCAAACGCTTCATCGCATTTATATAAATGTCTTAAATACGATTTTGTATAGTTTCTGCATGTATAACAATCGCACTCATCATCTAAAGGTGTGAAATCTTCTTCATATTTTTGGTCGCGAATATTCACTCTTCCTTTGCTTGTCATTAAAGCACCATGACGAGCGATTCTTGTCGGTAAAACACAATCGAACATATCAACGCCCATCGCAATACCTTCTAAAATATAATCAATAGAGCCAACCCCCATTAAATAACGAGGTTTATCGCTTGGTAAATAAGGGACAGTATCCCTTACCATTTTAAACATAACTTCTTTAGGCTCCCCAATGGAAGTTCCTCCAATAGAATAGCCCGGGAAATCCATCTTAGCCAATTCTTCAGCGCAGTATTTTCTTAAATCGGCGAATTCGCCACCTTGAACAATACCAAATAACGCTTGATCTTCTCTTTTATGCGCATCTTTTCCTCTTTTTGCCCATCTTAGAGTTCTTTCCACACTTTGTTTCATGTAATCATACGTTACTGGATAAGGAGCGCATTCATCAAAAGACATAATGATATCTGCACCTAATTTTTCCTCAATTCCAATAGCAATTTCTGGAGAAAAGAACAATTCTGCACCATTTAAATGATTTTTAAAGGTAACACCTTCTTCGGTGATTTTGCGGTTTTCCGCTAACGAAAAGACTTGAAAACCACCAGAATCAGTTAAAATTGGCCCATCATAATTCATGAATTTATGTAGGCCTCCTGCTTTTTGAACTAAATCTGCGCCTGGTCGAAGCGAAAGATGATAGGTGTTGGACAAAATGACGCCCGCTCCCATTTCTTTTAATTCTTCAGGAGAAAGCGTTTTAACGGTTGCTAAAGTGCCTACTGGCATAAACATCGGTACTTCCACATCGCCATGTGGTGTATGCAAAATGCCATATCTTGCACCGGTTTGTTTATCTATATGTAAGATTTCTAAATAAAAGTTTTTCACATCTATCACGCTTCTTTCGTTTTAACATTATAGCATAGAAATACTTAAAGCATTGTTTTTAAGCTTCTATTTTTTCTGTTTCTTCTTTTTCTTCCATTACTGAATTGGATTCTATAGAATTTGGATGCGTTTTTTGAAACATATATCCCGTAAAAACCAGGATAATCAAAAACATTGGATCTAAATAATAAGGTAAAATATCATCATATTGCACAAAGATTTTTTGTGTATAATTGAGATTCACATAAATGAAGTAATGAATAAATAAGCCTAAAATTAAATTCTTTTTAAACGGATCATCCTCGCTCTTTTTATAATATTTATAAAGTAAAATAGCTATCAAGACCCATAACGTAATTACACTTATAAACGCTAACCAACCGCCTTGATATAGAGCATCAAAGAAGAGATTTCTCGTGCTCATTGCGCCGTTTAACATGGTATTAGCTTCATCATATCCCATGCCTAGAGGATATTGTATTGAATTCTTTAAAGTATCAAAAATCACACGAACTCGATTGATTTGTTGCCCTTTTAGAAGAATAAAAGCAATTCCTAATAAAACAATAATTCCTAAAGCGGAAAAGCAAATAATTTTTTTCTTTTTATCTTTTGGAAAAAAGCGAATCAATAATGTAAGAATTGTGCCACAAATAACAATAGCTAATCCAACAACATTCGGTGATGTCAATAAGTTAATAAGGCCAAATAAACAAGATGCTAATAAAATATAAAATGTATAATCTTTTTTACCTTTATAGAAGATTAAAGCACTTAATGGTGCTAAAGATAAAACGGATATGTAACCTAGAACATCTTTTTGCACTTCATAAATACGGAATCCTACTAGCATTTTCGCGCTAGAAGCTACCGAAGAATATCGGTAAGCATAAAAGAGTCCATAGGAATAAAGCGTGGAGAAAACGGAAATCGCCGTCATAAAAATCAAAAATGAAAAAATAACATCATAAAGCTTTACTTTATATTCGTTTTCTTTAGAAAGATAATTTCCTATGAAAAAGGCTGCAAAAGAAGCTAAGCAAAGAAAGACAATTCTCAGAATATTAATTCCTACGTCTTGTGCATAACTTGAGCAACCCATAATGAATAAATAGAGAAATAATGCTATTCCAAACGGAATCGCTTGTTTTTTATTTGCTATTATTTTTTCTTTTTCTATACAAATTAAGAAAAAGCCTAAAATCACCATGATTAAATTGATTTCAAATGCATATGGAAAGAACATAAAAGAAAGCAATCCTATCACAATGAGCATACAGAAGTATAATACTTTATTACTTGTCAAACTATTTTTCATGTTAATCACCTCACCAATAACATCCTTTTTCAACATTTTCATAGCCCTTTGGTTTTAATGTAGGTCGTATCCAATATTCGTTAATATATTTTGCCACATGTTCTCTTTTTTCCCACCTTTTACCGATGATTCCAAACATTGTCTGGGTAGCGCCTCCCGTTTGAATGGCCTGTCGATGCAATGTTTTAGCAATAAAAGAACATAAAGGAGAACCATAAGCACCTGCTCCAACTAAAGCAATATCAAAGTTGAGTTTACTAATTTCTTCTTCCATCCATGATAATGCTTCATTCCAAGAAGTAAAACGAGAATCTTTCTCTTCTGCCATGGTTTGCACGCATTGAAAAACCTGTAAATCAAATTGAGGTATTTTCCCATCTTCAAATACAAGATCAATTCTTTCATATTGTTTTTGAATATCATTAGCAAAGGGAGAAATAACTAACACTTTTTTCCCTTTTAACGCTTGAATCCAATCCCCACGTAGAGGTTCAAAGGCTTCATATTGAATGACTCGGCATTTTGAAGCATATTTTTTATAGAAATAATCTTCCATATGGACGCCTGAAATGCCTAAGATAGTTGCATCAGAAAAAGCTTGAATCGCCGTCATACTATACTGATCCAAGCTTTCTTTTGTGGTTGGAAAAACGCCAGCTCCATTTTTAATACTATAAATAGCTGGCGCTTTATATTTTTTCTTAAATCCAAGTTGAATTTTTTCATGATTGTTTACACAAGAGAGTTCCACCGCTCCAAAGCGGATTGCGCTAAAAGGTTCATTGCTTAAAATCATTTGTTTCAAGATTTCATTGCTATAAGCCAAAGTAATATTCTTTTGCCCCATAAACCTCGTTACGCTTTTTTTCTTATGAAAAAAACGATAGCGGAAAACGAACCAACTATTTTTTATAAAAAAACCAATGTACTTCAATTTTTTCATAAGAAAACTCCTTACGAGTTCATTATAAACAATTTTGTGCTTTTTAAAAAGAGATTCAAACTTATATTATGCCTTTATGAACGAATTTTTCTCAGCAACAGCTTTCGCAAATGGTGCATTAAATTCCATTCTGGTTTTAAAAATTGTGATGAATTGCGAATCATTTTTGATTTCATCACTCGCATCGTCGTATGAAAACTTGTATAAAGATTCATCGTATTAATAAAGCCGTCTTTATTTCGTTTTACAACATGGATATTGTCATAACGATGGAAAATATCTAATATCTCCATGTTATAAGTTGAAAAGTATAAACTGGCTCCATGGCGATTGAGTTCAGAGTCTAAGAAAAGGTTCATTAATTCAAGGACAAGTTCATGCGGAATAGAATTCTCAAGTTCATCAACAATGACGATAGAGCCTTCTTCTAAAGCTAAACAAATAGATTCATAAAGGCATAATCCACGAATCGTGCCTTTTGAAATAATTTCCGCTAATGTACTAGCGCTCATATTAATCCATTCTTTATTGATAAAAAGTCGTAAATGATTTTCTCCGAAGGATAAATCAAACTTTGCGAATGGTAGATGAAATATCTTCATTACATCTTCTCTTTCATCTTCATCTAATTGACCTAAGAGCTGCAATGCTGAATAAATCATCTCTGTGTCATTTTCTGCCTTAATAAAGAAAATAGACGGAATTTTCATGTGTAAATAGTCAGTCAATGCTGTATCTTCTAAGGAACAGCTTAGTTTATGAAATATAGGTACATAATGGCCACTCCAAAAACTTTTAGGATGGTAATGAGGAAACTTTCTTGTAAAAAGTTTTTGATTAGACAACCGACAATACACTTCATGAGTAAAAGATGTTTGATTCGGTGGCAATACCTTTGTTTCATAAACATAAAGGTTTTCTTCATATGAAAAATAAATTTTCAAATGAATAGCCTCTTTAGAAAAGTCCATAGCATGATAAGCGATTCTTCCTTGCGCTAATAGTGAATAGCAATAGTAAAGGACTTGTAAAACCGTCGTTTTACCTTCACCATTATTCCCTAAAAAAGCTTGACATACCGGTAAATAAACCCGGTCAGCAATCGAGGAAAGCTCACCATCATACTCGGGCTTCTTATTTGGTTGAATGGGCATAAAGTCCATCGTAAAATTGTCTTTTAAAAGACGGAATCCTGAGATTACAATTTTTAATATTTTCATCTACAATCTAATCTTATTCTATCGCAATTGTACTTCTTTAAAAAACCCTAAAGTTGGGTTTATAGCCACTGATACTATTATACATGATTTTTCTTTTTGTGCAAACTATTTTTTAAAAGTATGAATTCTATAGCCAACATTAAAAATAATAGTTTTCTTTAAATCATTTTTATATTTTTTTAGCAAACAAAGTTTCTAAAACCTTTATCATTCTATAAAAATCCGTTACATCTAGATATTCTAATGGTCCGTGGAAGTTTTCTCCTCCCGTACCTAAGTTAGGACAAGGAATTTCGTGGAAAGATAATGTTGCACCATCCGTGCCACCTCTTACGGGGATTTCTTGCGCTACAATACCATTTTCTAACATGCATTCACGTACTAAATCAATCATATCAAAATGTTTCTCAATAATTTCACGCATATTGTAATAACTATCTTTTAAAACTAGTTCTACTAATTGATCATGATATTTTTCGTTAATTGCAGCTACTACTTCCTTCATCTTTTCTTTACGTATTTCAAATTTTTCGCGGCTATGGTCACGAATAATAAAAGATAGTTGTGTGGTTTCTACATCTCCTTTCATATTGGTTAAGTGATAGAAACCTTCATAGTTTTCCGTATGTTCAGGTCTTTCATTTTCAGGAAGAAGACTAAAGAGTTCCATTGCTACGATTTGTGAATTAATCATTTTATCTTTAGCAGATCCCGGATGAATGCTCTTTCCATGAATCGTAATTTTAGCGCTTGCTGCATTAAAGGTCTCATAATTAATTTCTTCAACACGTCCGCCATCCATCGTATAGGTGATCGCGTTTTTAGCGTGTTCTTTATACCAATCATAATTAAAATGTTCAGTGCCTCGACCAACTTCTTCATCAGGAGTAAAGCAAATGACAAAGTTAGGATAGTCTTTTTGACTGTTCATACGTTGATATACCATTTCCATGATAATGGCAATTCCTGCTTTATCATCCGCACCTAAAAGTGTCGTACCATCGGTTACAATGAGTTCATGACCTTCTTTTCCTTTTAGTTCTTCTTTGGTTAATTTCTTTCCATTTCCAATTTCAATATCTTCACCATGAAAGGTTACAAAATGTGGATGAATGTCTTTTCCACTTGCATCTGGAGAAGTATCCATATGAGAAATTAATCCAATGGTGTTTTTAGAGCCACAATTTGAAGGAATAAAACCATATACATAGCCATATTCATCCATATGGGCATCATTAACGCCCATCTCTTTTAATTCTTGAAGAAGATAAGCGCCTAATTTCTTTTGTTTTTCTGTACTTGGAGAAGTAAGAGATTCTTCATCTGATTGTGTATCAAAAGATACATATTTTAAAAATCGTTCAATTGCTTTCATAAATTCACCCTCTTGCACCATAGATAATAACATATTTTGGCGTTTTCTTACGAATTTTATCGAATTTTTTGCAGGTTTTCCATAGGAAAATATTCACGAATACAAAAGAAAATGTTATACTTTGTACGAACAAATTTTTAAAGGAGAGATTTTTATGGGAAGAGCACATGAAGTTCGTGCAGCCTCTATGGCCGCGACCAATGCAAAAAAGACCGCTCTATACATGAGAGCATCAAAAGAAATTTATATGGCTGCAAGATCAGGAGAACCTGATCCAAACGCTAACTTAGCATTACGTGCTGCAATTGAAAAATTTAGAGGACAAAACATTCCAAAGGACGTTATTCAAAGAGCCATTGAAAAAGCTAAAGGTGGTTCCGCTGAATCCTATATTGCTGGAAGATACGAAGGTTATGGACCAGGCAATGTTGCTTTCATCGTTGACACCCTTACCGATAACGCTAATCGTGCCTATGTTGAAGTCCGTACTGTCGTTAACAAAAGAGGTGGCCATTTAGGCGCACCTGGTAGTGTTTCTTTCAACTTTGAACAAGCCGGTGTCTTAGTCTTTAAATCCGACAAAGACCATGCCGAAATTGAAGAAATGCTCATTATGTCCGATGTTGATGTAACCGATGTTTCTAAAGATGATGAAGGTTATGTTGAAGTACACGTTACTCCAACTGCATTAAACAACGCTAAATCCGTTTTAAACGAAAATGGTGTTACCGAATTCGAAACCTGTGAAATTCAAATGCTTCCAAACGATTACGTTGAATTAAGCGGCGAAGAAAAAGACAAAATGCAATCCATGTTAGACATGCTTGATGAACTTGAAGACGTTCAAGCCGTTTGGCACAATATGAAGTAAGAAAAAAAGATCTTAGGCTTTAAAGGTTTAAGATCTTTTTTATTTCTAAAATAAACTTTTTATAAGCGGACGGAATCGCTATATTTTCTTCTATTTCTCTTAATGAATAAAAAACCATGTCCTCTTGATGATAGGGCTCCTTTAAAATAATTAAATAACCTCTCATATCCCATATCCGATGGGTAAACACATGCTGAACTTCTTTTAAAGGAATAATAGCTGCATGTATGTTATTATCAATACATTCATTTTCCACATCGACTAAAGTTAACCATTTTTCAAGCAGAATAGGTCCATAAAAGTCACTGAGTAATCCTTCTTCTTTTTTTAGTAACGCTAACTGATTTTGATACATATAAAATAATGCTGTTTTTTCTTTTCTTTTTTGCGTTACCTTTTTCTTTTTGATTGGTAAAACTTTTTCTAAGCCTTTTTGATGTGCAATACAAAGAGAATTCCAAGGGCATTTGTCACATTTTGGATTTTTGGGTAAGCATATCGTTGCGCCCAATTCCATGAATGCTTGGTTCATAATACCTGGTGCTTTATCTTTTAATAATTGCTCTTCAATTAAAGCTTTATATTTTTTCTTCGTTTTTTCTAAAGCAATATCATCTTCTAGTCCCATGAAACGGCTATAAACGCGAAGAACGTTCCCATCAACTGCCGCCACTTTAATATCAAAGGCATTAGAAACAATTGCACTAGCGGTGTATACACCAATCCCTGGTAGAGCCAGCCATTCTTCATACGTTTTAGGAAAAGTACCTAGATTCTGTATTGCTTTTGCGCATTGATGCATATTTTTAGCCCGAGAATAATATCCTAAGCCTTCCCATAACTTTAAAACTTCATCTAAAGGAGCAGCAGCTAAAGCATCCACATTGGGATATTTATCCATAAACCGCAAATAGTAATCTTTAACGGTTTCTACCCTTGTTTGTTGAAGCATAATTTCTGATATCCAAATGCGATAAGGATCTTTAATGTTACGCCAAGGAAGTATTCTTTGTTCTTTGATAAACCAATCATAGATTAATTCTTCAGCGTTCATCATAATAAATCCATTTTCCTTAATATTTTGCTATAAATGGGTAACATATGCGCTTCACTTACATAAGAAGAAAGATTAGCTATAGGAAGCCATGATATGCCCTTATTTTCGTCTTCTTTCATTTTTAGAGGTGTACTTTCTTTAGCCATGAATAAATAACACACATCATAATGATAATGCGCTTTTATTGTTTTACCTTGTTTAATATGTTCTGGCACAAATAATTTTTGTATCGCTACAAAATGGGGGTACGCTTTTAAAGGGGTTACTCCCGTTTCTTCTTTTAATTCTTTTTTTGCTATTTTAAAAAGATCCATATTTCCATCAGTGTGTCCACCAACAAAAGACCAAGATTGGTAGATTAAATGATAGACAAAAAGTACTTTTGTTTTTTCTTCATTCACCACAATACAAGAGGCAGAAAAGTGTCCTTTTTCGTTTTCTCTAGAAAAAGCTTGGCTTTTAAACGTATGAAGAAAAGAAAGCATCTCTTTTTGACATGCTACTTCATCTTGATTCTGTGGAATATAATTTTGAATTTCTAAAATAACATCTTGAAGATTCATGATAACACCCTTATATTATCATAAATAAATTTTGCTAGAAGCGCAACGAAGACGCAATACTAATTTACGCAAGCAGATAAAACAAATTGCGTAAATTGTTGGGCTTCTTCTTTACTAGAAAATCCAGATAGTTTGTAATTTTGTGGATTTTCTAATAGTAAAACGACGTCTCCAAAGATTGTACTATGATAAAGCGATGAAATGCTATCATTTTTCGAAAGTCTTTTTAGACAAGCATCGGAGTCCACACCGATAAAAACTTGTTGTTCTTGATAAGTGAGATGGTATGGACGAAAAGCATCAATTCGTTTTCCGCCTAAAGCTTCTCCTAAGGCATGATAACTATTGAGCTCTGATAATTCTAAATATTCAACATTTCCATCTACTTTTAAAACCGCTATCCATTGTCCCATTTTCCTTTTCCTCCTTAGTTTGAATGATTGTTACTTCATTTTAGGATGATTTACGACTTGTTATAGCAGCCTCTCCTTTTGTAGTTTCTTAAAAAGGTGAAGAAAAATTCTAAAAAATTTTAGAGAGATTTCTTTTCTTTTTTCAGATTCAATTTTGAAAAGCTAATTAAAGAATAGCACATTTTTTTAAAAGCGCAATATATTTATGCTAAAAACGAGTGTTCATTATCGAGCACTCGTTTCATTTGATTCAGTTTTTAATTTTTCTATTAATAAGGACTTTAATCCAAAATAAGTAAATATTAAAGCCGAACTTACTAACATCGCGCCAATAATATCGCTTGCCCAATGGACACCAGCAATGATTCTTCCTACTACTAAGAATAATGCATAGACTCCACTAAAACTAATTAAAATATATTTTAAATATTTATTTTTAATATAGATGTAAACTTGATCTATGCACGTCGTTAAAATCACTAAAGAAAGCATGGTTGTCGATGATGGATAAGAAGCTTCTAAAATCCCATTAATTAATACAGGGCGACGATTAATTACGACAAATTCAAAGAAAAGATAGATGATAAATGTTAATAAATAACTAACACCTAATGCTAAAATATTTCCATCTATTCTCAATAATTTCTTTCTTTGTATCCATTGTGCTAATCCAAAAATAGCAAGTACAAAGGCCGCACCAATAGGAACTATGCTACCCCAGTCCGTAATGTCATAGAGTGTAAAATTACCAGGAAACCATTGATGCACAATTTGATTTAAAGAGGAAAAGCCCACTTTTGAATCATTGGGTCCAATGGCTTGAATGTCTATGAATTTTACTAAAACCGTATAAATAATAAAAACAAAAAATAATATAAATGAAATTAAAATATCTTTTTTCCATTTTTTATTCATCTTTTTCAACTCCCCTTTCATTTTGAACCCTATCTAGATTCAAAATTACTTTTTAGATTTTAGCATTTTAAAAAAAGAAAATAAATACACTCTCCAGAAAATCAGGATAATATTCTTGTACTTTCAATATAAAAAAACGAAAGTTAATTCACTATTACTTCCGTTTTTTTATTTTATCGTTAAAAACTAAATGATCTGTATGTTTCTTGCCTCTTCTATTGCCAAAAGATGAGAAGTATTAATGGTTAAAAAGACTTGTTCACCTACTTTTGCATCACCAGAAGCATAAACAATTTGCCCATTCACTTCACATTTTAAAAAGCTTTCGTATCGATAATTTATCTTTTCTATTACTTTTGCAGGAATTCCTGAAGAAGAAATGCGAATATCATAAGGACAAATAAGATATTTGAACTGAGTGTGAAAAACTTTTCTTCCACTATAGGCCTTCAGCATTTTTTGCCTTTGCTCTTCATTTGCCAAAAATTGTGCGTTTTCAAAAGTAAAATAATAATCCGCTACCTTTTTAGGGACTCTTTGCATCATAAACCCACCCAAAAATTCATTATACTTTGGTAAAGCAGTAACTACTTTTTGCTCATCCATTAAAATTTCAACTTGTTTATCATCAATATCAAAGGATACTTCTCCTTCTTGCATTTCTTCTTTGCTTAATGCAAATAAGAAATTTCCATTACGCTCTAGTAAGAGAAGATAATCTTTTCCTATTTTGGAACACTTTTTTAAAGTGGCAGAAAATGGTCCATTCATTCGAATCGCGGAAACTGGGATTTGTATTGTTCCTTGTCCGTTTAAATGATTCTCTAAATTATTGAAAGGTAGTTCAAGATCTAAGAAATGAGCCACTCCATTATGAATAGTCACTGGATATTCATTCAATTCCGGCATTCTAGGAATCATGTTATTCTCTGTTTCTTTATCAAATAGATGGAGTGCTTGTGGATCAAAAACAGCATAAGCAATTTGTCCTGGCTCAAATTCTAAAAAGGCTTTTGCTTTAATAATAATTTTATTAGCTTCTTCTAAATTATCCTCTTGATTTAAATCTAAACTTCCATACACTAAGGTTTCCGTTCCTAAGTCTTCTACATGAGATACTCTAAAAGGCAATTGATGGGATGAATTGTTTTTCTTTTTTTCTTCTAAAACAATATTTTCTGAACGTATTCCTAAATAAATTTCATGTTCATTTTTGCGATACTTTGGCATGAGACGAAGTAACCGCTCCTGTGGTAAATAAATTTTTAATTCGGTATTATGAATCGTTACATATGTTCCTTTTTCATCATGTGCTAAAACGCCATCAAAGAAATTCATTTGTGGTGTTCCAATAAAGCCAGCAACAAACTTATTTTCTGGGTATAAATATAGATTCTTAGGGCTATCAATTTGTTGAATATAACCATCTTTCATGACAACAATATGCGTGCCCATCGTCATCGCTTCCACTTGATCATGAGTAACATAAATGAAAGTCGTATTAAGTTTTTTATGTAATTTAACGATTTCTGACCGCATTTGCGTTCTTAACTTTGCGTCCAAATTACTTAGTGGCTCATCTAATAACATTACCTTTGGTTCCCGAACAATTGCTCTTCCTAACGCCACACGTTGTCTTTGGCCACCCGACATTTCTTTTGGCTTTTTCTTTAAATATTCATAAATCCCTAAAGTTTTAGCCGCTTCTTTTACGCGACGATCAATTTCATCTTTGGGTACTTTTCTCATTTGTAAACCAAATGCAATATTTTCATAAATCGTCATGTGTGGATATAAGGCATAGTTTTGGAAAACCATAGCAATATCACGATCTTTTGGTTCAGCATCATTCATCACTTCGCCACCAATTTTTAATTCTCCCGCTGAAATTTCTTCTAAACCAGCAATCATACGTAAAGTGGTTGATTTTCCACATCCAGAAGGTCCAACAAAAACAATAAAGGATTTATCTTCAATTTCCATGGTAAAATCATTCACTGCTTTTGCTCCATTCGGATATACTTTATAAATGTGTTTTAAACTTACATTTGCCATATTCTTGCGTCCTCCTATTCTTTTACAGCTCCCGCTGACATACCATTAATCATGTACTTAACTAAACAGAAATATAAAATGATAATTGGCACTGCAATAAAGATTGCGCCCGCTGCGAAACGTGCAAATTCTGTTTCACCTAAGGACATCAGTCCTACTGCAACTGTATATTTATCAATATTTTTTAATAACATCTTAGGAAGAATGAAATCACTCCAAGGCCAGGTAAATGAGGTCAATGCGGTGTACACTAACATCGGTTTAGATAAAGGAAGAATAAACTTTACAAATACTTGAAAATTATTCGCTCCATCAATTCTTGCCGCTTCATCAATGGAATATGGAATCGTATCAAAAAAGCCCTTTTGCACCATATAGCCCATAGGCGCTAAAGCGGAATATATTAAAATGAGTCCCCAATGTTGATTGACTAAATTAAATTGTGTCATTAATAAATAAACCGCAATCGTTCCCATAAAAGAAGGAAACATTCCTAACACTAAAGTTGTTTTCATTAATGCTTTTCGAGATTTAAAACGAAATCTAGACATACAGTAAGCCGTTAAAATGGTTAAAATAGTTCCAATAATGCAACTCATTGTTGCAATGAATAAAGTATTTAAAAACCATTTTCGATAGTTATACATCGTAGTGTCCATAAATAGGGTCTTAAAGCTATCTAGCCCATATGAATCTGGAAAGAAACCTTTAAAAGAATAAATCGATCCTGTTTTAGAAAGTGAAGCTAAAATTAACCATAAACAGGGAAAGAAAAATATAAACGAAATAATAATTAAAAGAAGGTAAGTCCAACTTACATCGAAAACTTTTTTTGCGATTCTAACACTCTTTTTATTTTTCATCTAAAAGTTTCCTCCTGTCGATAAGATGGTGATAAAACATAAACGGTTAAAGAAATAATGGAAGTAATAATGAAGATAATTAAGCTAATGGCCGCGCCGATGGAATAATAATTATTATCGATAGACAAACGATATAACCAGTTAATTAATAAATCGGTATCACTTGCTAAGAAATATCCATCAGAGTAAATACTGCCTCTTAAAAAATAGAAGATTCCAAAGTTGTTGAAGTTCCCAATAAATTGAGAAATTAACACTGGTGTTGTCGCAAATAAAACATAAGGTAAGGTAATTTTTGTAAATTGTTTAATCGGTGGCGCTCCATCAACTCGCGCTGCCTCAAATAAATCAGGACTTAAATTGGATAAAATTCCTGTAGCCAAAAGCATCGTGGTCGGGATACTAATCCAGGCATTCACCAATAAACCGATAATTCTCGCCGTCCATTTAGCATCAATACCTAAAAAGCCAATCGCTTTTCCTCCTGCTTTTGTAATGTAATAATTGATTGGTCCACCATTAGAAAACATAAACTTAAAGCCTAATAAAGTGATGAAACCAGGAATCGCATAAGCTAAAACTGGAAATGCCCGCCAAAAGGCTTTTCCCTTTACGCATTTTTTGTTAAGAAGTAACGCTAATCCAAGTCCTCCAAAATAGTTAATGGCGGTGGATAAAATTGCCCATAAAACATTCCATAAAAGAATTTTGAAGAATGTTGGTGCAAATTCACCTAAACTCAATATCTTTTTAAAGTTTGAGAATCCCACCCAGTCCACTAACGCTGGAGGAACAATATCTCCACCATAATTGGTAAAGGCAATTAAGATCATAAAAACAATAGGTAATACACTAAAGACTAGGACGCCTAGAATCGGAATCAATAAAGCCGTTTTATAAAAAGACTTATCAAACATATTTTTTACATCATCTTTAAACGTGCTTGGTGTCTTTAATGTATCCACATCACATTGTATTTGATAAGCATCTTTTACATTGTGAATATAAAGAATGATGTAAAAAATAACAGCAAGAATAGCGAAAATCCCCATAATTAACATGATAATTGAATTATCGCCTTTGATTCCATACCATGGGTTTTCCACCTTTTTTCCTAAGGTAAAAAAGCCAAATAAGTCACTAGCGCCGAACAAAATGAAATAAACATAAAATAGGATTTGCGCGATGAAATACAAAGCCCCTTTTACCCAACGCTTATAAAGGAGTTGTCCTGACCCCATAATCAGCATAGAGCAAATAACTTTACCATTAGCCTGCGTTATCACTTCTTTTGCGCTTCCATATTTTTGCAAGATTTTTTCTTTTATTTTTTTGAAAAAATGCCGAATTCCCTTTTTTATTTTCATAAGCATTTCTCCTTTATTTCAAAGTGTGGATTGCATCATATATTTGTTGATCCACTTTCATAAGTCCTTCTAAAATAGAAGCTTCATCTTTATATTTTTGATTTTTTTCTAGACGGAATGGGTCTTCCGACAAATCCGCAAAGAAGGTTCCAGTCGATGTCCACACTTGTCCCATTGCTTTTACGCTAGGCATGACAGTAATATAGCCCTCTTTTAAATTGTTATTAATGGTTTCTGCAAGTCCTCCTTGTTCCTTTGCTAAGTCAACTCTTGCAGGAACAATGGACAAAAGTTCCATTCTTCTTTTTATCATTTGATAACTCGTTGCAAAATTAATGAACTCTAATGCGGCGTTTGGATATTTTGTATATGCGCTCATAGCATATCCATTCACACCACCCATCATAGTAGATGGAAACATTTCATCTTCTCGGTTTTCTAAATCACCATTTTTAGGAAGAGAAGGAATATCCGTTAATACAAGATTTTCTTTTGCTTTTTCTCTTGCTTTTGTTTCTGATAAAGAGGGTGTTTCTTTTCGATAAGCTTTTACCATTTCGTCAATAAATAAAGAATAAACATCAGGCGTTGTCATCGTGGCAAAATAAGTACCATTCCCTAGTTGAGAATAAGAATTTAAAGTAATGCTATCATCAATGCATTCTCGATTCATAATCGTTGCTAATTGACGAACAATACTTGCACCTTTTACCGCATTTCCCTTCGATAAGCCAATATCATTTATATCTCTACCATTATTTCCAAACAAATAACCGCCATAGCTAAATAAGTAACCTAAAGAAAAATAGGCATTGCTAAGCGACTCCATATATCCATATTTTTCTGGCGTAGTTTTGCGAATTTCTTTAGAGTAAGCATAAAGTTCTGTCCAACTTTCAACCATATCTGGAATATCATTATTGTTTTTATCCCAATTTTCTTTCCAATTAGAAGGTAATAAGTCTTTACGATAAAAAAGCAAAGGCCCTTGAATATTTACGGGTACGCCACAAATGTAGTTCGTTCCTGCTTGATTTAATGTATACGCATCCCATGCTTTTTGATCTACTTGTTCATAACATTCTAATTTATCTTTGGGAAGTGGTTGAATATGATGTCCTTCTACATATCCCATAAGGATGTCATTGGCCTGATATAAAACATCAGGGCCATAACCATAAGGACCATCGGTTGCTAAATCACTATACGAACCTATTTTAGCATCCACGGCTTGAATACCGTATTCTTTGTACTTTTCATTAAAAGCGTCTAATAATTCTTGTAAGTATCCTTGTGATTTAGCCGTGTCATTTTCTAAAATTTGTAAAGTAACATTCTCTTCCAGTTCCCCAGTAAATTTATCTTCAATAACATCATCATCTTTTTCGTTTGCTAATTCATGGAGTACTCCGCTTCCAACCACAATGCCTGAAATGACTAAAAAATGAAACACAATGCTTGTAATCGCCACTAAGCTTTTTCTCATTCGCCGTCCTCCTTGATTATTTTTTCAATTAAAAATCCATGCTTTTGTATCATTCCATCATGATAAAGTGATGACATCATCAAATGGTCTACACTTATCTTTTTAATTTCATTTGATTCATTGATAACTAATCGTAAACAAACGTTCTTACTTTCTCGAACAATGATTAACATATCGTCTTTAGAAGATATAGAAATGGCATCACCACTTAATAAGCCTTCTTTTTTTAACAAACATAATTGTTTTATAACTTCTTTAATTTTACCATTTTCTGACGCTTTTTCCCAATCCATTGTTCTACGTGAATCAGGGTCATATTCTCCTTCTAAGCCAATTTCCGTTCCATAATAAATGCAAGGACTTCCAATAAAGAAGAATAGAAGCGCTAATGCGGCTAAAAGGATATTTTGGTTTCCTTTAACATAAGTAATAAAACGTACAGTATCATGACTATCTAGAAGATTAAGCATCATTTGATTAACGATATCGTTATTTCTCATCAAAATTCCTGATAATTTTTCAGCCATTTCTACACTAGTTAAGCGATGATTCGCAAAAAAATCAATACAACTCTTTGTAAAAGCATAATTCATGATCCCGTCATATTGATCACCTAATAGATACGGATGTGCATCATGCCAATTCTCTCCTAATATGACACACTGATCATTGATTGCTTTTACGTATTTTCTAAATCTTTTCCAAAAAGAATGAGCTACTTCATCAGAAACATCTAAGCGCCATCCATCGATATGGAATTCTTTCATCCAATATCCTACAATTCCTAAAAGATAATCTTGGACCTCTGGATTTTCCGTGTTCAATTTTGGCATATAGGAACAATGAGCAAAAGTTTCGTAGTCTTTCTCATGAAAAATAAACCAATGGTAATAAGGTGATTTTTCTTGATTTTTCTTTGCATCCATAAAGAATGGAAAGTCTTCTGAACAATGATTAAAAACGGCATCTAAAATGATTTTCATATTTCGTTTATGAATTTCGTTCACTAGTTTTAAGAAAACTGTTTTATCACCAAAATGGGCATCAATTTCATAATAGTCACGCGTATCATATTTATGGTTGGATTTTGAAGTAAATATCGGTGTAAGATAGATTGCCGTCACCCCTAGATTTTGAATATCATCTAAATGATTGATTATTCCTTGCAAATCCCCACCCGCAAAACTTTTTGGAGTAGGCTTCTTCCCCCACGGTAAATTGATATATTGCAAATCTTTAGTAAAATTTCCTTGCGAAAAGCGATCAACAAATATTTGATAAAATACTGCGTTTTCCATCCATTGAACCGGTTTCTGTGCATCTTCATAAAACACATAGGCATATTGAAAACAATTAAAATAACTTAGTGTATAATCATAATGATTCGTTAAACCATCTTCAGAAAAATAATAAATTTTGTTATGGTCAAAAATCTTAAAAACATATACAAAACGTACATCTTTTAAAGGGATTTCTGCTGTATAATAAGCGTATAAATGATCTTCATATTGCCGTTTCATCTCACATGCATTTTGATGCAATGCAAAATCATACTTTGCTCCATAAATCACTTCGATTTTTTGCGGGGAATCATGCTTATCAATTCGTAGACGAACACGAATAACACTTGCTTGATAAGCAAAACAATACTGCGTTTCAGGGGCATGAAATATTGCTAATTCATTCATTTTGTCACTTCCTCACCTTTATTGACTTTTCGCTTTTTGTTTCATATAATGTAGACACTATGGGAAAAAGAGTTACAATTCATGACATTGCAAGAGAGGCTGGCGTGTCAGTTGCCACTGTCAGTTATGTCATCAACGGTCGCGAAGACCAATCGATTTCAGAAGCAACAAAGACAAAAGTATGGCAAATTGTTAATTTATTTAATTACAAACCCAGTGCTTTTGCCAAAAACTTAAGAACGGCATCTCCCACAAAATTAGTGGCTGTATATGCTGACTTCTCTAAGAATTCGTTATATTATAGTGAATTCTTAAACTTTTTCGTTGTGCTCAACCAAATTTTTTCCCAACATCATTTTGAATTCGTTTTAGTATCTAATACGGCCTGTTTTTCTAATGTTGACGCAATTGTCGCATATCAATTAAGCACCGAACAATTCCGAGAAATTAGTAATAAAACTTATCTTCCGCTTCTTGCTGTTGATACGCTAATTCAAGATCCGTTGTTCTTTGCTATTCGTACAGACTACGCTTTATTAAAAGAAAAAGCCGATCAATATTTTGAAAATGAATATACTTTTTTATGTTTAAAACCCATCGATAAAAATATAGAAAATGAAATTCAATCGATTTTTCAAAATGTCGATTTTGTTTCATCATTTGATGAAATTCATCTTTCCAAAAATAAGAATTATTTTGTGATTCATTCAGTTCTCCATGACTATTTGCTTTCCTTTAAAGAAACTTGCTTCTTTTACGATCAACATTATTTAGAAACTAAAAGCGAAAAAACGGTTGAATGTATTGAAAAAGCTTTGTCTAGAGAAGCATATAAAACTCACTCATTTAAGGTATAAAAGAACAAATAAACTGGCGCAAGAAAAAGCGCCAGTTTTATTTTTTTAAGCATTAGCTAAAGTAATGGTCATCACTTTTGTATAGTGGTTAAAGGAAATATTATAGGTTCCTTCCACTAACACTTTAATATTGCTATTCGTTGCGTCAACTTTGCTGAAGCTTTCTCCGCCATCAACAAGGTAATTGTAGTTATAGCAAGCAAGTCCAGTATAGCTATCAGTGCCCCAAGTTCCTCTATCGGTTGCGCCGGCTTTAAATGCTTGAACAACAACTTGAGAATCTTTCTTTAACATAACATTTTTAATTTCATATAAATCGGCATTATCCTCAGATGCTTTTAATTGATAATCTTTATTAAAGCAATATCCATCCCAGTCTTTATCGCCAAAAGTACCATCAATATAGTAATCGGTAGCGACTTCACTTGCTTCAACAAATGTTGCAGCCATAATCTTCGTTTCATCATTATAGTTAAAAGTATAATTACCAGTTTTTAAAGTAACTAAATTGCCTTTATTATTGGAGAATAATTTTTGAGATTCTTCATCTAAATTGGTAAAACGTAAGTAATCTGTACCCGTTGTAACATTTTCCCCAATTGTATTTAACGACGTAAATAAGAATTCTTCACCTTCACGTAAGAACACTGTTAATTGATGCTGATGTCCATCTTTCACTAATGATGTAGCGGGCGTATAAACATCTTTCCAATCCGTAATTCCAGCGCCTTTAATATAATAATTGGTAACGACTTCTTGAACAACTTGGACATCACCATTTCTTACCCAAGAAATGCTATCAAATGGATTGAGGTTAAAGCATTCTTTATTTTCTTCAGTATAAGTTCCCTCATAATAGTCTTCATTGGGGTGAGTCACTAAAGTAAACGTATAGTTTCCTGAGACTTTTGCGATAATGTTGGAACGTTTAGCAGAGGTATCTCCTAAACCACCACCGCCTTCAAACACTTCTTTTTGTAATTCATTTGAATAAGTCGTGGTTAAATAGCCTGCTCCACGTTGATGATGCCAACTTGTGTTTAAAGCAAATTGAAAAGCATCGTCTTCGTATAAATCTAAGGTAATCTTATATTCATTTTTTCCTTCAGTCTTTTGGAGTTTATGTTCTTCTTGAATCACTTTGCCCCAGTTGCTTGAACTTAATAAAGCACTTTTTCCACTTCCTACAATATTGAATTCTCTAGTATCTGCTTTGAATTTTGAAAATCCAGCATAAATAGACGTATCTTTCTTAATCTCTGCATCAAAATCAAAAAGGTGATTATAACTTGGTGTTGCGTACCAGTTAACGAAATCAAATCCTTCTTTGGTGGGTTCATATCTTGCCACCTTTTCATTTTCTTTTACTTTTTCTTCTTTTAATACAGTCTCTCCATCATAGAAAGTAACTGTGTATTTTTTTGTATCATCTTTCGCACCACAAGAAGCAAGAAGCGCAATGGATGAAAAAAGTAAAACACCTAGACGTAAACTGTTTGTTTTTTTCATATTTTTCCCTTTCCTTTTTACGTAAGCAAATCACTTGTAAACAATAAATCGTTAGCAAAAGTTGATTTACTTAATCGTTTAAGTTAATTATAAAAGCGCTTTCACATGTTTGTCAATAGATTTTTAAAAAGATATCCATCTTCATTTAACATCACTAAGTTTTTGCCTAATAAAGAAAAAAAGAAGTGACATAACATCACTTCATTCAATCCATTTTGTGTGCGATTACCTATTTTGATACAATTTGCGTACAGCCATTAAAAAGTGCGTACAGTTTGTTCAAAATGCGTACAGCTGAATAAAAGAAAAAACCTCCCAACAAGTAGGAGGTCTGTAACTGTTTCCGTTACCGAATGTGCGCTAGCCTTTTAACGTGGTCCTAGGCACTACGCTGTCCACGATCCAATCTCACGAGTGGATAATAGTCTATGACCATAAGCATTCTAGACTGCTTGAATAAATTATACCATATAAGGTATAAAAAAGCCGCCTTTTTAACTGCGATTTTCTCACTGCTTGTGATAAATTTCATCGTTGTTACATTGCATATTTTTTGTAATCCAACATAGAAACGTGTTAAAACGACTACGCTTTATAACCATTAACATTCATTTTCGAGTAAACTCGCTTAATGGCTTCAAGTCCATTTTTCTCACCTAATTCGACAGATTTTCCATACATCTCTATTGCCTTTTTATAATCCTGGCAAACGCCAAAGCCATTCTCATAGCATATTCCAAGATTATAAAAACCAAGGCTAGATTTATATTTGTATGCAGCAGTCTTAAAGCATTTTGCAGCTGCCTTTTTATTCTCTTTTATGCCATTACCTTGTAGATAGCAAAGTCCGATATTGATAATCGCCTCGTTCTCTCCCCAATTGTACGCGTCGGTAAATAATTCAAAGGCTTTTTTATAAGCCGCTTCGGTTTTGACGGTATAGTAGTAATAAAGCCCCATTTGCAGGCACGCCGACGGATTTTCGCCTTTAACGCTCTGTTTCAGCCAATGAAGTGCTTTATCTTTATCGGGTGTTACGCCGTAGTATCCGCAAGCGTACGCCATACCGAGATTATATTGTGCCGCGGAATTGCCGAGATTTGCGGCTTTTTTGAAAAGTCTTAGCGCTGTCTTTTCGTCCTTTTCAAGTCCGAGCTCGTCGCCGAGATACGCTTCAGCCATTCTTTCGATTGCGTCGGGGAAATTCATTTCCATCGCCATTTCGTAATATGCGAGTGCGTTTTCATAATCTTTCTTTTGCTCTTCGCAAATCGTTGCAATCGCCCAATAAACGCCGGCATCATTCAAATCGCA
>DLKT01000036.1 GCA_002477825.1 Caryophanales bacterium UBA7581 | reverse complement strand
TTTATCCTAATAACACATCTAAACTCATCATAATAAGAAACCCTAACATAAATCCTAATGTACTTAAAGAAAACTTTCCTTCTTTATATGCTTCAGGAATTAATTCATTTACTACAACATAAATCATTGTTCCCGCAGCAAAAGAAAGAAGAAGTGGCATAATTTGTGTCATCGGTTGAACAATAAAGACCACTAAAACACCAAAGATTGGTTCAACAATACCTGAAAACATACCATAGAGAAAAGCTTTCTTTTTTGAATACCCTTGATGATAGTAAGGTAAAGATACACTAGAGCCTTCAGGGAAGTTTTGTATGCCGACACCAACCGCTAACATCATAGCGCCAACAAAAGTAATCACATTATCACTTAATAAGGATAGTGCAATGGATAAACCTACGGCCATCCCTTCAGGAATATTATGAATGGTAATCGATAAAAAAAGTAATCGGTTCTTTTTTTTACAGTTTTCTTCCTCTACACATTCTGGGGCAAAATAATCGATGACTGCAAGAAGAAGATAACCCAGAATAAGACCCACAATGGTATAAATAAAACGAAGGTTTTTATGTAAATAAATATAGTCTAAAGAAGGCAGTAATAAAGACCAAATAGAAGCCGCTAACATGACACCAGAAGATAAACCAATCATTAAAGATTGCATTTTTTCTTTCTTCTTTTCTTTGCTTAAAAAGACAACTGCACTTCCTAAAGTAGTCATAATAAAGCAGAATAAGGTGCCTAAGAAGGCATACAAAATTGTTTTTCCCATAATTACCTCCATAAAGTTTCTAAAATAGTATATGAGAAAGAAAAAAGTGTGTTATAATAACGGAGTTAATAAAAGAAAGGAAAAGAATATGTCTAAAAAAGTTTTTGAACTAGACTTCGAAGGGAAAAAACTGATCGTTGAATCAGGCGAAATTGCTAAGCAAGCCGATGGCGCTGTGCTCGTTCGCTTGAATGATACCGTAGTTTTATCCACGGCCTGTGCATCTGATCAGGCCAAAGACGCGGACTTCTTCCCCCTCACCGTTTTATATAACGAAAAGCAATATGCTGTGGGAAAAATTCCGGGTAGTTTTTTAAGAAGGGAAGGACGCCCTGGTGAACATGCAACCCTCACCGCTCGTTTAATCGATCGTCCTATTCGTCCGATGTTCTCGGAAGGATTTAGAAATGAAGTACAAATCGTCAATACAGTGATGTCTGTCGATTTAGATAGTACTCCAGAAATGACCGCTATGTTTGGTAGCTCTTTAGCTCTTGGCATTAGTGATATTCCATTTGATGGTCCTATCGCTGGTGTTTATGTCGGTCGTGTTGATGGTAAATTTATCATTAACCCAACCGTAGAAGAAAAAGAAAAGAGCGATATTAACTTAGCAGTTGCTGGTACCAAAGACGCCATTAACATGGTTGAAGCAGGTGCCGCAGAAGTGAAAGAAGAAGATATGCTTGATGCTATCATGTTTGGTCATGAAGCCATTAAGAAACTCTGTGCTTTCCAAGAAGAAATCATTAAAGAAATCGGTAAAGAAAAACGCTCTGTCGATCTTTATAGCGTCGATGCTGACTTAGAAAAAGCCATCCGCGATCAAGCTCAAGATCGTTTAATCAAAGCCGTTTCTATCGTTGATAAATTAGAAAGATATGCCGCCATTGACGCAATCGACTTAGAAGTATGTGAAAAATATGAAAACGCAACATACAAAGATGATAAAGAACGCGCCAAAACCATGATGCAAGTCCATGATGTACTTGAAACCATCGTAGCGGAAGAAGTGCGTCGTTTAATCACCGAAGATAAAGTCCGTCCAGATGGCCGTAAAGTCGATGAAATTCGTCCTCTTGATGCCCAAGTCGATTTATTACCACGTGTTCATGGCTCCGCTATGTTCACCCGTGGACAAACCCAAGTTATTTCTATTTGTACTTTAGGTCCAACCACCGATGAACAAATTATTGATAACTTAACCGATGAAGATTCTAAACGTTGGATGCACCATTATAACTTCCCACCATTCTCCGTTGGTGAAGTAGGTAAAATGGGTTCTCCAGGTCGTCGTGAAATCGGTCACGGTGCTTTAGGTGAAAGAGCATTATCCTATGTCATTCCATCTGAAGAAGAATTCCCATATACCATTCGTTGTGTGGCAGAAGTTGTAGAATCCAATGGTTCTTCTTCTCAAGCCTCCATCTGTGCTTCCTGTATGGCCTTAATGGCCGCTGGTGTCCCAATTAAAGCGCCAGTTGCGGGTATTGCTATGGGCTTAATTAGCAGTGGACCATTAGACGGAAATCATCCATATACCATTTTAACTGATATCCAAGGTATGGAAGATCACTATGGTGATATGGACTTTAAAGTTGCTGGTACTACTGAAGGTATTACCGCATTACAAATGGATATTAAGATTAAAGGTGTTACCAAAGAAGTCTTACGTGAAGCTTTAGCGCAAGCACATGGTGCTCGTCAACAAATCTTATCCGTTATGTTAAAAGCTATTCCAGCACCAAGAGAAGATGTTGGTAAATATGCACCAAAACTCCATCAAATGCGTATTGATGTCGATAAGATTCGTGATGTTATCGGTACTGGCGGTAAAGTCATTAACGAAATTATCGCACAATGTGATAACGTGAAGATTGATATCGAACAAGATGGCCGTGTTATCATTTATCATATGGACCGTGCCGCAATTAATAAAGCCGTTCAAATGATTGAAGATATCGTAAGAGAAGCCAAAGTTGGTGAAGTTTATGAAGGTACGGTTGTCCGTATTGAACCATTCGGTTGCTTCGTTAACTTATTTGGTAATGTTGATGGCATGGTACACGTCTCTAAACTTTCTTGGAAGAGAGTTGAACATCCAAAAGATTTCGTGAAATTAGGACAAAAATTAAAAGTCATCGTTACCGAAATCGATGAAAAGGGTAGAATTAACTTATCTCATAAAGAATTTGAACCCCGTCCAGAAATGAAAAAGAAAGACGAAACCGAAGGCAAAAAAGAAGAGCCTGCTAAAGAAGATAAATAGTAAAACTAAGAGCGATTAGAACAAAATCTAGTCGTTCTTTTTTTTACGCAAATTTTAAAATATATATAATTTTACTTTCATACTCAATGAATAGTGTAAAAGTGGTGAGTAATTTCATCACTTTTTTAGTTGTTGAAACTTTTTAAATTTCACAATCTTAGGAATTTAAACTTAATAATCTTAGGAATTTATTTTCAACAATCTTAGGAAAAATATTTCAACAATCTTGGGAATTTTGTTGATTAAAACTAAAAAGTTATGGTACCATATACGTGGAGATGATCAAGATGAAAACTTATTTTCCTCGTTTAATTGAAAGTAAAATAGCTAGAAAATTACAATCTTCTGGCGCTATTTTGGTGACGGGACCTAAATTTTGTGGAAAAACAACAACATGTAAATTATTTCAAAAGAGCATGATTCAATTAATTGATAATGACATGATTGAAATTGTTTCTATTGATCCTAGAAATGCATTAATTGGAGAATATCCTCGATTAATTGATGAATGGCAAAATGTACCGGAATTATGGAATTATATCCGAAAAAAAATAGATGATGATGGTGAATTTGGAGAATTCATTTTAACCGGTAGTACAACTACGCCTGATGAAAAGAAAATCCACCACTCTGGATCCGGAAGAATTACAACGATTGTGATGCGTCCGATGTCTTTATTTGAATCCAAAGATTCAAAGGGTGTCGTATCTTTGAAAAATCTTTTTGATCAAGAAAACGCTCCTATTTTTGATACAAATGATGACTATTCTTTATCAAAAACAGCTTTTTATATTTGTCGTGGAGGTTGGCCTCGTTCGATAGGACTAGAGGAAAGTATATCTTTAGATGTTACCAAAAACTATTTTGATGGATTATTTAATTTTAAAAATAGTGAAAATAAAAAATATCGAAATAAAAAGCCCATTATTTTAAAAATGGTTTTAAAAAGTTATGCTCGCAATATATCAACTGAAGCACCCTATCAAACTATTTTAAAAGATGTAATGGATGCAAATAAAAGAAGTATGGATACCAAAACATTTGATTCATATATTGATATCTTAGAAGAACTATTCATTATTGAAGATATGGAAGCTTGGACGCCTAATTTAAGAAGTAAAGCTGCGATTAGAACAACCCCAACACGTCACTTTGTTGATCCTTCTATTGCTTGTATGGCTTTAAATATTTCACCAAATGATTTAATGAATGATCCTCATACTTTTGGCTTATTTTTTGAAGATTTAGCTGTCCGTGACTTACGTATATACGCGGAAGCATTAAATGGTGTTGTTCGTCATTACCGCGATAGTCGAGGGCTAGAATGTGATGCGGTGATTCATTTAGATGATGGTAGATGGGCAGCTATTGAAATTAAATTAGGCAGTGAAAAAGGAATTTTAGAAGGCATTAAACACTTGAATGAATTAGAAAATTCTTTAGATGAAAAAGTAAAAAAGCCTTCATTTAAAATGATTTTAGTCGCTACCGGAAGAGCGTATCGTAGAGAAGATGGTATCTATGTTGTACCAATTAATTTATTGAAAGATTAAAAAAATAAAAGAAGAATATTCAAAATAGGAAAAAATTGAATGTTCTTTTTTTATGGACACAGTCATTTCTATTTACCATTTTTGAAAAAATGTTAATTTTGGTAAATGGAAAATGAATCGAATAAAAGAATAAATTCTTGTATGTTTAAAATTAATGTATCCTAAGAAAATAAGCCTTCATAATTCTTATTAAAAAAACCGAAGTGCTTATCTAGACTTTTATTAGTAAATAATTAGAAAATATTTGGTTTTTAGTAGAATTATAGTTTTATATTCTAAAAAAATAAAAAGAAAAACATAGCACGACTTATAGGCGTTTATCATACCTTAATAATGAAGCGAGGGGATTTGAACGTGTTTGGTATGCTTATTTCGGCGATGGTGACGCCCTTTTTAGAGTCAGGAGAAATTGACTATGCTTGTGTAAGTCAACTCATCAAGCAAATGGAAGAAACAAAACATGATTCTATCGTAGTAGCGGGTTCAACAGGAGAGGGACATTCCTTATCCATGGAAGAGAAATTAGCGCTTTTTCAATATGTAAAATCACATACAAAATTAAAAGTGATTTATTCTATTTCTCAAAACTCAATATTGAATTTAAAAAAAGAAATGGAACAAATTGATCCTTTAGAACCCGATGGTTATTTAATGGTAGTGCCTTATTATAATTTGCCACCGCAACGCGGTATTTATCTTTTCTTTAAAGAAGCAGCAAGTTATACAAAAAGACCCATTATTATTTATAATGTACCCTCAAGAACCAATAGCCATATTGAATTTACAACACTAAGAAAATTAATAAAAAGTACGAAAAACATCGTTGGCATTAAAGAAGCGAGTAGTGATGTGAATTTCATATCTTTATTAAAGAAAAACTTCCCACAATTTTTATGTTATGCCGGGTCAGATCGAGAATTTTATTCTTTTATTTCGCATGGTGCAGATGGAATTATCTCAGTGATGAGTATTCTATATGGAAAAGAAATGCGGCAACTTTATGATGATTATAAAGAAGGTTATCATGCATTATTACTCGATGATTATTTAAAACTCGTAGCTGAATTATTATCGTTAGAAACCAATCCAATTCCAATTAAATATTTATTAAGCCAAAAAGGATATCCATCCATGCATGTTCGTTTACCATTAGTAGAGTTATCGAGTGAATTTCAAAGAGAAATGAATTTGCTTCTTTAAAAAATGAGATAGTGCGCTTTTATAGTGCACTATTATTTTTTTCGTGATAAACTAATAAGTAATAAAGAGGAAACAACAATGGAAGATGTGATTATTATTGGAGCAGGAGTCATTGGCTCTTTTATTGCTCATGATTTATGTAAATATCAGTTAAGCATTCATGTCATTGAAAAAGAAGATGATGTAGGAAATGTAACCTCTATGGCCAATAGTGCCATTATCCATTCCGGTTACGACCCACTTCCTCATAGTAAAAAAGCCTATTATAACGTCAAAGGAAATGAAATGTATACCAAAGTCACCGAGGACTTAGATATACCTTTTTCTCGTATTGGCTCACTCACTTTGGCTTTTTCTAATGAAGAAATGGAAGAATTAAAAAAATTACAACTAAGAGCAATAGAAAACGGAGTTACAGTCCGTTTACTTACGAAAGAAGAAGTATTAGAACTTGAACCGAACATCTCTTCTTCGGTTTATGGCGCATTAGAAGCGCCTTCTGCAGGGATTATTAATCCATTTTTACTTTGTACGCGTTTAATGGAACACGCTATCGATCATAACGTACATTTACATCTTGGTGAAGAAGTAGTGAATATTCTTCCTATTTTTGGTGGATATCAAGTAGTTACAAATCGTCAAAAATATGAAGCAAAAGTCGTCATTAATGCTGCGGGAATGGGAGCGTATCGAATTACTTCCTTTTTAGAAAAGCCTAGCTATCATTTGACACCTAGAAAAGGAGAATATTTTGTTTTAGATCATTTTGACCCTTTTTTCTTACGTCACACTTTATTTACGCTCCCTTCTAAAAAAGGGAAAGGCGTTTTAATTTCTCCTACGACTTCGATGAATTTTTTAGTTGGACCATCGAGTGAACCGAGTTCAGAAGATGATAACCGTACCGATAATGAAACGTTAATGATGATTCGTGAACAAGCTTTAAAAATGATTCCTAGTATTCCTTTTCAAGAAACCATTCGCGTTTTTGCTGGGGTTCGTCCTACCATTTCTACCCATGATTTTATCATTCGTCATAGTCGAAAAAATCCTCATTTTATTGAACTTGCGGGTATTGAATCCCCAGGTTTAGCTAGTGCGCCGATGATTTCTAAAAAAGTAGAAGGTATGGTAAAAAGAATTCTTCATCCCAAAAGAAAAGAACACTATTCCTCTAAAATAAAAAAATATCCAAAGTTCCCTCATTTTTTAAGTAACAAGGCGCAAAAAATGATCAAAGAAAATCCGCTATATGGTAAGATCATTTGCCGCTGCGAAAAGGTGAGTGAACAAGAAATTCGTGATTTATTTCAACGTTCTTTTTATCCAACCACCATTAAAGGAGTTAAAAAGCGTTTACGAGCAGGATTTGGAAAATGCCAAGGCGGAATGTGTCAACCCCTCATTCTTCGTATTTTAAAAGAAGAATTAGCGAAAAAAGCCACAGAAGTACGTTATGATGGAGAAAATTCAGAAATAGTAAAAGAAGATTTAAAGGAGAAAACCCACGATGAAAACTAGAGAACTTGTGATTATTGGTGGTGGTGCCGCCGGATTAGCGAGTGCAATCTCGGCTTATGAAGCGGGTGTGCATGATATTTTATTATTAGAAAAATCGGATGCTTTAGGTGGTATTTTAGAGCAGTGTATTCATAATGGTTTTGGCCTAGAAGAATTTAAAGAAGCGTTAACCGGGCCTGAATATGCGGATCGTTTTATTCAACAATTTCTTTCCTATCCCATTGATTACGCTTTAAATACGATGGTGATGCATATTTGTTTTCATAATGAAATTACGTATATGAATGAAATAGAAGGTGTTGTAACCGTTAAAGCCAAAAGAATTATTTATGCGGCAGGATGTTATGAAAGAAATGCGGGGGCAATCATGTT
Source organism: Caryophanales bacterium UBA7581 (assembly GCA_002477825.1). Classification (GTDB taxonomy): domain Bacteria; phylum Bacillota_I; class Bacilli_A; order RFN20; family CAG-826; genus CAG-826. Next base: position 20,465 of record DLKT01000036.1, on the reverse strand, counting down.
ACCAGGCACTCGTCCCAATGGCATTTTAACCGCTGGAACCGCACAACATTATTTAAATTTAGATGGCTATATGGTTGGCAAACGCGTCTTAATTTTAGGATCAGGCGACATTGGTTTAATTATGGCAAGAAGAATGCATCTTGAAGGTGCTGAAGTTCTAGGCGTAGTAGAAATCATGCCTTATTCGAATGGCTTAAACCGCAATATTGTCCAATGCTTACATGATTTTGATATTCCACTTTTCTTATCGCATACGGTAAAAGAAGTTATTGGAAAAAAGCAATTAGAAAAGGTCATTATTGCTCAAGTTGATGAAAATAAAAACTTTATTCCCGGTACGGAAAAAGAATTCGTTTGTGATACGTTACTTTTATCGGTAGGTTTATTACCTTCAAGCGATTTATTAATCAAAATAGGCGCAGAACCTTGTTTTAAAACCAAGAGTGTTGAAGTGAATCAATGGTTAGAATCCACCATTCCTGGTATTTTTGTAGCGGGCAATGTTCTTCACGTACATGATTTAGTTGATGATGTTACTGAGGAAGCTCGTTTGGCAGGAATAGGCGTCGCTCATTCTTTAAAAAAGAATAAGAAAAAAAGAACGCATACCATTCGTTTAGAAGCAGGAAATCTATTAAGTTATATCCTTCCGCAGCGCTTAGATTTTCCTTTAGAAATGGAAAATGTTACTTTAAAATTCCGAGTAAAGAAACCATTAGAAAACGTGAAAATTCAAATTCGAAGTGGTACGAAAATTTTAAAAACATTAAGAAGACCTTTCTTACTTCCTTCACAAATGGAAAAAGTGAAATTAGAAGCGGAGTTACTTTTAGATATTCATGAAACAGTGATTGTGGAGGTAATAGAACAATGAAAGAAATGATTTGTATTGTATGTCCGCGCGGTTGTCATTTATCCGTTAGTGAAGATGGAGAAATTCATGGCAATTTTTGTCCACGTGGAATAACTTATGGAAAACAAGAATTAACACATCCTATGCGGACGTTAACGACTACGGTGGCTTTAAAGTCTCAATCCGGTTTACTTCGTTTACCGGTAAGAAGTGAGCAAGATATCCCGAAAGAAAAATTAATGGAAGTTATGGAAATTCTTCAAAAAATTGAAGTGAAAGCGCCGATTTCCATGCATCAAGTGATTGTCGAAAATGTGCTGAATTTAGGGATTAACATCATTGCGACAAGAGAAGTCAAAGAATAAAAAATAAATCTTTGATAACTTCACCATAAAAGACTTGTAAAAATAAATATTTGTTATATAATCTTTTATGCGTGTGAATTACATAGTATATAAAATAAGAAGTATAAAAGTTTATAAAACAGTATTCAATTCGTTAGTGTGAAAGGGGAATTGGAATGGAAAAAATTAATGTATTTGCGCTTGGCGGCTTAGATGAATGTGGAAAAAACATGTACATCATCGAAGTCGGTGACGATATTTATGTAGTGGAAGCAGGTTCAAAATACCCAGATAAAACTTCACCGGGAGTGGATGTTATCATTCCAAACTACGATTATTTATTAGAAAACAAAGACCGCATTCGTGGTGTCTTGATTTCGCATGGTCATTTAGATCAATTAGGCGCTTTAGCGTATATTTATAAAAATCATCAACTGGATGCCCCCATTTACGCGACATCAGTTACGATTGCATTTATTAAACGTCATGCAAAAGATGTAGGTATTCAAAATGATTATCATTTTATTGAAGTGAATAATGAACATGACTACTTTAAAATCGGTAGTCATATGGTGAAATTCTTCCAAACCGCTCATATGATTGCTGGTTCTTATGGCTTTGCTTTAGAAACCGAACAAGGAAGTATAGTTTATACTAGTGAATTCATCGTTGAATATAATAACCATCCAAAATATCGTTTAGATATGAATGAAATTGCTAGAATTTCGGAAAAAGATGTTTTATTACTCATGTGTGAATCTCGTTATGCGGATCGTCCAGGTTATACTTCGCCTTCCCATCGTTTAACTCCTTTAGTGCAAAAGGATTTTAGCGACGCTAAAGGAAGAATCTTCTTTGCTTTATATGACTCTAACTTATATGGCTTAAACGAAGTCGTAAAATTATCCTTAGACGCTAATAAAAAGATGCTTTTCTATGGTAAACAATCACAAGAAATCTTAGAAACGCTCAACTCCGTAGGTGAACTCATGATTCCTAAAAACAATCTTTTTACCATGGATGATTTATTCCGCGTCCGTGAACAAGATATCGTCATTATTATTCTAGGTGATCGCGATACTTTATATCGTCAAGTCGAATTATTAGCAATTGGTGAATCCGAAGATAAAAAATTAGTGATTACTCCATCGGATACCTTTATTGTAGCGGCACCACCACAAATTGGTACGGAAGTGTACGCTGTTAACGCGATTGATGAAGTCTATAAAACAGGGGCGAAAGTCATTAACATTACGAAAAAGAAAATATCTTCTATGCATGCGCAAGAAGAAGATATTAAAACAATGTTAAGTTTATTACGTCCAAAATATTATATGCCCGTCATTGGAGAATTCCGTCATATCTTAGCAAACGCTAAAGTTGCCGTAGCAACCAACCAAGGTTATTCCCATTTAAACACCTTCGTTTTAGATAATGGTATGGTACTCACTTTTGAAAATAAAAAAGTACTTCCCATTACTAAATCCATTCCTACCGGTGATTTATTAGTGGATGGAAGTGGTGTAGGAGATGTCGGTGATGTCGTATTAACCGACCGTCAAAAACTCGCTGACGATGGTGTGATTTGTATGGCGTTAACCGTCTCTTTAAAAGAAAAAAGAGTGATCGCAGGACCCGACGTTCAAATGCGTGGATTTGTCTTAGTGAAAGATTCCGAAGCTTTACTTCATGATTTAGCGGATGCCTTTGTAGAAACGGTAGAAGAGCAAATGAATGTTCCTGGTGGCACCATTGAATTAGCCAAACAACTTACTTTAGAAAAAGCAACAAGAATGGTAAGAAAATCAACGGGTAAAGATCCCATGATTTTACCTTTAGTGGTTGAAATTGAATAAGAAAAAAACTGTTAAGTTTCACGTTGAACTTAACAGCTTTTTTTTACTCGTAATTTTTAATTATTTTAACGAATTCAAATCCTTCATCCACGGTAGGGGCAATTTGCGTTGCTGCATAGCCTTCTAACTTATCAAGTGGGAAGAATAACTCGCCTAGCATTTCGTTTCTTTTTTCAATTCTTGCGTAGCAAACTTCAGCAGGTGTAGGGAAATAGTAAGCACCGACCTTAAATGGAATGTCGGGGACGTTTTCCTTTAATCTTTGAAAGAATCTTGCTCTAACTTTAGGTGTTACGCTAGTGGCATCGTAGATTGCGTCTTGACCATTTTTAATGGCTTCAGCTAATAAACGATACACTTCTGGCCAAACAAGTGATTCATCCCAATCAGGATGCATTTGACGAACTTTGTCACTAGAAATGATGGGATAATGATGTTCTTTTGCTAAAACATTTTTAGCGTACGTTGATTTTCCTGAACCGGGAATACCAACAAGCATGTGAATCGTAACCATGATAAAAACTTTTTTTACTTCTCCTTTATACTCTCATGCTAACGAAAAAAAAGAAAACAAGCAATCAAAATGCAAAAAAAATAAAATGAAAGTGGTTACATTCACGTTTTGTAAACGAGGAGGAAACTTTAAAAAATAAATATTTTTTATTAGCGTAAAAAATAACAATGTTTATGATATAATGATTTTTGCAACAATATTAAAAGAGGGATAAAGAAGATGGCAAAAGAAAAGAAGCAACCAAAAGATACAAAAGATGGCGTTTTATCAAAAGATGCGGAAACAATTTTAATCGGCTTAATGCTTTCTTTAGTGGCATTAATTGGCTTACTCAATCGCGGCCCTATTGGTGAGTTTTTATCTTACTGTATGGTCTATCTTTTTGGTGTATTTTATTTCATCGCTTTTTTAATTGCTTTATTCTTTGGCCTTTATCTCATTTTAAAAAGACAAATGTATCGCGTAAAAATTGATATTACAATGCTTGGCGTTATTTTACTATTTTTAGGCGTCATGATTAGTGCTTCGTATCATCCGGATGGTAATGATATTATGTTAAACAATGTCTTTTCCACGTACGCTAATAAAATGAATGATATTTCGGATGGCGGTGTTCTTATTCGAAATATGGCATTAGTGGATACCACATGTGGTGGATTAGTCGGCTTCTTTTTAGCCGCATTATTAAACACTACCATAACTTCTATTGGTACCATGGTTGTATCTTTGATCTTAATGACCGTTGGTCTTGTTTTATTCTTAAAAGCGCCATTTAGCAAATATTTATCTTGGCGTAAAGCGCATAAAGAGAAGAAAAAGTTAAGAAAAGAGCAAGAAGAAAAACAAAGAAAAGAAGAGCAAGAACAAGAAGAAGCTTTTCAAAAAGAGGAAGAAGAAATGGAAGAGGAAGAAGTCCCTATTTATACAGCAAAGGGAACAACTTCTAATCAAGCGAATAAAGCTCGCTTTATTTTCGAAGAACCAGAAGAAGAAAAAACACCTACTTATCTTGTCGATGATATTGAAGAAGAAAGAAAAGCACCGGCAATGCCTTCAACTACTACTTCTGTTTTTGAACCCACAGAAGAAATAGAAGAAGATGAAACGGTGGAAGAAGAAATAAAAGAAGAACCAGTTGTAGAAAAAGAAGAACCTTTAATTTCTACTGAACATGTGCAAGTTTCTACCCCAACAGCGAGTAAAGTGACTTTTAAAATTGAAGATCCTGTGCCGGCACCAATTAAAGTCGTGGGTGAAAAGAAACCGGTAGTAAAAAAGGTCAATACACCTTACGTCTATCCAAGCTTAGATTTATTAAATGTTTATGAAAATGCCCACGTGGATGAAGAAAATGACCGCGTGAGTAAAGAAAGACAAGAAGCGATTAACCATATTTTTGAAGACTTAGGTATTGGCGCAACGATTTCAGGATATAAAGTTGGTCCCGCCGTTACCCGTTTTGATGTTTTAATGAACCGCGATGTTTCGGTCAATAATATATTAAAGAACATCACCGACGTTTCCATTCGTCTAGGTGGGGTTAGAGCCCGTTTCCAAAAAGTGGTTCGTGGTAAGATTACTTCTGGTCTCGAACTTCCTAACGCCCGTTCCGTTACCGTTTCTTTAAAAGAATGTTTAGCGCCTTATGTCGGAGATCCAAAAAAGAAATACTTTGTTCCATTTGGTAAAGATATTACCGGTGATGTATTAGGTATGAATGTCGGCGATTATCCGCACTTACTTGTTGCGGGTGCTACTGGTTCAGGTAAATCCGTCTTTATGCACTGCTTAATTATGTCTTTATTAATGAAGACATCACCAGAAGAACTTCGTATTTTATTAATCGACCCCAAAAGAGTAGAAATGTCTAAATACCGTGATGAACCGCACTTAATTTGTCCAATCGTTTCCGATTATAGCGAATCGAAAGTAGCGATGAATCGTTTAGTTCAAGAAATGGAACGTCGTTATCAATTATTTGAAGATGCTTGTGTTTCTAAGATTTCGCAGTATAACGAATATGCAGAAGAAGAAGGTCTAGAACCTTTACCACTCATTGTTGTCATTATTGATGAATATGCGGACTTAGTAGAAAACTGTAAAGATATTGCTTCTCCAGTCGTGAAAATCGCTGCTAAATCAAGAGCGTGTGGTATCCACATGGTTATTTCTACCCAACGTCCATCGGTTAACGTGATTACTGGTGTTATTAAAGCAAACTTACCAACTCGTGTGGCGTTACGTGTAGCGTCTTATACCGACTCCCAAACCATATTAGGTGAAGCGGGTGCTGAAAAATTATTAGGTTATGGTGATATGCTTGTCGATTCTCAAGAATTCTCTGATGATGGCTTTACCCGTTTACAATGTCCATTCGTGGATAATAAAGAAATCAAACGAGTGGTGGAATTCTTAAAAGAACATTATGAAACTCACTACGACCCCAAATTCTTAGATTTAGTGGATCGTTCCGCGGCGGGACCATCTTTTGGTGGAACGAAACCTAGAGAACGCGATGAACGTTTTGAAGAAGTAAAAGCGTTTGTTATGAATTTAGACGAAGTATCCATTTCCGAGATTATGCGTCGTTTAGCGTTAGGCTTCCCCAAAGCCGCTCGTATTATGGACCAATTAGAAGATGCTGGTATTGTTTCAAAAGCATCCGGTAGTAGCAGTAAACGTAAAGTATTAATTCACAACCAATCTGCACAAGATGAAGGAGAAACGACCGATGATTCTAAGCAAGAAGGATAAAAGATTTCACACGAACTCATTTACTATCAGTGCCATTCTTCCTTTAAAAAAGGAAGATTTAAGCACACTTACACTATTAGAATTTGTGTTAAGAAATAAAGCGAAGGGATATAAAAATCAAGCGATGATGATTCAAAAATGCGAAGAGCTTTATGCGCTGGATTATCAACTTCGCCATTACTTAACCAAAGAAAATATTGTTTTTGAAGTAAGTTTTAGTGTTGTAGATGACCAATATGTCGAAGAGAAAAATTTATTAAATAAAGCCATGCAATTTATTTATCGCGTGGCTTTTGATACAACGAAAAGCCGTTATGATGAACGCGTGATAGAAGAGCAACGCGAGATTGCCAAAAACTTTTTATCGCGTATTCAAAATCATCCTTCTTATTTAGCATCCGAAGGTTTATATCGTTTATTAGATCAAGACTGGATTTTAGCGTTACCGCTTTATGGAAAAGAAGAGGAATTGCAAACAATTGATAAAGCGCAGTTGATGGATTTACACCAACGAATTTTTGATGCGCCGAAAATGGCTTGTTTTGTAGGCCCCATTTCCAAAAGAAAAGGAGAAAGTATTTTAAAGAAATACTTAGCTTTAGATGGTGAACTCCCTTCTTTTCAAGAATACGATATGAAATATCCTCAAAATGTAGAAGAAACAAGAGAAAAAGATATTTTACAAACGCATATTCGTTTAGCTTTTTCTTTACCTTCCTCTTTATCGCGTTATGAAGCTATCTTATTAAACGATTTAATTGGTGGGTTAGGAACGAGTCGTTTATTCCAAGAAATCCGTGAAAAACGCGGTTTATGCTATAGCATTAGCTCAACATTAAATCCCTATACACATCTTTTGATTGTTTCTTTAGCCACCGATACAAATCGTAGTGAAGAAGCAAAAGAAGCTATTCAAAAAGTGATTCATCATTTACATTTTAAAAAAGATGAATTAGAACAAGCACAAGGCTTATTGTTATCGAATATTTTATCGAGTCATGATAATGCTTACGCGATTATGCAAGGTTTACAAAATGCTTTAAGAAGAAAAGAAACCTATTCCATTCCTCTTTATATCCGTCAAGTGAAAAAAGTTGGAATCCGAAGAATCAATGAACTCGCCAAAAAATTAATTTATATTGGCTCCTTTAACTTGAAAGGAGTGAAAGCAAAATGAAATCTTTATGGAAACAAAAATCGTACGATTTAGATAACGGCCTTCATGTAGAAGCTATCTTTTTAAAAGACCGTCATACTTGGAGTGCGTATGTAGCAGCGCCTATCGGCTCATTATTTAGCCGCTATTCCATCGATCAAAAGCCTACACCAGGTGGTATTGCCCATTTTTTAGAGCACCGTCTTTTTGATACCCCAAAAGGTGATGCTTTTCAACTTTTTTCTTCTTTAGGTTGTGACGCAAATGCTTTTACAACGTATGAATATACGACGTATTATTTTGAAACAGCTACCAACTTTTTAGAAGGTATCAAAATTTTACTGAGTATGACCAATGAAATTACCTTTAAAGAAGAGGCGGTTGAAAAAGAAAAGCCCATTATTGTTGAAGAACTTTATATGACGTTAGATAAACCGGCACAGCGTTTACTTCATGGGTTATTAGAAAATTTAGTCTCAACTTCTTATTTAAAAGAAGAAATCGTAGGGGATAAAGAAGATATTGTAAATACCACATTAGAAGATTTAAAGCGCGTATTTTATACTTGCTATAACCCTAAACAATTAACTCTATTCCTCTTTGGTGATATGGATGAAAGCTTTATTGAAGAAATTGGAAGAATTCCTTTACACCAACATAAAGAACAACATGAAATTACTTCAAAAATGAAAGAAGAACCGGAAGAAATTGTTTCTTCTTTCCATATTACGAAAATGGATGTACCGTTACCTTATATCGCTATGGGCGCTAAAAGACTTCAATTACAAAAGAAATTGGGGATTGATAACGAAACGTATGAAGCCTTACAAGACATCGTTTCTAATTTACTATTCTCCGATGGTAGTCGTTTTATTCAAGAAATCCACGATGAAGGTTTAATGGACACAAATGTTTCCGGTGCCTTTTTATCGAGCGATGGAATCGATATCCTATACGTAGTAACAAGCACGAGTAAACGGGGAGCTTTTATGAAAAAAGTAGATTACTTCTTCCATCATTTAAGAGAGTATATTGATGATAAAAGTCTAAAAAGAGCGGTTCGTTTCTGCTTAGGAAATGCTTTAATCGCTTTAGATGATTTTTCTACCTTTACTTATTTATATGTATCTCGCTATATGCGCCATATTTCCATGAGTCGTATGATTGAAATGTATGAAAAGATTACCTTGGATTTAATCAATCAATTTATTGATTTATGGAAAGATGCTCCTTATACGACTTATATTCTTTCTAAGGACGGAAAATAACTATGGAAGTTGGAATTGATATTGTTAAAATTCCTCGTATGGAAGGAAAAGAAGATTTAGCGAAAAAAATATTAAGTGAAGAAGAGTATGCGCTTTATCAAAAAAGAACGGATAAAACGCAATTTCTAGCGGGAAGGTTTGCCGCTAGAGAAGCGTTTTTAAAAGCAAAAAAAGGAACCATTAATTATCATGATTTTTCCAATATTCGCGTAATGTATGATGATTATGGTGCCCCTTATTTAGAGTATTTAGATGTGATATACAAGATTTCTATCGCACATGATGGAGATTACGCTATCGCAATGGTAGTTGTGGAGTGATTAAAATGAAATTAGAAGCCCAATTTATTTCTTGGGATGAAATAAAAGTAGTATTAGAATATGAAAATGAAAGCGAGTTTTTTTCGCGTAAAGCATTTACTTTAATTCAAGATGGAGTGGCGAAAGAAGTCCCCACCATTATTGAAGAAAGAACGAGTGGAAATCATTGTTCTATTTTCTTACGTTTAAAGGAAAGAATTACACTAGGTCATCGTTATGAAATTGCGGATGAACAATACGCATCCGCCTTTTTAGATGTGTCTTGCTTTTTAAATGATCCAGAATTTGATCAATTATATACTTACAAAGGTCATGATTTAGGAATTACCTATCATAAAGAACATACCACTTTTAAATTATGGTCTCCATTAGCGGAATCGGCAGAAGTCCTTTATTCTTTTAATGATAAAGACTATGTTCAAAAGATGAACCGCGAAGATTATGGCGTCTTTTCTCTTACGATTGAAGGCGATTTAGATGGAGCAACCTATCAATATCGCGTAAAGATTAACGACGAAGAAAGAACCGCAATTGATCCTTATGCAATTGCTTCTACACCTAATGGGACACGTTCCGTCGTTATTGATTTAGAAAAAACAAGAATACCTTTTGATTTAGAAAATTTACCGCCAATGAATTCTTATTGTGATGCGGTGATTTATGAAATGCATGTCCGTGATTTTACCATTTTTCCGGATACCGATGTCGAGCATAAAGGTAAATTCTTAGGAGCGGTGGAAAAAGGAAGACGCAGTAAAAATGGCGCTTTCGTGGGCTTAGATCATTTAATAAAATTAGGAATTACTCACGTTCAACTTTTACCCATTTTTGATTACGCTACAGTAGATGAACTTCATCCAGACGAGTTATATAACTGGGGATATGATCCTATGCAATATAATGTTCCCGAAGGAAGTTTTGCAAGTCACGTAGAAGATCCTTACTCTAGAATTATAGACTGTAAAAAAATGATACAAGGCTTTCATCAAAATGGAATTCGTGTGAATATGGATGTGGTCTATAATCATATGTATCAATATGAAACGACGCCTTTTGAAATTTTATGTCCCGGTTATTATTTTAGAAAAGATCATTGTGGACATCTTTCGAATGGCTCTTTCTGCGGAAATGACTTAAATACCGAACGTCCGATGGTTCGTTCTTTTATCGTCGATTCTTGTTTATATTGGATGAAAGAATATGGAATTGATGGTTTCCGTTTTGATTTAATGGGGATTATTGATATCGATACGATGAAAGAAATTGAAAAATCATGCCGTGAACTAAGAGAAGATTTTATGATTTATGGAGAAGGTTGGAATATGCCGACCTTTTTACCCGATGATAAAAAGGCAATGATGGGAAATGCTTCTAGACTTTTACCTTTTGCTTTCTTTAATGATGCGTATCGCGATATCGCGAAAGGAAAAACTAGTCAAGATGATGAAATGGTGAAAGGGTATTTATTAGGTCAAGAAAACTACATTGAAGGTTTTAAATTTGCTTATATGGGAGCGGCGGTTGATTATTGTTATCCACCTTTATTTTCTCATATGGGCCAAAGCGTTAACTACGTTGAATGTCATGATAACGCTACATTATATGATAAAATCATGGTCGCTTGTTATAACGAAACCCATGAACAACGCTTAAGAAGAGTGGTTTTAATCAACGAAGTCCTTCTTCTTTCTTATGGCATTCCTTTTATTCATATGGGGCAAGAAATTGGCTTAACCAAATACCGTGATCATAATTCTTATCGTTCTGGTGATTTACATAATCAAATGGATTATCGCAAAATGGAAGAAAGAAAATGGATGGCAAAATGTATGAATGATGTGATACGTTTCCGTAAAATGTATCCTTTCTTCCGTTATGATAAAAAAGAAGATTTAAAAGGATTATTTCGTTTTGAAAATTTAGATAATGGGGGACTTTTAATCGATTTTATCGACCAAGAAAAAATTCACCCCTTTGTGAGTTTTAAGGTTTTTATTAATCCAAGCTTACGAACGATTTATTATGATTTAAAAGAGTATTACCGCGTATTATTTAATGAAGCTGGTATATTAAAAGATGAATTATATTCACAATCATTAATGATTAATGGACTTACTGTAGTGGTTGTAGCAAAGTAAACACTATGCAAGAATATAAAATGTGATATAATGAGGAAGAGGAAAAAAAGGAACATGAAATATTTAGGGATTTTCTTCCGTCTCGGCGGTTATTTAATGCGAAATCTAATTTGGATTCATCGTTGGTCCAAGCATAAAGATAAACACACGTTAGAAGAACGCTATCAAGCGTTATCTAAGGTGATTTTACGCGTGAATAAAGGCCTTCATATGGACTTTCATGTTGAAGGACTAGAAAATATTCCTACCGATACACCGATGATTATGATTCCTAATCACCAATCCATGGTCGATCCTCTTTTACTTTTTCCTTATATTTCATCTCCTATGGCCTTTATCGCTAAAAAAGAAGCGGAAAAAGTGGGACCTGTCCGTGACGCTATGAATTTATTAGATAGCTATTTTTTAGAAAGAGATAACTTACGCCAAGAATTAAAAGTCATTCGTTCGGTGATTCAATCTTTGAATGAGGGGCAAACTTCTTGGGTGATTTTTGCCGAAGGTCATCGTACAAGAAATCCTAATTTTGAAATGAATGATTTTAAGCCAGGAACTTTTAAAATTGCAGTAGATTCGCATCGTCCTATCGTTCCAATTGCCATTTATGGTGGCTTTAGAGTATTATCCAAAAAATATCGTTTAAAGAAATATCCTGTTCAAGTACATTTCTTAAAACCAATTTATTATGAAGAATATCAAGGCATGAAGACTTTTGAAATTGCAAAAATGGTGGAAGATCGCGTACGGGAAGAAGTGGAAATTCTTCGTAAAAAAGATGAAGAATATCTACAAGAATTAAAACAAAAGAAACGCAAAAAAGAAAAGAAAAAAGAGCCAGTAAAGCAGTCTTAATATGTAAATAATGAGGTTAAATAAATGAAAGATCTAATTTATGCTTATCAAAATGTTACGCTTACTTTTTTAAACAAAAATCAACATTTTTTTGCATGCGATAAAGAGGTAAAAGCACTCTTTGATGTAAACGATAACGAATTAGAAAATCTTTTATATAATGTACAAGAAAAAAGAGGTATCCAAAATACTTCTGATTTTTTTTATAAAGAAGATGGAAGTATAAATATAAGTATAACTTATCTTCTTTTGATGGGCTTAGAGTTAGATAAAGAATTTGTAAAAGATTTTTATTTATTCTTAAAGAAAAATGATGGATTAAATGAAATCAATTCTCTTTATCTTGAAGAAATTGAAAGTATTTTTGTTTTAGATTCCTTTATTCATATATTAGATTCTTATGAAGAATTCATGACGACAATAAAAAAGAATCAAAGTAAAGATGAAGATGATTTACATCCTATTTATATTTGGGATTCACCCGATACGATGACATTAAAAATGTTAATTAATCGCGTAAAAAATAAATATCATCTTCATGATGATTTTGGTAAGGAAAAAGAAGAAAATGCCTTAGAATACATTTTTTACCTCAATGAAACAGAGGAAGAAGAACAAGAAGAACTTACCTACGAAGAAGAAGCAAGTAAGTATTTCTATTACATATTGAAAGAAAAGCCATTTGTTGAAGGAAATGAAGAAATCGCTTGTTTAGTTGCTTTATATTTTTTGAATGCTAATCAACTCTTATATGAGGATGGCACAATTCGAGTCCATCCAACCGATTTTGCTTATGCAATGAGCTTAATTGAAAATTCTTCTTTATCAAAAAAAGAGATGATTGGCAAAATAAAATACTTATTTGTTCAAGACTTAGAGGGTCATGATAGAAAAATAAAAGAACTCCTTCAGCTTGTCCAAAAAGATAACTCGTTTGAAAATGTAATTAACTACATTGTTGCATATGTTGAAAATTATGTCGGTTATCAAGGATATTATGATTATTATAAAGGTGGTTCTTGTGTGTATAAAATCCATTACCACGGCCAATATTCTTATTTTAAATTAAATGTTGCACAAACCATGAGTTTAGAGAATACTCTATGCTTTGATGGAGTGGCTACCGCTTATATAGAAGCACCAGAATCTTTAGAAAATAGAGACGAAATCATTGCATCGTTATATCAAGAAATTCAATATAGAAGCTATGATGATGTGATAGAAAAAGAATTAAAGAAATCACTCATTCAACAATTAAACCCTTATTATGATTTAAGTCAAATTCAACTACAATTTAATATCAAATGGAAAATTGAAATTAATTCAGAATATGAATTTTAAATTATCAATTTATTCTTTTTAAAGACATAAAATACTTTTCTTTTATTTGCTTAACATTTCTATTTTTAGCTAGTTTATGCTATGATGTTAGTGGAAAAAGGATGTGAATTCTTATGAAAAAAAGATGGATAAATGTAAGTGTATTACCTTTTTTACTATCTAGTTTACTTTTTTCATGTGCAAATGAAACGGAAACAAAAATTCCAGAAGCAAAGTCAAACCAAGATACAATCCTTCATTTAAGTAAAGTAAATATTGATAAGATAGATCCTTTAACAGCGGTTTTTGCGTCTTTAGGTAAAACCGAAAATCTTTCTTCTTATCAAAAAAATACGACCACTAGCACGATTTTAACGAAAGACATGGTAACCTATACGACTTCTTCTACTCATTTAGAAATAAAAAATGATGGAGCGTATTACCAAGAATTATATAGTGATAATTCCTTGTTTTCTTATCGTCATATAGCATATGAAAAGAACCAACTTGTCGCGGTTCAAGAAAATAACGAATACTATTGCGTTTTAGCTTCAGATTATGCTTCCTATTATGGTCTATTACCCAGTAAAGTACTTTCTAATTATGTTTTGAATCAAAATACAATCAAGTCTATTGAAAAGAAGCAAGAGAATGATGGCTCTTATTCTTTTATCATGGAATTAGACGCGAGTGCAGCAAATTTAGAAAATCAACAAAAATTAAAATTAAAAGAATATCAGAATACTCCTAATTATACAGAATCAATATCTTTTACTTTACGTGTAAAAAGTGATTTAACACCGATTTCTTATCAAGTAAAAGCGGAATACTATGCGAATATTGGCGCTTATTCTCAAATGAAGTGCCAAGAAAATGAAACGACAACTTTTTCTCGTTATGAAGAGGAAATAGCGATTCCTAATGAGGCAAGATTAGAAGCCACTTGTTATGAAACACCACGTGATATTTTAAATAAGAATCAAAAGGCATACTATCAAAAAATAATGATGGCTTTGATGAAATTAGATTTAAAAAACGGCGTTCTTTTAGAAGGAAATATTCCTAATGAAGATTCTATAAAAGGAACAGTCAATGTTCATTTTAAAGTCGATACGTTTGGTTTTATTAGTAATCCTTATTCCGCTTTTGAAGGAAGAGTAGATGTAAAAATCAATGAAGAAAACACTTCTATTATTTATAAAGATTCGGTTCTTTATATGAACTGGAAAAATCAAAAAATTGCTATAAATGCACAAGCCATGATGGGAATTATTTCATCATTTAGTGTGTTAAGTGCTTCTTATGATAGCTTAGAAATTAATAAAGTTGAAGGTTTAGAGGATACCTATCGCATTATTTTAAAAGATGATTTATTAGCGGGTTTAAATGAAAATATTGTTTCAATCGCCCATTTATTAGGTATATCCTTATCAAGTCCGTCATTAGAAGTATTAATCACCATGCCTTCTAACAATATTGAGACAATTCGTTTACAGCTTGCTTCTAACGATATATCCTATGGTATTGATTTTAAAGTTAGTAACCAAAAATATGTAACACCTGATGATTTAGATACGTATGTTTCTCAATTAGAAAGAAGTTATCAAGTTCAACTTTCATTAGATGCTTTATCTAAAAATAATGAAACGGATCAACAAGAAAGTGAAGCAATAAAAGGAAATATCTATATTGGGCTTAACACACTTGAAAATAGCGTAGAAGATATGTTGAAGGTATCGTTTGATTTTGATTTATCTTCTTCTATTACCAATTTAATCAATAATTTAGCGCTTCTAGAGCAAGCGCCTGAGGAATTAAAAAGTTTAAAAGATGTGAATCGAGGACGAATTTTATATTTAGAAGGAAGCCTTTATTTATTGATGTATAAAGATGCAGAACTTCATTATTTTAAAGAAATCAATGTATTTACTACCACGATGAGTGAAGAAAAAGATAGCTATCAATTTTCTTTATCAATTTTAAAACAACTTCTATCCTTCATTAATTTTTCAAAAACAGATGAAGGAATAAGTATATATTTACCAAATGCTTTCATTGATTTAATTGCCGAAAGTTTATTTCATGAATCACTTTCTGATCTTGCATATCACAAGTTAGGAAATGAAATGGGGTATGCAGTAGACTCTTTATTTGAACTTTATAAACCTTTAGACCATATGGAATTGTTCATATCTAAAAATAAAGAGCAAGCGAGTACATTAAAAATATGGAAAAAAGAAGTTTTAGAAGGCGAAGTATATGATAAAGAAAAAGATTATCCATTAGTTTGCTCCATCCATATTTCCTTACTAGAAACAAATAAAACAGAAGAAGATTTCTCTTTTGATATAGAAGAAGAGATAGATTTAGAAAAAAGAGCCCAACGTATGCGTAAAAAAATTGGCGATTTGAACACGGATTTTGCTCTGAATGATGCTTATTATCAGCAATTAGTCAAAGTAGATAATGAATATAAGTCTCTTTCAGAAAAGGTGAAAAATCTTGTTTATAATGGTGAAGTTCAAGGATTCTTCTATAATGAAAGTACGTTAGAAAACCTATTAAAACGATATAATAGCCAAAAACAAGAAGTAGAAGACTTTATGAAAGATTTTTCTTCTTTAGATATTGAAACTGTTGTTCAAAAAGTAAATTCCTTTACCAAAGCGCAAAAGAGTTATATAAAAGAAAGCTATTCTTCTGAATGGGAAGAATACACGAAAAAAAGAAGTGAAAGTGAAGTCATTAAAGTACAAGAAATTGAACAAGATCTAAAGAACTATATAACTTTAGATTTAGAAACGGCTACAGAAACAGAGTTATATGAAAATTATAAAACTCTTTGTTTGATTCAAGATAAAATCAATCAATGTTTAGATGAATCGTTATCGCAACTCGATTTAACCGATTTTAAAAACTATAGTCAACAAGTTTATGAGGCATTAGTTAACAAATTTATGGAGTATGTTGATTCCTCTATAAAACGTATAAAAGAAAAGGATTCTGCTGCCTTTAGTTCCTTAGAAACAGCGCTTTTATTCCAAAAAGAAATGGAAGAACATTATCAAAAGTTCTATCAAGAAATTGTTTCCTCTTCTTTATATTATCTTTATCATAGCGATAATACAGCTTACGCATTAGAAGCTGAATATTTGAATTACATGAGACTTCATAATCCTAATGGTTGGGAAGCAAATTGTATTGATCTAATTGAAAACGCAATCAATGAAGTAATCCAAAATAGTGAAGTAGATCAAGAAAAAATTAATCAAATTCAAGAAGCACTCAGCTATGTTCATACCAAGAATATTTCAAATTATAATGAATGGGAAGAATATTTAAGAAAATAACCCCAAAACTTTCAAATCTAAGGTGGTGTATCTAAAAAGGATATATCACCTTTTTTGGTGTTTAAAATAAAGTCAATTATAAATTAGTGTTAACTCACATAAAAAGAAAGAAATAAAGATATAATAATTTTAGGATATGATCATTCAAATACTATAGTAGAGCAGTCAAAAATTTTCACGATTTCCTTTTACTCTTATCGTCGACCTTTCAATGAAATTGTTCTATCTAGTATCACCCAAAAAATTAATTAATCGCCCAATTCAAGTTAAAATTGTGCGTATAATCACCTAAAAAATTGACAATCGCCCAATTTGGCGGTATAATTGGGCTAATTGATAGGAGGCTAGGCGTATGAGAAATTTTAATTATAAAAAATTAAAAGATATTAAGTGGGATAGTGAAATGCTAGGATTAGTTGCTCAAATCCACGAATATAAAGGAAAACAGACATTGTTTTTAAAACAAAAGCGTGCAACACTCGAGAAACTTGTAGAGATAGCAAAAATACAAAGCACCGAGTCTTCTAATAAAATAGAGGGGATTGTAACCACAGCGGCTCGTATTAAAAAGTTATGCGAACAAAAAACCACACCAAGAAATAGGGATGAAGAAGAAATTTCGGGATACCGAGATGCATTAGCCTTAATTCATGAAAACTATGAATATATTCCGTTAAAATCTTCATATATTTTGCAACTCCATAAAGTATTGTATCATTATTCTCAAAGAGGGATTGGTGGAAGATTCAAGAATACGCAGAATTATATTGCAGAAATCAAAGAAAATGGTGAACAAATTGTACGTTTCATGCCACTTGATCCGTTTGAAACACCAATGGCTATAGAAGCTATATGCGAAAGCTTTAATCATGAAATAGATGCTTGTGAAATAGACCCATTAATTCTTATTCCTGCATTTATTCTTGATTTCTTGTGTATTCATCCATTCAATGATGGTAATGGAAGAATGTCACGATTACTTACAACTTTGCTTTTGTATCGAGCAGGTTATGTAGTAGGTAAATACGTAAGTTTAGAAAGTAAAATCGAAAAAACAAAAGATAGCTATTATGAAATGTTAGAAAAAAGCGATATCAATTGGAATAGTGAAGAAAACGATATAACTCCCTTTATAAAATATATGCTTGGAATAATTCTTGCAGCATATCGAGATTTTGAAGACAGAGTAACTTTAGTGGAAAGCAAAGCTTCTGCAATTGATTTAGTAAGAAATGCAGTAAATAATACAATTGGTAAATTTACCAAGAGCGATATTATGGAACTTGTTCCGTCTATTGGTAAAACGTCTATTGAAAATTCGTTAAAAACACTAATGGATGAGGGCGTTATTGAAAGAAAGGGAAAAGGAAAATCAACTTTTTACTTTAGAAAAAATTAACGAGATTATGCAAAGAAAAATGCAAATCAATGACTTATAAAAAGGCATCACTAAAAGATTGCTTTACCATATTTTTTAAATAGTTAATACAATAAAAAAGGAGACGTTTTGTCTCCTTTTTATAAATAGTTAATTTTCATTTGAATAAAGTTCTGTAGCCTTTTTGCACGAATCAGCAAGTGAGAACGTTCAATAAAGAATAAATCAACCGCTTCCCATAAAAATACCCAAGCAAAAATATCAATCACTTCAATCCATAAGGAATTAACACCAATATGATCAAGAACAAACATAAATGCTAGAGTAATTACACCGATAATAGTGAAAATTAAGGTTTTAATCGAAATTCGTTTCATTTCTCGAACATTATCTTCTAATTCTAAAGAGAAATAATTACGAATTGCTTTTTGATACTGTATTTTTTCATTATCATCGATACAAGTGGAATGGATATTGAGAACGACCGGGCAATTTGGATGATAGGCACGAATCGTTTTCTCTAAGAAATCAGCAATTTCTGTAGAGATAATTGGTTTACCTTCTTCAGCATAAGGAGAAAGAAAATCACTATCATCTCGTACATGAAGATTTATCGTAGCGGTTTCGTTTTTTATCATTTTATTCTTACGCATATGTAGTTCCTCATTATAATTGTTGATGATCAGCAATTTTACGAGTGGTAATACCTAAAATGACAAGAGAACCTACTAAAAGCATTGTAGATAAGCAAGATTGTAAATTGAAAGCACCTTCTACGCCATTAATTAAGTTGATGATTAATAAAACGATGTAGCTTAAGAAGCAGAAAGCAGCGTAAACTAAGCTAGACCAAGCGAATACTGTACCGATAATCTTATGTTTAGTGAATAAATAAACAAAGCCACATAAGATAATTAATAAATAAGCCATATTCGCAATTGCACCTAAATATTTTGTGACATTAGCGTTACCATAATTAATGGAATAATGACCATATAGAATTAATAATAATACCGATGGCGCTAAAGCGCGAATCGTCGAATTGCATCCTTTCGCACCAAAGACGAAATATCCATAGAACGCTAAGATAACAATTAAAGTAAATAACCCAACGATGAAATTTAATAAATCACCCGATGGAGAAGGAATACCACCTTCAAATAAGAACTTCAAAATAAGAAATAATCCAGCTAAGAGAATCAAAATATGATTGTCACTCTTTTTTTCTTTTTTTGCCATAAAATAATCAACTCCTTTTTAACAAAACTATTATAAACGAAATCGCAAGTGAAGAGAAGAAAAAAAGAAGCCAAATCCCATAAGAGATTCGACTTCTTTATTTGGACTATAACTTGCGGTTGTAGAATTCGACGATTTGTGATTCTTGGATATCGGCTGGTAATTCATTACGTTCAGGTTCACGTAAATAAACACCAGATTTTTGTTCCTTGTTCACAGAAACGTATTTTACAGTGGCGGCCATAGAGTCAAGAGCTTCAGCAATGACTTTTAATCCTTTGGAAGTTTCTTTCACACTAATGACATCGTTCACTTTGCATAAATAACTTGGAATATCGACTTTCTTACCGTTAACTAAGATATGACCATGGTTGACGAGTTGGCGAGCTGCACGACGGGTTCTAGCAAATCCCATACGATAAACTAAGTTATCTAAACGAGATTCAAGAATACGCATGAAGGCAATACCAGTAACTTCTTTAGAAGAACTAGCCATTAAGAATAAACGACGGAATTGACGTTCATTCACACCATACATTAAACGAAGTTTTTGTTTTTCGATTAATTGACGGCCATATTCGGAAGGTTTCTTTTTACGATCGTTACCATGTTGTCCTGGACCATAAGGACGTTTTGCAAGTTCCTTACCGGTTTCAAGAATAGAGAAGTTTAAACGACGAGAAAGTTTCCAATCGGCTCCAGTGTATCTAGACATTTGTTTTTCCTCCTTTTCTTTATTTTTGCAAATAAAGCAATAGGTGCACATCCTAAACTTCGGATGTTTGAATCATGAGTTTCACTACTTCAGCAAGGCTACTTCTCGAATTTGTTTTCAAACATCGGACAAGCTATATGTACATGCTGCATTACATGCAGTTAATAATATACCGATTTTCTTCTTATAAGTCAAGAAAAAACGGAAAAAATCTACATATTTATATATAAACCCCAACTGACAAACTAAATGCAGTTTAAATATCAAATTCATCAATATCAATCACACTAAAATCGGTGAATAGAATATCAGCAAAAGGTTGAATGATTTCGTCAATTAATTGTTGATCTGTAAGATTTTTTTTATTATATACCTTTCTTAAATGACGATTCAGTCTCGTAATAATTG
>DLKT01000042.1 GCA_002477825.1 Caryophanales bacterium UBA7581 | reverse complement strand
CTGTGCAAATAAGGATTTTAAAATTTTTTCAAGATAATACTCATCATTTTTTACATTATCCATAAATCTTTATCCCATCCTTTAATATTTCTTTTACAAGCGTAGGATTGTTATCTAATTGTGCTACATCCAATAAATCAATTCTCTTTTTTAATTGTTCTCTTAGTATTTCTATGAGTTCAAAGAATTTCATTCCATCTACTGGCATTGCAACTAACAAATCAATATCGCTAATTTCTGTTGCTTTACCTTTAGCATAAGATCCAAATAAATAGCAAAAGTCTACCGAATAATTTTTAAATACTTCACTGCATATTTTTTTAATTTGATCTATGGATAATATCCCATGGTTCTCATCGAGGAGATTTGCATTTTTTAATGTTTCTACGATATACCTATATTTCAAAGATGATTCATCAATTTTACCTGCTTCATAATTTACATATGTTCTTCTGGTAACACCTAAAAGTTGTGCAGCTTCTTCTTGCGTTAAATTGCTTTGTAACCGAATGTCTTTTAAGTTCATTTTCAATCACCTCATAATTATTATGAGGATTTTCTCATTAGCTTTCAAGAGATTTGTGAATTTTTTTCTCATTAGAAAATAACAATGTGAATTTTTTTCTCATTTTTAATGTAATTAATGTGAAAATAATTATAAAAAATATTTGATATAGTTTTTAAGTTATAAACCATTTATTAACGGTAGCTACCTGTGACTTATCATTATAGTTAGTTTTTGCCTAAAATCTTATTGTTTTTTAACACTTTTATTTTATTCTATAATGCTATTAATCAAATCTACTTTGCTTACCAATAATATAATAAAATTTTTCAGTCTATCCATTTTTCCCATACATTAATCGTTTCATAGCGTCATATGCTTTCTTTTCAATAGATGAATTATCATAGGATATACTTTCCATCATTCTTTCAGCAGCGTCAACAATATCATAGGTATGACATATATTATAATATTTGATTATTTCTCTTGCATTAAAAAGTTTATAGATTGATTTACTTGAAAGTTTATATTTAATGGAAAGACATCTATAAATATATCCAATCCAAAACATTTGATCTTTACTAAATTTATCTTTTCCATAACTGCTTTTTCCAAATTCATCTTCTAACGTTAAAAATACGTCTTCTTCAGATTCAGAAACGAATAGATACACTTTATCATCCATCAATTTTGCAATTGAAGAATACATAAATCTTCTAATAAATACTGGAGAACTACATTCAGTCTTGCTTACTGAAGCCTCAAATAACTTAGCTTGTTTTTGACAAAGTTTAATTTCAATTGAAGTTAATGGTTTCATATTAATAACTCTCCAAAACATTTATCTTTTCCTATATATTTTATTTTACCATCCAAGCTTTTTAAATTCCATCATCTATTAATCTCTCTATTTTCGACACGCTTTCTTTTTTTACACACAACAACTTGATTATGAATTAGTTCATAAACAAGTTATGCCATTGAAGAAATTCGAAATTACGTAAAACTAATAAAAAGCCTGGTAGAACGCACTCTATCAGGTCAGTTTTAATATTTATATGTAAAGTAGCGTCATTAAAAATATCTATACGATTATTAAAAAATACAATTAATATATTTTAGTTTCCAATATAAGTCACGTTACATGGGTCATCATTGATGATGATTTGATAATCATAATTGAAATCGATAGAATTTTCTTCTTTTTCTAATCTTCCCGATTCTTCTTTAATTCTAATGATATGCTCATCTTTTAAAAATACTGTTCCTTTTTCATTTGTATAGGTTTCTTCGTTATTCCCATAAATAAAGAAATAACTATCGCGGAAGTAGCATTCATCTAAATTAGTAAATTCTTTTACTAAATATGAAGCTTCTTTCTCTGGAGTTAATCCTACATAAACATATATTCTATCTACTGTATAGATAAATTTATAGTTTTGAGTTTTTAAATAATCTAAAACTTGCATACTATATTCTTTAGCGCTTACACTAGAGTCAACATAAACTTTAGGGGACGCAAATGCATTTTGATCAACAAATAAAAGATTACCTTCAGGATTGGGTATATCTTCAATGAGATGCTTTTTTAAATAGTCATTCGGAAAGAATTGTCCTTGATGATAAAGAGATTTTGAACATGAAGATAACGAAATAGCAAAAGTTAAAGATAATGCAATGAATAAGATTTTTTTCATATGAATTCCTCCTCATGTCTAGTTAAATTAAAGTCAACTATTTCAATAAATTTTTATTCTATAAAGATTTAATTATTAATAATATAACATATTTAGCGAGATACTGTGCACTTTAAATCGTTCATCTTCTTTGATATAAATAACCTAAATATTGCAAATTGTCATTAACTAAAAAAGTTGGCCATCATTGTTCTAATGATAACCAACTTTTATTTCTAATCTAGAATTTTGTTTTCAATTTTACTTTTTATCGAAAACATTTCTGTTTATGATTTCTGCAAACACGTCATAGCCTTCATCAGTCAAATGAATGCCATCAGGTCTATAAAGTTCCTTTTTAGCTTCACCATCTCTTGTTAAGTCATCAAACGTGTCTATTCCATTCAGCCACTCCGTATTAGCTACAAGTTCTTTCATTTCGTCAATAAATTGACCATATTCATAATTGAACTTGCCACCTTTATAGCAGCTTGGAACTGCCATGGAATAAATATAATAAATCTCAGCGTTAGGGAAATCTTCATGCATTTTGTTCAACAATTTTTCCATCAAGCTTCTAGTATATGCTCCAGTATGTCCCATATTGTTGATATTGTTTCCACCTAAGAAAATGATAATAATCGATGGATCAAATGGTTTTACTAATTTGTCATAAGCGTAAAGCCAGTCTTCTACAATCGTTCCGCCGATACCAACGTTATAACCAAGTCTACCACCAATATCGGTTTGCCAATCTTTCCAATAATCCATGGTGCTTGAACCCATGAGGAGTACGCCGCCTTTTTCCGCTGATTCATATTGTTTTGCAAGAGAATTCATTCTCGAATCATAAGGTGAAATGTAAGTATAATCTTCCATATTGGATGTAAATTCCTCTATATCTGCCTTATTTGTGTTTATCGTTAAACCTTTCAAAATTAATGTTCCGCCCTTTCCGCCGATTGTTGCCGTAGCATTTTTCAAAAATTCGAATTCTACAGTATGATAGACATAACCATTGATAAGAAGTGAGGTTTTGCCACCATAATTTACTAGTGTAAAGTTCATAGTCGCATCGTTTTTCACTTGTGGTCTTACAATGAGCGTATATCCTGTCCAATTATCGTTACCATTTTTAATCTCATGGAAAACCTGATAATAAGATCCAGTGTATTCAAATACATATCGAATCGCATGCGTTGCGTCTACATATGCACTTAATTCTCCTTGTGTCCATGCGGCATATTCACCGAATTGCATTCTACCAGAAGCAAGCCAATATTCTCCGCTTACAGCTTTATTATCTTTAAAGATAAAGGCTTTATCATACGTGCTTTCCGTCTTATAGTAAGTACCTGTATTACCATTGGTGAAACAACCATTATCTCTAAATGTGTCTTTTTCCGCTGAGAATTTTATTTCTTCTGCTGGTGTCGCACTATCTTCAAGAGAATTGACCAGTGCATCAAAATCGTCTCCATAATATGTTTTGAAATTATCAAAAGTTACGTTGCAATATCGTCTCATTGCTAAGGTAAACATTGTATAGCCCCAATTTGCTTCTTGACTATACACGAGTTTATAAGTAGGTAAATAACTTCCGTCTTTAAAATACATCTTTAATTCTTTTCCACTATACACGAAGATGTAATCGGCTTGATATTCCTCGCCCTTCGGTAAGGTGTTATTTTCACAAATCACTTGCGTTTTCTCTTTTCCGTTTTCCGTTGGGTAAGCGTAAATGCTATTGTTGGAAGGATAACGGAAAATGTGGAATTTTACAAAGTTTTGCACGTTTTTGGCGATTTGTAATTCGACTTTACTCGCTTGGCCACCCGAAGTTTTGGTGTCGGTTATTTTTAAATGTCCAGAAATGGCATATTCATAACCACCCACAGGCACTCCATTTTGATAAAGTGCGCCCATTACTCTGTCGCCTGAATCTTTACCTTCAACGTATATTCCTCCATCAACGTTTTCGACAAACTCACTTATATTTTGCGAAGTGTTGATGAGTGAAACGCCTATTAATTTGTCTTTATAATCGATAAGTGCATTTTGATACATGCTTTTTACTTTGGCTTCGTCGGATACGATTTGTAAATTTTTCATGCTCGCAGTGCAGTCATAAGTACTCAAGAACATTTCAGTATAATTAAGTTCAGGAAGAGTTCTTCTATAAACAACCTTTCCATCTACCATCATTGCTACGCTGCCATCGACGACGATTAAGCCCATATTGATGCCTTTTTCTTGATTATATTCGGTAGAAGAAACATGCTCTTTATAGTTAAGGAAGTTTGATCTATCTTTGTAGTCTGAGAAGATAAGATAATGGCTTTCATCTACACCTCTTAATGCGAAACGGATTTGATAATTATCGGCGTAAACCGCTGATAAAACCACTTCATTACCTTGCTCAAGTGATTGTGGATAAATTTGTGCTGAAAAAGCATAAGTGCCTTTTAAGTTTTTTCCTTTTTCGTCAGTGACCGCTGCCGATCCATTTAACGAATAGAAAAGATTTTCATAATCATAAGTAACATACTTTTTATCACCAACGCCCGTAAGAGAATGCGTACCGAAAGGAAGGGCAACATTCACTTCTACTTTGACTTCATTCGTTTTCGTTCCATCTTGAGATAAAACGTTGAAACTAAACTTATGTGTTGATTCATCAAAACTAATTTGTACGGTTGAACCATCAGACGATTGGTAATCGCACACGCTAGTATAATCTTCCAAGTTCAAAAGCGATGCATATTCACTTTCGCTCAATGTAACTTTGCCATCGACTACTTGATGATTATAAATCGTTTTGATATTGATGTCGGTGCGGTTAGATAATACCATGAGTG
The DNA here is from genome assembly GCA_002477825.1 of Caryophanales bacterium UBA7581. Taxonomy (GTDB): domain Bacteria; phylum Bacillota_I; class Bacilli_A; order RFN20; family CAG-826; genus CAG-826. The sequence continues at coordinate 589 of DLKT01000042.1, read as the reverse complement.
TAATCACGTATCTTGCTGTCGTTCCACTTGGGGAAGTTAAATCAAAAATAAGTTGATTTCCTTCTACGGAGATAACCGCTTGTACGCCATTTGAAAGCGTATAATTACAATTTTCTTCAGGTGATGAACGAAGCGCGTCATATTGTGATTGAGTCAGCGTAACGCAATCATCTTTTACTTCCACTCCTGCCACAGCAGTTACATTAAATCCATCAAGTGGGTTGATTTCGCTTGTCGATAAGCTAGTCGTAGTGTTTGAACTAGGCGTAGTGTCCGAACTTGTTGTTGGATTAATTGTGGTACTTGAACTCGTCGTCGGATTGACCGTAGTAGTTACTCTCGTTGTTCCTCCACAAGCACCTAGACACATCGATAAAGCGAAAGATAACATTAAAAATGAGATTTTTTTCATTCTTTTTCTCCTTCAATTTTTCTTTCTGTTGACATAATTTCAATATGTCAAGTATACTTGAATTATATCAAATTCCCTTTTTTCGTTTGAATGCGTAAAATTGCAAACTTGAACACAATTACAGGTAATAAAGTGTGGAAATAAATAGAAAAAAAACACGACAAAAATAACTCACAA
>DLKT01000061.1:9017-57864 GCA_002477825.1 Caryophanales bacterium UBA7581 | reverse complement strand
CCAAAATCTTAATGCTATCAAATTAATGTTTACCGCTAGTTATTTTTTTTATTTTCTTATACAATAAGTAGGGTGAGTTTATGGATTTTAAAGAACATTTATATCAACATTATCCGCATGATATAGTGGATGAACTACTTCTATCTTTAGAAAAAGAAAGCGTACATGCCGCTTTATTAAATCCTAAAAAAATGAGCGATGAGACTTTTTTATCGCTTTTTCCGCATGTAAAAAAACACCCCTTTATTCCTCATGCTTTTTATTATGATAAAAATGAATATCCTTTAGGAAAAAATATTTTCCATGATGCGGGCGCTTATTATCTTCAAGATCCTAGCGCGATGCTGGTAGCGGCTTTTTTACCAATATCTAAAGGTGATTATATTTTAGATATGTGTGCGGCACCGGGAGGAAAAACGATTCAAACCGCTTTTCATGAAGAAGTAACCATGGTCGCTAACGACTTATCCTATCCCCGTGCTTTAACGCTTTCTAGTAATATTGAAAGAATGGGACTTGGTAACGTAATGGTTACCGCGATGAATTTACATCAATTCCCTTCTAGTTATCGTCATTTCTTCGATTCAATTATTTTAGATGCCCCTTGTAGTGGTTCGGGTATGTTTAGAAAACAAGAAGAAATGCGTTTAGATTGGACGTACAATAAAGTGCTTGAATGCGCTAAAACGCAAAAAGAGCTTCTCTCTTTAGCGGATTCTTTTCTTAAACCCGGTGGTTATTTACTTTATTCTACTTGTTCTTTTTCTTATGAAGAAGATGAAGGACCCATTTTAAACTTTTTAAAAGAACATGAAGATTATGAACTCATTTCTTTACCTTCTTCTCCTTCTTTTTATGAACATCCTTCTTTAAAAGGTTCTATTCACCTTTTCCCTTCTTTATATCAAGGAGAAGGCCAATTCATTGCTTTGCTTCATAAAAAAGGAAATAAAGAAGTAAGTTTAATGAAAAAAGGAAAAAAAGATAAACAGAACTTTCCTTTTTTAAAGGATTTCAGTTTACCTCCACTTGATTATTTATTAAAAAACGATACGCTATATGGCTTATCTTCTTATTTCCCTACGGAAAAAATGACAGTGATCCGCTATGGAGTAGAGATAGGAGAAATTAAAAAAGATCGTTTCTTACCTAGCCATGCTCTTTCTCACTTTTTATTGTGGGATAGAAACATTAGCTTAAATGACGAAGAAGTTAAAAAATATATTCATGGTGATACTTTATCCTGTGATTCTTCTTTATCTGGATATTATATTGCAACCTATCAAGGTGTGTCCTTAGGCTTTTTAAAAGCAACCCAAGGTACACTAAAAAATTTCTATCCCAAAGGATTAAGGCGTTAAAAAAGGAGTGTTTTATTTCACTCCTTTTCATTTTCTTGCTGATTAGAAATTTCCATTTTTTCTTCTTTGTTTTTTAATTCTTCATTAGCGTATTGAAGTACTAAAGAAAGAATTAAATACATAATTCCCATAACGATAGCGCTTGAGTTATCTAAGTCCACTTCAACTACATCTTTTAATGTTGATTTTAAAATGGCTTGTACGATAGCGGCTAATATAACTGTTCCTAAAGAAATCGCAATCTTTAAAATGCCTAAACGGCGCATTTCTTTTACACCATCTAGAGTTAAAGGTGTTCCCGCAATTAATTCATGTTTGAAATAAAGTTCTGAAAATTTAGCAATAGCGATTTCTCCCGCCATGAAAATAATAGCAACGGTTAACGTAGTGTACATAGTTTCCATACTCATTCCTGATTCATTTTCAATCATGCTACCAATGGTTACTCCGTTAATTACAATGGTTTCAATTCCGCAAGCTAACGATAGAATTCCTAATAAACTCAAACTTGCACCCACAATACATAAAATAAAAGCAATTTTACTCAGAATTTGGCCTATTTTACATAGAACTTGAATAATTTTTAATGATTTCATTTTCTTTCCCCTTTTTGAATTGATTGTATTCTTTTTCAATTCCTATAAGAGAATATCATATTATTGAGCGTTATTCAATTATTTTTTGTTTTTATTTGATCTTAGAAAATAGTTGAAGTGACAATAGTTTTATAACATCTGAGGCAAAGTAACAACGTTTCTCTTTCGCCATTTTTTTGATATCACGATAACTCTTTTTCATGTTCTCATTGGTGTTATTAACATAAAGAACTTCAAAGACTTCTTGTAAGAAATCAAAATTATCTTTCGAAAGATTTTCTTCATGTGGTAATAAAGATAGTTGATAAAGCATTTTGGAAATCAAATGATTTAAAACATCAATCCAGTTTTCTCCTAAGGAGAAATACTGCTCTTGATAAGAATGAAGTCTTTCTTTCGCTTTTTCATCTTTAAAAGTGAGGTGCGCTAATTTGCCCTTACCTGTAATTTGAATTAAATCTTGATAACAATACTCAGAAGCTAAGTATGTGGCAAATAGTCCGTGAACAATATTTCCTTCTCCGGCAAAATTACGAGAAATAAAATGTTGTTTTAAAGCGAAAGCTAAACGTTTTCTTTCTAACATGGATAGTTTTTGAATTTCTTCTTCTTTTTCGTTATCTAAAAGGTATTCTAAAATAATATCTTCTATTGGTCGAGAATCAAAGGCTAAAATTTCAAAATAAAGATAAGCTAAAATATTACGTAAATGTTGATTTAAGAAAGATACTGAAACTAAGTTTAAATCTAAATCAATTCTTTTTTCATCTTCTAATTGATCAATTAAAAGATGGATTGATTGCATCATAATTTCATATTCAGTTTTAGGCATTGGTCGATTTTCTAATGCATTCATAAAATATAAAATTAAGAAATTACATAAAATTAAAGGGTTAGAAGTAATAGGAATATGAAGTTCAGCAACTTCCTTTTTAAAAAGCGGATAATCTTCTTCCTCACTAAATAGTGTTACTTCTTCTTGGTGATTGGCCATTTCTCTTAATTGCGATGCATTGAATAAATTCATAATAGAAACAAATAATCCTTTTTGCTCCTCTTCATTAAAAGAAGGTAAAGTAAAGACCGTTAAAGAAGAAAGTTCAGCGATATGAATTTTCTCCACAATACGAGAAGTAAAAATGAAATGAATGGATTTATTTTTGTTATATTTTAAAACAAAATCACTCCACATTTTTTCAAAGATTTGAAGCCATTTTTTTCGATCGTTTCCTAATTCATCAATAGCGTCTAATAAGAAATAAATTTGTTTATTTTCTTGTAAGAAAATTTGAATAAATTTTTCATTACGGAAAGGAATATTCTTTTCCACTTCATCTAATTCTTTTTTAAAGACTTCTTCTTTTAAGAAGGTTATAAAGTCTTCTGCATCAGCTTCTTTTGAAAGCTTTGCCACATATTTTTTTAACTGTGTTAAGGGAAACCGAAAGAAAATCGTAGTAGCGTTATCTTGACTAAAGAAACGGTGCTCTAAATTTTGCAAATAAACGGATTTTCCTCTTCCACCTGGTGCCACAATTAAAGAAAGCTCGTTTTTTAATAAGTCTTCTTCACTATAAAAAACGGATTCCTCTTTTTTCGTGTAGAGCGCTAATTTTCTAGAAATGTAACCTTTTTCAATATTGCTCGTTAAATCTACCATATTCGCATAACGATCAAAATTAAACGTGTTTAAAATAAACATACTAAACATGGCTGTTTTTCTATGTCTAACATTACGATACGTTTTAAAAGCGCCCGTGGTTAACGAATTGATGATATTATCAATCATATATTGCGGTTCTGTCACATATAACGGTGATAAATCAAAGTCGATAAAGATACGCATTGGATGCTCTTTCGGTAGTTCACTTAAAGCTTGACGGATTTCATTTTCTGGACCATCATACATTGCTTTAATACAAGAAATATCGATTTCTCCATTTTTTACCCGATCATAAATCGCTTGAACTTCCATTTGCACATAGGCACTTTTAATAGCTTTTAAGCTTAATAACACTAAGAAAGTTTTTGCGTTTTTTATCGCAAGTAAACACGTCTCACTAATAAATCCTTCGCAACTTGCATTACTATGCCATACTTTTAAATTGCCTTGTTTTAAAATTTCAGAAATTTGAATTGAAAGTTCTTCCGAATAATGATTCCAAGAAATGAAAACGTGGCTTGGTTCAACACCAACTTCTTGCAAGCGTTTTAATTCTAATTTCTTTTCTACTCTTTCTAAGGATTCTTTCGCTAAAGAATAACCATGTTCTATCGCTCTTTTATAATATTCAATGGCTAAGTCATAGGATAACGTTACCCCAAAGCCATTTTCGTATAAATCCGCTAAATGGAATTCTGCTAAAGCGTGATTCTTTTGGGAAGCTAACGCATAATATTTGGCCGCTAAAGCATAGCTTTGCATCGTACCTACCCCGTTAGCGTAGCACCCTGCTAAACTCACTTGTGCACTTAAATAGCCACTTTCTGCTGCCATTTTGTAATATGAAAATGCTTTTTGATAATCTTGTTCAATGCCGATTCCATCATAATAATGATTAGCTAATTCATACATTGCGCCTAAATGTTGCTTTTCTGCTGCTTTCGTATACCAAGATACCGCTTTTTCATGATTTACGCTGATACCGGTACCTTTATCATAACATTCAGCAAGATAAAACATAGCGTCTATATGTCCATTTTGTGCCGCTAAAGAGAATTGATAAAAAGCAGCGGGAGGATTTCTTAACGTCATGCTTCCGGTATAATAAGCGTAGCCTAAAAGGAATTCCGCTTCGGATATGTCCACTTCACTTTGCTTACTTTCAATCATTGCATTTAAAAGATAACTGGCTTTTACAATATCTTTTTTAACCCCTTTACCTTTTAAATAGCATAAAATAATTTTATACATTACCGGTACACATTGGCTCTTATGGAAATGATATTGATAAAGATAAGAAAAAGCGATTTCTTCGTTTTTCTCTACACCAACACCATTTTGATAGCAATCAACAATATCTAATGTACAAGCTTCATCATAATAAGTCGCACCTAATAAGAAATGGTTAAAGGCACTTTCTTCATCTTTGGTTACATATTTTCCTTCTAAAGCCATTTGTCCTAAAACGTGAGAAGCTAAATAAAAACGATTCTCCTCTGCTTCTTTTAAAAGGGTTATTGCATAGGTTATATCTTGTTTTATAACCTTTCCCTTTAAATAAAAATCACTTAAATAATAAGGGGCACTAGGAATGTGATGATCATACGCATTTTTAAAATAGGAAAATGCTTTTTCTTCATCTTTTTCAAAAGCTCTTCCTTCTAGATACATCATTCCAAGAAGAATATCCGCTTTTTCTACGCCGAGTTTTTGGCTTTCAAGTACTAGCTTTTTCGCTTCTTCGTCATTAGCGTGGACACCGATGCCATAATAACGCGCTTCTGCCATTTTATAATAGGCATAGCCGTTATTGCAGCGATAGGCTGCATGTGTATACATTTCAAAAGCTTTCTTATAGTTAGCGATATGTTTACCATCGCTGATTTCATAGAATTTTGCTAAAAAATAAGCAGCTTTACTGTATCCCATTTTAAAAGATAAATCTAAAAAGCGGAAAGCCGTGTCAATATCTTGAGCAATTATTTTTCCTTCTAAATTGAGTTTACCTAATTGATAATACGCTTTTTTTATCGTTTCTTTTGAACCTTTTAATGCTTGATTTAAGCTATTCATCATTGCATCATAATCAAACTTTTTTTCATATAGAATACTTGCTTCATAAGAAGCATCATAGTTACCCAACCGTTCAGCCAAAGATAAATATCTTAAAGCCTCTTCTTCATTCTTTTTTACTAGCCACCCATTTTTAAGCCACAGGCCCATATGGTAGGCACCAAAGCCATAAAGTTCTTCATTAAAATCTTTTTGTCCGATTTCCTTTTTTAAGAAGTCTTTTAAAATGTTATAGGCTTTCTTTAAAAAATCTTCGTTATTTATATCTTTTTCCGAAATTTCAACTATGTATTTCCCTGCTTCTAAAATGCCTTCTTGATAGGCATGAGAAAAATAATCTAACGCTAATAAGACATTCGGCGTAATTTCTGTGTTCTGATAATATACCTTACCTAATTCTAAATCTGCCTCTTTTATGCCTCTTGAAGAAGCTTGTTTTAATAATTCAATGGCCGTATTTATATCATGAACTTTCATATCGTTATCTAGCATACAATAAGCAGCGTATAAATAGCTATTTTCCATACCATTTAATGCCGCGCGTTGAAACCAGTAAAAAGCACTAGTGATATCTTTTTTAACCACTGTACCATAAAAAAGATAAACGCCTACTTTTTCCATCGCTTTGGAATAACCTTGCATTGCCGCTTGATAATAAAGCGTAAAAGCTTTACTTTCATTTCGAATGGTTCCTGTTCCATGTTCATAGCAATGTCCTAAATTAAATAAACCAACCGCATAATTTTGTTGAGCAGATAACGAAGCATAATAGAAAGATTTTTGATAATCAATAGCGATACCTTCCGCTCCTGTTCCATAATAGTAACTGATAATATTTTGCGCACGTGCATCCTTAGACTCTGCTGCTTTTAAAAAGCAGGCAAAGGCTTTAGAAATATCTTTAGCTACCCCTGCATCACCTTGTTCATAACAATATCCTAATAATAATTGTTTTTCTATGGAATTGGGCAAAGCAAAAACTCGTTGAAATAACGATGTTTTGTCTTTTAAAATTAAACTATAAGGATGATAATGACTATCGATAACGAGTTCAATAAAATCTTGCGAAGAAGTAACAATTTGTTGATGAAAAAAATATGGAATAAGTCGCGGCTCCGCTCCTTTTTTAATCTCTTCATTTAACTTATATAAAAGATAAGATTTTTTATCATTGATAAAAGAAGCCTTTAACAATATTTCCTTTTTAGAAATTTCGTTTAAAAGATTATGAAGAAAATAAAGTCCGCAAGACTTTGTTTCTTTATTACCTTCTTGATCCTTTTCATGATTTGAATGAAACTCCATTTTTTTGGCTCCTTTAACACTTTATATCATAGCAAAAATGACGCAATTTCGAAATATTTTCTCTATATTTTCAAAAAAAGACAATAAAAAAGAAGCTAAATGTATTGATTTCGTGTTAAAACTTTTTTCATATTTAGCTTCTTTTGTTTTTTATTAAGATGAGAAACTAGAATTCCGCTAAACTGTATTTCTTTTTACCGCGACGCACCACTAAGAAACGTTGATCAATAGCCATACTTGGATTTAAAAGCGTAGTTTCATCGGTGACTTTTTGTCCGTTAATGGTAATTGCGCCATTCTTTACAAATTCACGAGCTTCTCTTTTGGAACTAGCAACACCTAAAGCGATTAAAGTTTCTAATAAAGGTGCATTTTCTTCAATATGAGTTTTGGGGAAATCGCTAAAAGCCATTTCAATTTCTTTGGCGCTTAAAGAAGCAATATCCCCTTTAAATAAAGCATCAGTAATACGTAAAGCTTGGTCTAAACCATCTTGTCCATGAATGAGTTTCGTCATTTCTCTTGCTAATGTTTTTTGCGCTAAACGAGTTTCGGGAGCTTTCTTCCATTCTTCTTCGATGCTTGCAATTTCTTCTAAAGATAAGAAAGTGAATTGTTTCATCTTTTTAATAACGTCGCTATCAGGAAGATTGAACCAGAATTGATAGAATTCATAAGGTGAAGTTTTATCTTTATCTAACCACACGGATTTTCCTGCTTCTGATTTACCAAACTTTGTGCCATCAGGTTTTAAAATTAAAGGAATGGTCATAGCGTAGACTTTGGTTTCACTACCTTCTTTTTTACGAATGAGTTCGGTACCCGCGGTCATATTACCCCATTGGTCTTGACCACCAATTTGTACTTCGCAGTTCATCGTTTTAAATAAATGATACCAGTCCATGGCTTGTAAGATTTGGTAAGAGAATTCAGTATAAGAAATACCGCTATCTAAACGCGCTTTTACGGTTTCTTTATTGATCATGGTGTTGACGTTAAATTCTTTACCATAGAAACGTAAGAAGTCAATGACGCTTAAGTTTTTTGTCCAATCTAAGTTATTCACAATGGTATGGAAACCAAAGAGAGTTTCTACTTGATGGGCTAATTTACGAGCGTTTTCATTGGTAGTTTCTAAAGAAAGCATTTTTCTTTCGCCTTGTTGTTTTGGATCACCGATTTGTCCGGTTGCGCCACCCACAAGAAGAATGGGGTGATGACCTCTTTGTTCTAATCTTTTAGCGACTAAGTACGTCACTAAGTGACCTACGTGTAAAGAATCACCTGTAGGGTCACAGCCTAAATAGAACGTAACTTTATGGGTTTCTAAATAATTTTCAAAATCTTCCGAAGTGGTTTGAAAGAATAATTCGCGAGCTTTAAGTTCTTCTAATAATGTCATATTTCATCTCTCCTTTTTTTAAAAAAGCGCCCCTAGACAAATGTCTAAGGACGCTAAAATAACGCGGTACCACCTTAGTTAGAGTTAACATAACTCTCCCTTATGTGCGTAAATAACGCTACGCCAACGCTTTGTTTTCGCAAAGATGCTCCTAAGTCGTATTTCCTGCTTCTCCTCTTTCACCAAACACGAGGCTCTCTATATTGGGCAGTACTTTTTCTTATTCATTGCTACTATATTGTAAACAAAAAAATCATAAGATACAAGACGAAAATACTTTATTTTTGATAACGAATTTCGTTTTCTAAAGGTTGATGAGCAAAGTATTGATCTAAGTTATCAAAGGTTGTTCTCGCAATCTGGGTTAAAGATTCATCGGTTAAAAACGCTTGGTGAGAAGTAATAATGACATTCGGTCGAGAAATAAGTAAAGATAATACATTATCTTTTACGATAGTAAGCGATTTATCTTCAAAAAATAAATCTTCCTCTTCTTCATAAACGTCTAAACCAGCCCCACGGATTTTTCCTTCATTTAAAGCATCTAATAAACTTGCAGTGTCCACTAAAGCGCCGCGAGATGTATTAATAAAATAGACGCCTTTTTTCATTTTTGCAATCGATTCTTTATTAATCATATGATAAGTTGATTTCGTTAGTGGGCAATGTAAAGAAATAGCATCACTTTCTTTAAAAAGCGTATCTAAATCCACGAATTCAACACCTAATGATTCATCCGGATGCGGATCAAAGCATACAACGCGCATACCATAACCTTTTGCAATTTGAATCATTGCTCTACCAATCGCACCAACGCCGACAATACCGATGGTTTTTTGATATAAAACAATACCGTTCATTCCCACTAAAGAAAAGTTAAAATCACGGGTACGAATATAAGCGCGATGGATTTTACGATTTAAGGTTTGTAATAAGCTAAAAGCATGTTCGGCAATGGAATGTGGCGAATAAGAAGGTACGCGGACAATTGTAATTTTATCTTGAGCGGCTTTTAAATCCACATTATTATATCCGGCGCTTCGTAAAGCAATTAGACGAATGCCGTTTTCGTATAAAGTATCGATAACCTTTTGATTAATATCATCATTTACAAAAGCACATACACAGTCAAAGCCTTGCGCAAGTCTTGCCGTTTTTTCGTTTAATTTACTTTCAAAATAGACCATTTCGTAGTGCGTATTCTCTTCATCAAAAACCTCTTTATCATAAGGCTTTGTATCGAAGAACGCAATTTTTTTCATCATAAGTATTCTCCTTTCAAAAAGGCATTCATTTTTAGTTTTGCCTTTTCTAAGTTAAATATACTATGAAGCTACCTTACTCGTCTAATGATATGCTTTCTCATTAATAACATTTTTAAAGCCAAGAAAAAAGCCATCTCTTTTATAAGATGACTTTGTTAAATTAACGAATTAATGAATTCTTACATTTTCCCGATGCAAGATATTCATCCATATTCTTTAAAGATACTTCGATCATATCAATTAAAGCTTTATCGGTCGAAGAACCCACGTGAGGGGTAATTAAGACACGAGGATATAAATCAATGATTTTTTGATGGACTTCGCTATCCATGTGCTGAGGATCCTTAAAGTTTTGGAAGAATAATGTTTTTTCATGATCAATCACATCCATAGCTAAACCTGCTAAATGACCAGATTCAACTTCGGCTAAAGCAGCTTTAGTGTCCATCACTTCACCACGCGCAACATTCACCAAAATAGCGTTCTTTTTCATGTTCTTTAAGAAGTCTTCATTAATGAAGTTATCATTGCTTCCTTTAATGTAAGCTAAATGAACAAGGATGATATCACAGGTTTTAATGAATTCGTCTAAAGGTAAAAATTTTACAATTTCTTTCGCTCTATCTGATTGATAGACATCATAGCCGACGACTTCAGCGCCTAAACCTTTAAATAATTGAGCACTGGTTAAACCGATACGTCCACAACCTAAGATACCCACTCTACAGCCTCTTACTTCACGAGAGAACATTTGATTGGTAACTTTAAAATTTCCATGATGGGTATAATCTACCATATAAGCGGTATTTCTTAATAGCATCATCGCTAAAGTTAAAGCAAGTTCACTAATTGCGTTCGGCGAATAGCCTGGCACATAAGCCGTTTCAATACCGAGTTCTTTACACGCTTCAATATCAACGTGATTATAACCCGCTGTTCTTGTTAAGTAGTAGCGTAAACCATGTTGATATAAATCTTTCATGGCTTCTTTATTCACTACACAGTTCCCACGTACCATTACCACTTCATAACCCAAAGCATCTTGATAGTTTTCGGTATTTAAAAATTGTGAAAATAACACTAAATCATAGTCATATTTCTTTCCTAATTCTTCAAAATAAGGAATTTCGTAATCACGAACACCAAAACAGGCAATTTGTTTTTTCATATGCTAGTCCTCTATTTCTAGGCAAAGATGCCCACATTTTGAATGATGGTTAATAAAATCATATAAATTGGAATAAAGAGAACGGCTAGGAATGTTCCAATTAAAGAACAACTTGAAGCAAATGTCGATTCTTTATTTGAGTTAATACAATAAGTAACCGCAACGGTCGCTGGTGGGGTGGCCCACATTAAAGTCGTAGCCGCGACCGTATTAAACGTTACATTGATACCTGGAATCAAATTGATTAATAAAAGGAAAACGAAGTTTAATACTGGCGCTGCAATTAATTTAATAAAGGAATAAGCCCATACGGATTTATCACTTGCTGCACTTTTAAAGGATACTTTACCTAACGTACAACCAATAGCAATCCACACTAATGGGGAAGATAATCCGCCTAAAGTATTCATCGTTTGATATACAGGGGGTAAAGAAACTTTAATGTTCCAGAATGCCCCGGTAGTGGGAACATTTCCTACGCCATTTACCGTAACCACCCACCAATTGTTAGTATCAGAAGCATCACCAACAAGTTGTAAGCTCCATAAAATGAAGCCTAAGAAAGTAGCGATAATGACAGGGTTAACGAAGATTTTCTTTAAAATCTTTTTAAAAGAAGCCCAAGTCATCTTTTCATGTTCTTCACTTTCATCCTTATTTTGGCAAATTGCGTAATAAGCATAAGAATAAAGGAATACACGATAAGCAATGTTGAACATACTTGAATCATTAAAGGCATTCGGAAATACAGCCTTAATTAAAGGTTGACCAAAGAAGGTTGTAGAACCAAATACGAATAAGATTTCCATAACCTTTCGTTTCGTTGGATCTTTTACCCAAATAAATAACAATTTGGCTAAGAAGATAAAGGCAATATAAACAACAAAGCCATAAATAAAAGAAACTAAACAGCTTTCAAAAGTTGCTTGTGAGATAGAAGTCATAAAGGACGAAAACGCTAAGCAAGGCAAGCAAATCGTCATGACAATTTTGGTCAATACTTTACCCGTTCCATCTGGTAAGATTTTTCCTTTTGTAAGCAAAAAACCTAATAGGATAATAACGACACTTTTACATACCGCAATCCAAAGGTCCATTGAACTTAATGCTCCCTTGATATTATTTCCAATATCGGAAGCTAAAATCATTTGTAACATATAGTTATCTCCTTTCGGCCATGATTATAATCACATTCCTTTTATTTTGCAAGACATATATCTTGATTTTTTAAAGAAAATGTTTTTTATCCTCATCTCTTATATTTTTGCTTTTTTCCTTGTTTTTATACTCTTTTTTTATTTTTGCGTTTTTTTGTTTTTTCTTCTTAAATGAATGAAAACACGATAAATCCCATTATTTTCACTCATATTTTCTTTTTTTACGATTAGCAATTCTAATTTTTGCTTCATTTTTTTCTTCTCTTCTTATTCAAAAGAAGGCTTTCAATTATTCAACTATTTGATAAAAATATATCGATACATTTTATCGATATATTTTTTCTGATTTATAAAGATGTATTCTTCTCTATGAAAGCCCTTTAGAATTATTGTGTATTTTAAAAAAAGATATGGTAAAATAAAAATGTTAATGAAGTCCGATAAGGTGGGCATATGGGTTTGCCACAGTGCATGGAGGTTTCCTCATGATGTATACTGGTTTCTTTAACAAGAGGATAGCCGGAACCTCTATAAAAAAGTATGGAAAGGTCTGTTAAACCTTTTTGTGCTTAAAGCACGCATTCGTGGGTTCGAATCCCACTCTTCCTTTTTAGGGAGATAGCTAAGTGGTTAAAGCATTTTTTATCTTTTTTTAACATTGAGAAATGTTACAACCTAAAAACGTCCGCGCTTTTTCTTGCTCGTTATGGAGAAAAAGCAAAAGGAGGAAAGCCTTGCTTAACGAGGATATCGTAGTGACTTCAAGAAGAGCCAAATCTTCGGATTCCGCTTTTATGCGTTACTACTTAATCAATAACCGCTTTCTTTTTTTAGGACAGAATGTCAAATGTAAGCAATTACTGCTTATGAAAATAAAGGAGGACAATGAAATATGAAAAAAATTATTGTTTTAGAAGGTCAAAAAGGATTTCTTTTTAAGAATGGGAAATTCATCAAAATGGTAGAACCCGGAAAATATTCCTTATGGGGTGGAAAAAAGATTTTACTATCTAGTGTAAATGATGGTCATGTACGAGTGGATAATTTAGATGTTTCTTTATTTGAAAAAGATCCCGTTTTTTCTTCTAATGTTACCAAATGTATGGTGGAAAATAACACGATGATGATTCATTTTGTTGATGGTATTTTTCAAAGTATATATGCAGCTGGAAAATATTATTTCTGGAATATTCAACGTGAACACACATTTATTTCCATGGATCTATCAAAACCTGAGATAGAAGAAAATATTCCTACTTCTTTATTAACTCATCCTCTTTTTATGCCTTATGTAAAACGCATAGATGTTAATGAAAAACAAATGGGAATTCTATATTTCAACCATCAATTCGTTCGCACTCTCACGCCGGGTACCTATTTCTTTAAAAATGGCAGTGTCGACGTTAAGGTAGATTTAGTGGATACTTGTTTAGTTACTCAAGATATCGTAGGACAAGAAATTTTAACCAACGACAAAGTTTCCTTACGTATCAATTGTGTTTGCTCTTACCGCATTACCGATTATGTTAAAGTCAAAACGGAAATTGATGACTATAAAAACGAGCTTTATATTGCCGTCCAATTAGCGTTGCGCGATTATGTGGGTGAAAAATCTTTAGATGAAATCTTAGCAAGTAAAAAAGAAATGTCCACTTTCTTATTAAATGCTTTAAAAGAAAAAGGCAAATCTCTTTATTTAGAAATCGAAGAAGCTTCCATTAAAGATTTAATTCTTCCTGGGGAAATTCGTGACATTATGAATACCGTTTTAATTGCCGAAAAACGTGCCCAAGCAAATGTCATCACTCGTCGAGAAGAAGTCGCTTCTACTCGTTCTTTATTAAATACCGCCCGTTTAATGGATGAAAACGCTACGCTATATCGTTTAAAAGAACTTGAATACATTGAAAGAATTTGTGAAAAAATTGGTAGCATTTCTTTAAATGGAAATGGTGATTTATTAAGTCAATTAACTACCTACTTAACCGGTTCTAAAGTAGATAAAAAATAAAAATTTTTTATATAAAACGTTAGGAGGGATTGGATGAGCAAGGCAACGACGAAAAAAGCAATATCCTATGCTTTTAAAGAACTTTTACTTGAAAAACCTTTATCCAAAATTACGATTAATGACATTACGGAAAAATGTGAAATGAATCGACAAACTTTCTATTATCATTTTCAAGATATACAGGATTTAATTGAATGGATATGCTTTGAAGATGCGGATCGTGCTATTCAAAACCATAAAACCTATGATACTTGGCAAGAAGGCTTTCTTTCTTTATTTGAATTAATGAAAAAAGATAAACCTTTTATTGTAAACATTTTTCATTCCGTTTCTCTAGAATCTTTACAAAACTATCTTTACCGCGTTGTTTATGATTTACTTTATAACGTTGCTAAAGAAAAAAGTAAAGGCTTAGTCGTAAGAGAAGACGATTTAGCCTTTATCGCCAACTTTTATAAATATGGATTTGTGGGTATTGTCTTAGAATGGGTTAAAAAAGATATGAAAGAAGACCCACAATTAATCATTACTCGTCTAGATTCTTTAATTCATGGCACCATTGATCATGCCTTAGAAAATGCGAAACATCATTCCTAATTTTTAGACAAAACCTAGGTGTTTGTCGTAAAAAACATGAGTAAAGCCTTCTTGTTTAAAATTACGACAAGCGCCTTTTTTTGTACATTTACACTTTTTTTCTCTTTCTTATAATGAAGGTGTAACGAAAATACAAGGAGGAAAAAATTATGTATTATAGTGCAGGAAATTATGAAGCATTTGCGCATCCAAAGAAACCCGAAGGTGTGGACAAAAAATCCGCTTATATTATTGGTACTGGATTAGCCGGTTTATCCGCAGCTTTCTATCTTGTAAGAGATGGCCAAATGAAAGGAGAACACATTCACCTTTTAGAAAAATTAGAATTAGCCGGTGGTAGTTGCGATGGCCGTAAGGACATCACCAAAGGATTCTTTATGCGTGGTGGCCGTGAAATGGATAATCACTTTGAATGTATGTGGGATATGTACCGCGATGTTCCATCCATTGAAACCGAAGGTGTCAGTGTCTTAGATGAATACTATTGGCTAAACAAAGAAGATCCTAACTAC
The DNA here is from genome assembly GCA_002477825.1 of Caryophanales bacterium UBA7581. Taxonomy (GTDB): domain Bacteria; phylum Bacillota_I; class Bacilli_A; order RFN20; family CAG-826; genus CAG-826. Next base: position 42,754 of record DLKT01000061.1, on the reverse strand, counting down.
TCTTTATGTAGAGCGACTGTGAAAAGAGGTCAAGACGCTCATACCGATAAACAATTCAAATTAGATAAACAATCAGCTCAAGATTTAATGAAACTTTATATGACCCCTGAAAAAGAATTGGAAGATAAAAAAATTTCAGAAATTTTCCATGATTCATTTTGGGAAACCAACTTTTGGCTCTATTGGCAAACAATGTTTGCGTTCCAACGTTGGTCTAGCGCGTTAGAGATGAAACGCTATTTACAAAGATATGTGCACCATATCGATGGTTTGCCTGATTTCTCTGCTCTACGCTTTACCAAATATAATCAATTTGAAAGTATGATTCTTCCTTTAGTCAAATACTTAGAGAGCCATGGTGTTAAAATCGAATATGGCATCGATGTAAAAAATGTCATCATTGATGAAAAAGAAGGTAAAAAAGTTGCACGTCAAATCGTTTATATAAAAGATAACCAAGAACAAACGATTGATTTAGTTGAAGATGATCTTGTCTTTATCACGAATGGTTGTTGTACAGATACATCTTGCTATGGTGATCAAACTCATGCACCTGATTTAAGTAAGATTAAGAATGGTTTTGGTGAATCTTGGGATATGTGGAGAAATATTGCCGCCCAAGGTAGTGATTATGGTCATCCTGAAGTCTTCTGTTCAGATGTCGATAAAACGAATTGGATGAGCGCAACGATTGCCACATCAAACGAAGAAATTATTGATCATATCATGAAAATCTGTAAGCGTGATCCTCGTAGTGGAAAAGTCACTACTGGTGGTATCGTGACCGTAAAAGATAGCACGGATAATTGGTACTTATCATGGACCATTAACCGTCAACCCCAATTCAAAGCGCAAGACAAAAATTTAGTCTTAGTTTGGGTCTACTCTTTGTCCACGGATAAAGAAGGTAATTATGTTAAGAAACCTATGAAAAAATGTACTGGTATTGAAGTATGCAAAGAATGGCTTTACCATATTGGAATTGACATCAATCGTATTGATTTTTTAGCAGAAAATGCCTGTAACACAACTACATGCTATATGCCTTATATTAATGCATTCTTCCAACCAAGAAAACATGAAGATCGTCCTTTAGTTGTCCCTCATGGAGCCAAAAACTTTGCCTTTATTGGTCAATTTGCCGAAACTCCTCGTGACACGATCTTCACCACGGAATATTCCATTCGTACCGGCATGGAAGCCGTCTACACCCTTTTAAATATTGACCGTGCTGTTCCTGAAGTATGGGGTAGCACTTATGATATTCGTGAATTACTACGTGCTTCTTATTACGCTATTGATAAGAAACCAATTACCAGTGTTAAAAAGTTATCCTTTAAGGAAAAACTTCTCTTAAAAATTCTCCTTAAAAAGAGTAAAGGCACCGATGCCGAAATTTGGTTAAAAGATAGTGGATTAATTCAATAATTTTAAAAAAAAGTAGGAGTTTGATCAACTGATGATCAAATACACTCCTACTTTTATTTTTGGATTTTAAATAATCTAGCCAAAATATTGAAGATTGTATCATAAACTGCATTCGCTATAATACTTCCAAAAGCAATAATTTGTAGTACATTAAATGCAATTGAACTGCTATTAATAAAGTAGACATCATTCGTCATACATATAAAAAATTTTTTAATTCGTTTTATCTTTTTTTGATTCAATATCTTTAATTGCTTTCGCTAATTGCCTATTAATTCGGGCACATATAATTTTAGGGAAAACACCGCTAAGAAATATAAAACACGCAGTTTTTTCTTCCTCACCATAAGAATTCACCCATTTAAAAGTAAAGGCTGAGAAACCCTCATGTTCAACTCTTAACAAACGAATACTAGATAATTTCCTAGTTTTATTAAATTCTTTTTTATATGAAAAATGAAATGTAATTATATCATTTTTTTCATCAATCTGAATATATTCTCTATGCATAGTCAAGTAATCAACTAGTGCAAAAGTTAAGAAAAATATAGGTAAAAAAATACTATTATCCGCTCCTGGATTTGCTATTAAATCGTAAATTAAATATCCACCAATGCAGCAAAATAGAATCGGAACCCACACTCTTGCTATAAGTCCAAACATGTATATTTTTTTCATTTATTTTTCCCCTAACTTTTATTATGAAATTGTACTTACGTATTTTTTTAAATACACTATGACCAATTTCATCATTGCTTGTTTCTTTCTACCTTGTCATATAAATATTCATTGATTTATTTTTTTGTTGTTTAACTTAAATCTATTTTATAATCAATTCATATTTTCCATCTAATTGAGATTCAAATAATTTTCTCCTTATTTTTATAATAGCATATAAATACCTGTAAATTTGTATTATTTTTAACATATTACAAAAAATACTAGACAATTTGCCTGGTATGTAGAAAATATTTATTTATTATGCACTAATGACCTTTATCCTTATTTCATTTTTAATAAAAAAGTAGGAAATTGCTCTCCTACTTTTTAAGAGTATTATTTTTTTATTTAGTTGACATCTTAGGAACAAAGCTAGATTCAAATTTATAATGCTTTTCTTCTAAGGTACCATCTAAAAGTCCATTTAACATCATCATTGCTTGTTTACCAACTTGGCACATATCGATGTGCATGCTTGAAAGTTGTGGACGAGTGATAGCAGCATATTTAGTTCCGATGATAGAAAGAACTTCAACATCTTCGGGAACACGTAAACCTGAATCAACCGCAGCGTTTGTAATCGCGGCCGCTAAAGAATCACGATACGCTAAGAAATAACCTTTCTTAGTGGTTTTGAAGAATTCTAAGAAATCAGTATAAGTACGATTATAAGAATCATCGCAAGATAATAAACCATAACTACGATTTTCTTCTAAGTGAACGGAAATAAAGGCTTTTTCAATTCTCTCTAATAAACGACCACAGTTATGGGCGTGTAAGAAGTACATTTTCTTATCGCCATTTTTGAAATATTCACGAATAATATTTTTGACTTTGTGTTCATATCCAAAAGAAATGGAACCCACTTTTTCACCCACGATATCGTTATTTACAGCGATGACTGGTACAGAATAAGATAAGATGTGATTGACATCTTCTACATCTAATTCATCATCGAAGATAATCGCGCCATCGACATGGGAAGTAATAACTTTTTCAATCATTTGTTTAGCATCCTCACGCGAATGAGAAGTAACAAATAAAGTTAATACATATCCTTTTTCTTTGGCGGCATCGGTAATACCATTTAACATATTGGAAATGTAAACGTAGTTAGCGGATGGAATAACAACACCAATATTCGTCGAACGGTTGGTCGCTAAAGCTTGGGCTAAAGCGGATGGCTTATATCCTAAACGAACGATGGTTTCTTCAACTTTCTTACGCGTAGCTTCGGTAACATTACCTTGCTTATTGATAACACGGCTAACGGTTGCTAATGAGACGCCACTTGCTCTTGCAACTTCATAAATTGTGACACGATCCTTTGTATTTTTCATGATTAACCCTCCCTTAATCTAAAAAAAAGCGCCTAGTCGCGCTTTATGATGAGAATTGCTATTCAGTTAGGCTTTTTAAAGATACTGCATGCGCTTTGATTTTTACTAACGCTTTTTTAATGGAAGGCGTGAGTCCCTTCATATCGATGGACTCCGTTTCATTCATAATACTTTCTGCTAAGTCTTGGACATCATCACGGATATCACTTGCCGCATCTAAGGTATCTTCTTTGAGTTTCTTTCCTTTAGCTAACAGCACTTTTTTGGTTGATTGCATGGAATTTTTAGCTTTTTGAAACATGGTTTTCATTTCATTCCTCACGGGAGGAAGAAGACAAACCGCAGCCATTCCCATTAATAAACCACATTCAAATGCGAACATTTTCATCTGCATAAATTACCCTCCTTTTTTATTAAAAGTTTGGGTACCTACGCGACAACACTATTCTACATGAAAATATTTTCACTGTCAACTTTTGCTTTCACGATTTTTTACAATCTTTTGAATCCAATCTTTCATTTTTTTCGAACTTAAATAGACAAAAACAAGAGGAAATGAAGGAAAATGTAGATTTTGTAAATCGTTTTCATCCGCTAAATAAGTAGATGAACTATTTTCACAAAGAATACGACTATCGTGATACCCTTCAACATGCTCATAAAGAGGAAGCACATAGCTTTGATCTGCTTTATCTAGAGCAACCTTAAATTCTTCTTGAAATGCAAGAAGACGAGTATAGCGATCCGGTTTAAAGAAAATTATGACTTTATGACTAGGATACATTGCCCGAACCGCTTGAAGAGTTGCTTCAATTTCTTTCGGATGATGCGCATAATCATCAATAAACACGTCATCGTTAATTATCGTGCACTCCAATCTCCGATTTACACTGGTAAATTTTGTTAATGCGCCGAGTCCTTTTTCTAAGTCATAATGATGGGTATCTAAATAAGCAAATACCGCTAAAGCATGCATTAAATTATGTTCTCCATAAAACGGAAGAAAAAATGGAAGAGATTGATCTTTATATAAAAGTGTTCCGCTAATCCCCTTTTCCGTTTGTTTTGCATCTAAACACGCATAATCTGCCTCTTTTTTTAGTCCAAAGGTCACTATTTTAGGGTGTTCTACCTTATTTACATCATCAATGTTGATAAAGAGTTCTTTAGCTTGTAACACATATTGTCGAAAGGTACGATCATAATCTTCTTTTGTTGGATAAGTATCGACGTGATCATAATCAATATTCGTAATAATTAAAGAATCGGGATGATAAACTAAAAAATGCTTTTCATATTCGCAAGCTTCAAAAACAAAATAATTACTATTCTTTCCGCCTTTTCCTACACCATCTCCGCGTAACATGGAAGTAGGATGAAAAGAAGATAAAGCTTGATAAAGCATACCCACAGTTGTCGTTTTTCCATGTGTTCCTGATACCGCAATCGATATTTTATTTTTAGCGTAACTTTCAACAAATTCATGATATTCAATCCATGGAAGTTGATGATTTTTAATATATTGATGTACTTCACTTTCCATAAATTGATGGCCAATGATGAATAAATCTACCCACATAAAATTACGAAATGAAAGCGAATCAATGTAAATTTCTTTCTTTAGTAATTCTTTTTCAGTAAAAATATCCTTATCAACATCCATTCCACCGACTAAATGACCATCATCATGGAGAAGTCCTGCTAATGCGGACATTCCTGTGCCTTTAATTCCCACTAAATAATATTTCATTTTATCACCACTAGAATATATGAAAGAAATGGTGATTTTATTTATGAAAAAAAGTACTTCTTTTCTCTTTTAAAAGATTCAAAGTACTTTCATTTTTTATTCTTTTTCATCTACGATAATATCGGCTTCTAAAATAGGTACGACTTTCTTTAAATCTTCTAAAGAAAGTTCCATTTGTAAACCAATCATCCCACCACTTACAAAAATCGTTGGATAGTTTTTAGCGGTCTCATGAATCACCGTTTTAAAGAGCTTTTTCATACCGACCGGAGAACATCCTCCATGAATATAACCGGTTAAAGGTAATAATTCTTTGGATTTAATCATACTAATATTTTTTTCTTTTACTACACTTGCGGCCTTTTTTAAATCCAGTTCTTCCGCTACCGGAACAATAAAGACGTAATGTTGATTACTTTTTCCAACGGTTACAAGTGTTTTAAAAACATGCGCTGGGTCTTCATGAAGTATAGCTGCTACTTCCACTCCACTAATAGCCTCTGTATTTAAATAACTATGGACTTTAAAAGGAATTTTCTTTTGTTCTAAAAGGCGAATAGCGTTTGTTTTTTCTTCTTTATTTTTCATTTCTACTCATCTCCTCTTCACTTTTATTATAAAAGTATTTTTCTTTTTTTCCTATGTCATTTTTATCATATGATATATCATTTTTAATCATTAAAAAATGTAGAGAAACCTCTACATTTTTCATTATGCACCAATTTTTTTAACGAAGCACACTCTTTCTTTATGACATTCGTGATCAAAGGATTTCCATAGAGATTGTACTTTGTCATTGTATTCAAGTTCTGGACCAGTTTCAGCATGTTCCATTTTATTTTTAATCGCGTTTTCAATGGCTTTTTCAAAGATAATAGCCAACGCACCCGAAGATTGATAAGCGGGATCCACCGCAACTAAAAGCATATCTAACACTTTTGCGTGTTTTAAATCATGTAAGAAATCAATAAAGCCAAAAGGATATAGATGTCCTTTATGTTTTTTTAATGCTTTAACAGGGGTAGGAATCATCAAACCAAAAGCAACGAGTTTTTCATTTTCATCACGTACGAGTTGAAGATAATCTAAATGAAGCAAAGGAAAATATTCGCCCGCTAAATGCATCATGTGTTTTTCTTCAATAGGGACATAGCCATATAAATTTGCGTAGCAAACATTCATTAATTTTAAGACTTCAATAATATCTTTCTTTTTAAGTTCACGTTTTGAACGGATTTTTTGAAGATGTAATTTATATTTCTTTTGGACAAATTCCGATAAACGTCGAATTTTTGGATCTACTTCTTTAGGGAAGAAAATTTTATATTCTTTCCATCTCGCATCTTCAACAAAGCCTAAGGCTTGCATATGATGAATATAATATTCATGCGTATAGAAAGTCACAAACATGTTGAGTTGATCAAACCCTTTGATTAACATACCTTCTTTATCTTGGTCACTATAACCTAAAGGTCCACAAATTTCTTCCATTCCATTAGCTAAACCAAATTCTTCAACAGCGTGAATTAAAGCTTTTGTGACTTCAATATCATCAATCATATCAATACGATTGAAACGGACACGTTTTTGGTTATATTTATTGTTGGCAAAGTGGTTAATAATACCACAAATACGCCCAACGATTTTTTTATTTTGATAAGCTAAAAATAATTTAAAATCGCAATAAGAAAAAGCGGGATTCTTTTTTGGCGTTAAATTATTTATTTCATCTTCATATAAATAAGGGGTAAAGTAAGGACAATCTTTATATAACTTCGTTGGGAAGTCAATAAATTGTTTTAGCATTCTTCTTCCCTTTACTTCTTTAATTTCAATCATAATAAACTCCTTTTTCTCAATTATACACCCTAGCGATATAATTTCCTAATAAAAAATAAAATCGACTTGCGGGGTAATATTCTTTCTAAAAATAAAAATAGCCGATATGGAAAGCCAACCGCTACCCGAATGGGTGGATGTTTTCTTTTCATCACGCGATAAATGACTTTGCTAACTTGATGAGGTGAAGCACCTTTTTGTTCATCTTTTTCCATTTTAGAAACAGAATGATTCACCTTTTCTTCTTCTTTTAAAATATTCTTTTTTCGGTTCTTCGTAAATTCCGTTTTTGTATCCCCTGGTAAAACGGTTGTAACTTTAATTCCCTTTTCATATAATTCCATGGATAAGGCTTCCGAAAATTTATCTAATGCCGCTTTCGACATGGAATAAAAGCTTTGATAAGGAATAGTTAAATCACCCGCCATTGAACCTACATGGATGATGCGACTACCTTTATTCATATATTTTAAACAGGCTTGAAGAAAATAAATCGGTCCAAAAAGATTTGTATTAAACTGTAATTCAATATCTTCTTTTGTGGCATTTTCAATAGAACCCGCAATTCCCATACCCGCATTTTGAATCAAATAATCGATGTGATCGGTATATTGCAAAATTTCTTTTAATGCTTGCTCGACACTTTCTTGTTTCGTGATATCTAAATGAATAGAAATCACACCTTCTATTTTGGTTTCTCTTCTAGAGAGACCTAAAACTTGATAGCCTTTTTTTACAAGAAAAGCGGCTAAATCATAACCGATTCCACTGCTTGTTCCAGTAATCACTACTGTCTTCATTCTTTTTCCTCGTCTTTATCATCTTAAAAAAGATACCCTATCATATCATAGAACGGAAAATATGGCAAATTAGGGCAAAAAAAAACATCCATAAGGGATGTTCTTTTCACATCTTTAGCTAGTCAGCTAAGAAGAGATGTCCAAAGAGTAAGGTCCAAATTAAGTCAACCCAACCTAAGACAACACCAATACCAGGAATAGTAATGATGAACATAATTAAAGAAATTATGTCTTTCTTTCTTAAGAAAACAGAGAGCCTTACAAAAATTTCAGTAAACCAGTTAACGACTGGGATTAATAAAAGAAGAATTTGAACAAGGCGACTTTGTTTATTAAATAATTTATCAAATTCCATGATATATATCTCCTTTCCCTTATGATTTGATTGTAACGCTTTAAAATAAAAATATCAATACTAATTTATGGTTAAAGTAAAATAAATATGCTATTTCTGCGCTTTTTATTGTAATCAAAATGTAAATTATCGCAAAAAGAAATCTTCTTCTTTTTCGTGATGAAAAACAATATATTCGTTAGAAGTCGACGCTTCCATTTCATTTTCTTTTATCGGATAGTATTCATGAACCTTTTTTCCATTAAATAAAATCGTTTCTGGTAAAGCAATCAGCAGTTGCTCTCCTACTAAAATAGGAATTCGTTTCATTTCAAATTCTTGATTTTGATAAGAAACTAACATTGTATTCTCTTTTATTTCTTTTACCGTAGCTATAATAAAGCCACTCGTTTTTGGCTCTTCTAAAGTAGGAAGATCCGCATTTTTTAAAATATTATTAATGACTTCTAAAACAGGATGCGGAAAAAAAGGAATTCTTCCTTTCGCTTTCATTTTCATGAATGAAGAAAAATCAAAAATATTAACGCCAATTAAGGTGTTTTTTTCATCATAAATTGCTACTACATTTCCCTTTTTTTGATAGGAAAAAGGACGGGCATCTGGCTCATATATTAAAAGCAATACATCGCCAAAAAGCGCATGGTGATAGTAGCTAGCCCAACTCATGCTTTATTTCTCCTTAAGCAAGATAATAAATCCATATCCATATGCTTTAACATATATAAAAGTGATTTTTTACTGGATAAATAGTCTTCTGCATCTAAAATCGTAGAACAAGTATGGATATTTCTAGCAACTAAACAATGGGTTAAAGTAGGAATTCCATCGAATTGTTTGTGGATAGAACCGGCATCAGTGCCTCCGGGAGAAATATAATATTGTCCTTTTGCATGACTCTTTTTCACGCATTTTTGTTGGAACTCAATCCATTCGGGGAATGCAATCATGGTGCGATCCATCACGCGATATAATACACCATTTCCTAAAGCACCTAATTCTGAAGTATCACCTGTTGCATCTTTAGCGGGTGAACAGTCTAAAACAATCGCTAAATCAGGATGAATTTTATAAGAAGACGTAAAAGCGCCTCGACATCCCACTTCTTCTTGTACAGAACCTCCAACATATAAATCATAAGGAAGTTCTACATCTTTTAAAGCTTCTAAAATTTCAATACCTAAAGCGATACCGTAACGATCATCGAATGCTTTACCTAATAAACGTTTGCCGCCATTTAAGACTTCAAATTTACCTTCTACGACCATCATCGCACCCATAAAGATACCCGCTTCTTCCGCTTCTTGTTTTGAAGTCATACCAAAGTCAAATAACATATCTTTAATTTGGGTAGGACGCTCTAAATCTTGTTTTGTCATTAAATGCGGTGGAATCGCTCCAATACAGCCTTTTAAATAGCCTTTTTTGCCTTTTAAAACGACACGGCTCGATAAAAGAGTTTGTTCATTAATGCCACCGATAGGATGAGCTTTAACCATACCATTATCTAAAATAGATTTAACGATAAAACCGACTTCATCCATATGTCCAACAATCATGACTTTTTTAGCATTCGGAGTCTTTGATTTTTTATAAGCAAAAATTGAACCCATTTGATCGGTGATAATTGGATAACCTAATTTTTCATATGTAGCTTTTAAGAAACTAGCCACTTCATTTTCTAAACCAGAAATGGCATATAATTCTGTTAAAGTTTTAAATAAATGTAATTGATGTTTACTTAATAATTTCATAATTTTACCTCTTCGCTTTTAAGCGATATATGGGTTGATGTAAGGAACGGAATTTCATTTCATATTCGGTTCCAGCATCTTCTTCTTTGATTTCTTCATAAGGTGATTCTAAAGAGATAATATTCCACTTCTCTTGCTCTAACATTTCTACACTAAAGCAAAATAAAGGATAATTATCAGTTTTCATTACTAACTCACCCTCATCTTTTAAAAGTCGACGATATTCATTTAAAAATGTATCCGCGGTTAATCTTCTTTTGGCATGGCGTTTTTTCGGCCATGGATCCGAGAAGTTTAAATAGATTTTATTAAAAGAAGATGAAGGAAAAAAAGGAGCTATCACGATAAAGTTTTGGCGGATTAGCTGGATATTTTTTAATCCGCTTTCCACGACTTTTTTCGCAGTAATGGCTAAGGCATCGACATTCATTTCAATACCTATCCATTGAAAATCTGGATATTTTTTGGCCATTTGTACAATAAAGTCACCGCGTCCGGTTCCAATTTCTAAACAAGTCGGATAAGAAAAATCAAAATTCACATCTTCTTGATGGACGATGACTTTTACAATTTCGGGGTGATCTTTTAAAAAAGGTTCACTCCAGGATTTATGTTTCATTCGCATGTTTCTTTACCTAAGCAATATATGGCATGCGCATAAATGGGCATACTTTGATAGAAATCTTGTAATGTAATGTGTTCGTTTGCTTCGTGAATATGGTCATCACTATGTGGGAAAGCGGAACCGAACGCTACCGTGTTTTTACATTCTTTGGCATATGTACCGCCACCAATGGTTTTAATTGGCGTTTCTAAATCTCCTGTTTCTTCTTGATAAACGCGTAAAAGATTTTGAATCATCGCGCAGTTTGGATCAAAAAATAAAGTTTCGGAAGTGGAAATAATTTCGGTATGGAAAGGAAGTTTCGCGTTAAGATTTGCAATAACCGCTAAAGGCTTCACTTGTTCGGGATAACGGAAATTCACAATCATCGAGAATTGATTATTTTCATATTCAATAATACCCACGTTATAGGTCGTGTCTTTTAATAAATCTGAATGATAGAATTCATCCATGGTCTTTCCACTTGGATCTTGATAAGCATCGGCTAAACGAATCCATTCATCAACGTGATAAGCATGGCCTAAGACATCTAACATTTGAATACCAGCATTAATACCTAATTCTGGTAAAGAACCATGAGCAGCTTTTCCATGAAGAATGAAATGTAAGCCATCCTCTTCTTCTTTCCACTCGTATTGGAACTTTTTATTTTGTAGATAAGCTTCAATCGGTTCTTTTTTCGTCACGATAGCGTCCGCTAAATCGATAACGGAATTCGAAACGACACCGGCATGAATCTTTTTCACTTCTTTAACTTTTAATTCACCCGAAGTACGATAGTTGGTAATACCTTTTTCTCCATAAATTAATGGGAAATCACCATCGGGGGTAAAGCCATAGGTTGGATTGGGTTTCTTTAAAACGTGAAAATAATGCTCTAAACAAGCGGAACCTTTTTCTTCATTTCCACCGATGACTAAACGGACTTGATAGCCATCGATTAAATGATTTTCTTTTAAAGCGACTAAAGAATAGAAGGCCGCCATCGCAGGACCTTTATCATCGCTTGTTCCTCTTCCATAAAGAACATCATCCGCTAAAGTAGCACTAAAAGGAGGATATTTCCAATCTCCACTTACCGGAACGACATCACTATGGGCGTAGATGCCAATCATTTTATTGCCGGTTCCACAAATGATTTCGGTACAATAACCATCACAGCGATTCACTTCAAAGCCTTTACTTTCCGCTAAACGAGCAATGAAATCTAAAGCGGAAGCGACATCGTTTCCAAAAGGTTTTCCTTCTTGAATGGTTGTTTCATCATGAACCGAGGGAATTTGCACCCATTTTCTCAAATTTTCAAGCGCTTCTTCTTGATAAGGGCGCATTAGTGTTTTAAAATCCATGAATTACTCCTCCTAACATGAATTGATTTAATTTTTAACTAACATATAAATAACTAAGAAAAGAATAAAGACAATCATCGAAAAGATAATATAACGCATATTTTTCTTTTTCGCTGATTCATTATGGAAGTATTTGGCTTCATGTAAGCCAATGCCACAAATAATCCAAGTCACAATGGGGCAAAAGACAAAGAAGAAACCAAGGTTCGCTAACATATCGCTATGGTCGACTTCTCCTTGTACGGTAATTAAGTCTTTCGATAAAGCAACCGCTACTGGATAAACAATAATCGTAGCCGCTAAAGCTTCTCCTATAGAAGAACTTGCTAAGGTTGCTCCCATTAAGCCCCAATATCCCGGCATCGCTTCTACGCCACCAAATAATCCTAAGAAAGTGAGTACGAACACACTATGGAAAATGGTTAAAACAAAAGAAGCTACTGGAATGAGTAAAGATTTCATCGCATTGCTCTTCATTTTTTTAATGGCGTCAAAGCTAAGACCCGCTAATAAACCAAAAGCAACACGTGGTAAAACGGAAATTAAAGGATTTACAAAATAAGGATCTAAAATGGAAACGGGACTTGTCGCTGCTTTAATTAACGAAAGTATTCCAAAGAAGAAGCCATAAAGTAATCCTCTTTTCCACCCCATTAAAATCGCGCCAATGAGAACGATAATATGAAGTAAAGTAATCGAAATTGCTCCACCAATAGAAATAAAACCTAACGAAGGAACAAATGTCATAATTAGCATAATGGCAAGGAACATCGCGTCCGTTGTCATATTTTTTAAATGTCTACTTCTCATCTTCTTTACCACCATTTCTTTGATAAAGATAGAAAAGTCCATCTAAAATCAATTTTTCATCATAAATAAAATCTTGCGGCATGTTTCTTAAAATGGTTTTAGCGTAACCGCCGGTTAAGATTTTTTTCGATGGTTGACCTAATTCTTCTTCCATTCTTTTTACTAAGCCTAAAATGGCGTCAATATGACCATAAATCGTGCCGCTATTCATGGAATCAATCGTATTCTTTCCAATCACTTTTTTAGGAACACTTAAATTGATTTCGGGAAGTTGAGCGGTATTTCCTACCAAGGCATCTAAAGAAATCTTAAGTCCTGGCATGACAACTCCACCCACAAATGCGCCTTTTTCATCGATCGCAATAATTTTGGTTGCGGTTCCTAAGTCACAAATCAGTAAAGGGTAACCATACTTATGGATACCACCGACACTCACGCTAATCAAATCAGCGCCCACTTCGGAAGGATGATCCATTTTAATGGGCATTCCACTTTTTAAGTTAGGTCCCACGACCATTGTGTTCACTTCAAAAAGTGAATCAAGTGCTTCTTTTAACGCTCCCGTTAAAGAGGGAACGACGGAAGAAATAATCGCACCTAGCATTCTTCCTTTTCCTTTTTCGTTCACAAATTTCTTTACAATTTCCGCATAATCATCACTACTTTTCCGCGTATCTGTATGGGTTCGATAGGTCGAAATGCAATTTTGATTTTCATAGATGCCCATGTAAATATTTGTGTTTCCAATATCTACTAAAAGTATCATAAAACCTCCTGGCTACCATCTTATTTAAATAAGTATCGTGCCGAAATCATTATATAGAATGTTCCTCATATTTTCAACTTATTCACTTAGAGTTTTTTTCTTCCCTTTATTTTTATAAAAATAAAATAAGGAAATCTATGATAGATCTCCCCTATTTTATTAAACGTCTACTAGGCTTTCTTTTGCTGCGCTTTAATAATTTTTTCTTTTAAATTTTCCGGCACTTCTTCATAATCTTCAAATTGACGGTTGAAGAAGCCACTTCCTTGGGTCATCGCTTTTAAATAAGTCGCATAATCCATAATCTCACTTTCAGGAACTAAGGCCACAATTTCTTGCACATCTTGCTCAACTTCATCAATCGCAATAATTTTCGCTCTTCTTTGATTTAAATCGGATAATACGTCGCCTAAATAAGGATGTTCAATGCGAATAAAGATACGGTAAACGGGTTCTAAAATGGTCGGTTGACATTTCATATAAGCATCTTTAAAAGCGAGAACCGCTGCCATTTTAAAGGCCATTTCATTGGAGTCCACACTATGATATTTGCCGTCTAATAATGTGGCTTTAATATGTATCACAGGGAAACCTGCTAATTGACCCGTTTGTAAGGCTTCTATAAAACCTTTTTCGACGGCTGGGAAATAATTTTTCGGTACCGCTCCACCAAATACTTCTTCGGTGAATTCGGTTTCTAAGCTCGGTTCAAATTTCATTTCAACGACACCATAATAGCCTGAACCACCCGATTGTTTAATATATCTTCCTAGACCTTTTCCTTCTTTGGTAATGGTTTCTTTATAAAGAATTTGCGGCTTTTCTATCGTAAAATCAATTTTATATTGATTCTTTAACCGATCGAAATGATACGCTAAATGGGTTGCGCTTAAGCCCCCGATTAAAAGTTGTTTGGTTTCTTTATTCCGTAACACTTCTAACGTAGGGTCTTCTAATTGCATTTTTTGTAAAATACTTCCGATTTTATCTTCATCTTTTCGGTTATTGAGTACAAGCGCTTGGAAGATAACCGCTGTTGGATAATCCACTTCTTTAAAGATGACTGGGCTTTTAGCGTCCGATAGTGTCATTCCTGTTTTGACATCTTGTAATTTGCCTATCGCTCCAATATCTCCAGGGCCTAAAGAAGTAACGGGTGTAATTTTCTTTCCAAAAATCGAATATAACGCCGTCACCGTTTCCACTTTATTAATTTTAGATACATAAATTTCATCATCTAATTTTAATTCACCTGAATTTACTTTGATATAATGAATGGTACCTAAATAAGGATCGACAATGGTTTTAAAGACATATGCGGAGAACGGCTCCTCTTCTTTGGTCATGCGATACACTTCATTCTCTGCGACATCATGGGCGACATATGGTTTTAAATCGCTAGGGTTCGGTAAATAATCAATGAGCATTTGTAAAAGGGTATGAATACCAATGTCTTTTTTGGCACTTCCTACCACGACGGGATCAAGTTCACCATCTAACACACCTTTTCGTAATCCTTGATGAATTTCTTCTCTAGATAAAGGTTCACCTAAGAAGAATTTATCTAATAAAACATCATCAGTTTGGGCAACTGCTTCACAAATCATATTATGTAACTCAAATACTTTTAATTTTTTATCTTCAAAAATCGGCGCGTCTTCGCAAGTAACGCCATTATATTTTCTCGCTTTTAAATCAACGACATTGACGAAACCATCAAAGTTGGCTTCATGACCAATCGGATAACAAAATGGAATGGCCTTTTTACCGAGTTTTTTTCTTATATCCGTTAATACTTCTTCAAAATCAACATTTTCCTTATCCATTTTATTCACAAAGATGATGGTAGGAATTTTTCTTTTTCTTAATAATTTATAATGACGAATGGTGCTTACTTGCACTTTACTTGAAGCGTCAATCACCAAAATTGCGCCTTTAATTAAACGCGTAATACCTAAAGCTTCACCAATGAAATCGGCATTTCCTGGTACATCAATCAAATTTAATTTATACCCTTCATAAAAAAGAGGAACGATCGAAGCACTGACTGAACTCATGCGCGATTGTTCCTCCACTAAAAAATCACTAATGGTATTTCTCTTTTCAACCTCACCTTTTTTGTTTCCGTGAGATGCGACATAAAAAAGGGACTCGACGAGACTAGTTTTACCGGCGCCTTGATGGCCTAAGACGGCGATGTTTCGAATTTTATCGGGTGTAATGCACATAAGTTTCTCCTTTCCGCTGTAAGCGCTTTCTTTAATTTTATTATAGCATAGAGAATTTTAATAACCAAAGAAGTATTTCTTCTTTTTACATTAAAGATAATGTACGTTTTTCTTTGCGAGAAAAAGCGCTTACAAGTACAATAAAAATGAGGTGAAGTATTTTATGAAAAGAAAAAGTGGACTATTCTTACTTTCTATTTTACTTTTAAGTGGATGTGGTTCATTAACGAACGCTACAACTTCCACTTTAGAAAGCACTTCGTCCATCAATAACCCAACTTCCTCTTTACCTAGCTTAACTTCACCAACCCCAATAACGAGTAGTCCCACACTGAGTTCTTCTTCTTTTTATATTGAAGGTTATCATCAATTATGTGAAGGTCTTTATGTGAACTACTTACCCAGTTTATATTCCGATGAATTTGATGTGGAATTTTTATTACCTGACAGCAATTATGAACTTTATTATACGTTAGATTGCTCTACACCCACTCGTACTTATACGAAAGAATATACAAAGCCCATTCCCATTCGCGTCAATAACTCTAAGAATTTAAAAGATTATCCTTTAACCACTTCAGTGGACGGTATTTTAGCAAATTTAGGCAATGATAAATGCACTTCTAACGCCTATAATCAGAACATTCAATTGCAAGGTAAATTTATTTTACTTCCTAAGCAAACTGTCATTACGATTATGCTATATAACCGTAAAACAAAACAAGTTGCCTATCGAAGAGCGTTAACCTATATTTTAGACCCGGAGTATAAAATCAATATTCCGGTAGTTTCTTTATCCATGCCTTATAAAGATTGGTTTGGAGAAACGGGATTTTATAATCAAATCCGGGAAGAAATTGAAAAACGTGCCCATTTAGAATATTACGATATCACCACCGATGAATATTTTTATCGAAACACTCAAGTCAAACTTGGCGGTAACTGGACATTGGGTTATCCGCAAAGAACCTTAAACTTAAATTTTAATAAAGATGAAAATGGTGACAAAAATGAAGCCGTAAAAGTGCAAATCTTCCCTTCTCGAGAAAGAAGAGATGGAAAAGGAAAAGTGAAATCCTATACCCGTTTCCGCTTACATAATGGCGGTAATGCTTTTGAAGAAAGTATTGGATTTAACGACGCATTCATGCAAGCCATTATGGAAAATGATTCTAACGTCGCTACTACGGGCTATCGTCCTTGCATTGCATATTTTAATGGTGAATATTGGGGCGTTTATTCCATTCGCGAACATTATAAAAAACAATATTTTTCCTCTCATTATGGTGTCGATAAAGATGATGTGATTTTATATGATTTTAAAGGTCAATTTAATGTTTCCGATGGTGATCCTCAACAGGCCTTAGAATGCTTAAATGATTTACGTGACATGATTGCTCTTGATTTAAATAACGAAACTAACTATAAAAAATTGATAACTGAATATTTTGATATTAATAGTTTTATTGATCTGATTTTAGCTAATGCCTATTGTAGTAACTGGGATTTTGTCGGTAACTTCAATAATCTTAAAATGTGGCGTACCTATAACGTTGATGAAAAGAATCCTTACGCTGATGGAAGATGGCGCTTTGTGATCCACGACACCGATTTTGCCTTTAGAGAAAACACGAATTATCTTGATCGTTATGTCAATAATAGCTATTCTCGATTCTTCTTCCTTTCTCAATTAATGAAAAGCACTCAATTTAGAAATCAACTTTATCAAAGAGCGGCAGAATTAATGGAAACAACTTTTACCCATGAAAGAGTGTTTACTCTATTAGATAACATGATTGCGGAAATTAAACCGTATCATTTAACGTCAATGTACCGTTGGGGGCAACAAATCAATTACTTATCTTATTGGAAAAATGAAATCAATATTGTTAAAACAAATCTAGAATATAAAGAAAAAAATTTCTTATCGATATTATCAAATACCTTGAAACAATATGAATAATATTTAAAAAAGTACTGCTTTTCTCAATAAAAACAGTGCTTTTTTATATATTTCTCTTTATTTTTCCAGGTTTGTTCTATTTTACAAAGCCGCTAACATATGATAAAATGTTAGTAACATAAGAAAGGAGTATGATAAATCTTATGAAAAAAATGAGTAAAGTAGTCTTAGCATTTGCGTCCATCTTTGCTTTAGTTGGTTGTGGGGGACAAAACAATGGGGGAGAAACCACTGAAACGATAGAAAACGCTGCTGCTGTGAAAAAACTACAAACTGTCACAGAAGAAATGGGAAAAGCTGCTGGTTTTAAAGTCGAAGGAAAAGAATCATTATCCGTAAGTCTTAAACAAGCTGATTATAAAGATACGGATAATAAAGATGTTGAGGGTGGTTCTCTTGAACTAACCTCTACTGGTAATTTTAATTTAGAGTTGCTTTTAGAAGAGGCCATGCCAAAAGCAGGCAAAGCTACCGCTTCTATAACCACTGATGCAAGTGGTTCTGAAATCAGTGGTCATGCAGATGTCGCCGCTGAAGCCTATTTAAAAGAAGGCTATGTTTATGCCAAATCCACTGTTACTACACCTGCTGAAAAAGAAGGCGATGATCCAGTCGTGGAAGAAAATAAAACAGGCATGAATATTGCTCCAATATTTGAAGATATCAAAGGAACACTTGATAATTTAGAAGGTAAAAAACCTTCAGATATCATTAATATGATTCCTGATCTTTCTATTGATGAAGAAGATGCGCCAAAGTTTGATAACGCAGTCAATGTCATTATTGCAAACTTACCAAATTGTAATTTATCGACTAATAAAAAGACCGATACGCTTTCTTGGAAATTAACGAACGCTGATATTGAAAATATTATCGATAAATACTATGCTTCTACTCTTCCAGCACCAGGCGAAACCGATTTATCTGAAGAAGATTATAATGCCTTAGTTGCATCCACTACCGCCGAAGCAACAGCGATAAAAACCGCTGTATCAAGCATCTTAAAAATTAACAAAGCACAATTCTCTATTTCAATTTATGATGAAAAATATATTTCAGGAGTTGCTTTAGATCTTGATGTTGAGCTCAATTTTGCTGCTTCATTAGAAATCTTCCCATCGGATACAACCATTAAGGTAAAAGCCAGTGCTTCTAGCAAAATTAGCTTATTAGACGCTAATTACACGATTACCTTTCCAGAAGATTTGGAATCTTGGTTACCAGCCCCCGATACAGATACCGATACTGGTGACAATACAACATCTGAATAAGTTTTCCATAATCCATAAAGCTGCGTTTAGCGCAGCTTTTTCTTTTGCTATTGTTTTTATTTTATTAACATGTTATCCTATAAACTACCAATCGGTAGTTTATTTGTGAGGTGACTATAAATTGAAGAAAAATAGAAAAGAAGAAATCGTATTAGCAACACTTGAATTAGCCTCGGAAGTAGGATTAAAGGCTGTTTCTATGCAGATGATTGCGGATAAAATAGGTATTAAGAAAGCTTCGTTATACAATCATTTTGCTTCAAAAGATGAAATTATTGCGGAAATGTATGAGTTCATTCGTGAAAAAGCGAAAAAAACGATTTCTCCGCTTCAAATTGAGAAATTAAAGAATCTAGATGCAAAAACGATTCTTTTTGATGCTGTACACGGTTATATTCAAATGTGTTCCTACCCTCCAATTATTAAGTTATATCAAGTTCTTTATTCAGAACAAGTTTTTAATCCTTCTGCCACTAAAATTATCGTGGAAGAAACGCATAAAATGATGGAGGCAACCCAACAACTTTTTCAAATATTAAAAGACAGAAACGAATTATTCTTTTACGATGTAAAACAAGACGCCATTAGTTTTGCTTTAACGATTCATGGATTAATGGACTTATCCATGAACGAAAATTTTATATCTTTTCATAAAATTCAATGCGATTTAAAAAGAATTGATGAATTCATTCTCTCATTTTTAAAGGAACATATAGTAGAAAGAAGTGGATCAAAATGAAGAAAAAAACGATACAGTATTGTGGTTTATTCGGCGTTTTAAGTTTTATATCTTATTTAGTAGCAGTAATATTTTCTCCACTAGCCTATCCTGGTTATGATTGGAAAGCGCAAGCCGTAAGCGACTTAAGCGCAAGTAACGCTCCTTCATTAGCTTTATGGAATCAATTAAGTAGCGTTTATAATTATTGTGAAGTATTAAGTGTTACCATCGTCTGTTTATGGATATCCAAAAAGAAATCCAAACTATTACGAATTGGTGTTTATTTGTTTGCTATTATGGAATGGATTTCAGCCTTAGGTTATCGTATGTTTCCTTTAAGCGATAGTGGTTATGCAGGGACATTTCAAGATGTCATGCATATGGTCATCACCGCTTTCGTTGTTCTCTTATCCATTGCTTCTTTAATCGTCCTTATTGTTGCAGGATTTAAAGATAAAACTTTGCATTCCTATGGTATTTGTGCAGGTATTGCCCTATTTATGATGTTAGTGGGCGCTCTTGGAATGAAAATCGTACCTCCACAATATTTTGGTATTATTGAGCGTTTTAGCGTTTTTGCAGCAACGGGATTTAATGCTTGTTTGGGTTTACATTTTTTTTGAGTAAAGAAGAAAATGTTCAAGAAATCCTTTAAAAAAGAGTTATGAGTTTTGTCCTCATAACTCTATTTTTTATTTTGCTTGTTTCATGCTTAAAGAGATTCTTCCCTTTTTCACATCGACACCGATAACCTTAACAGAAACAATGTCATTTACACTTACTACTTCAAGTGGATGCTTAACGAAACGGGACGCTAATTCACTAATATGAACTAAGCCATCTTGGTGAACACCGATATCGACGAAGACACCAAAGTCCATAATATTTCTAACCGTTCCTTTTAAAATCATGCCTTCTTTTAAATCTTCAATCGACATGACATCACTACGTAAAACCGGTCCTTCTGCTTCATCACGAGGATCACGACCTGGTTTTTTCATTTCTTCAATCATGTCTTTTAACGTTGGTTCACCGACTCCTAATTGAGCGGCTAAAGAAGCAATATCATGTAAGTTCTCTAAAGCATCGTGCACTTCCGATTTTTGAATATCTTCAACTTTATAGCCTAAATGTTGAAGTAATTTGGTAGCGACTTCATAAGATTCAGGGTGAACGCCGGTATTATCTAATGGGTTACCATCTCTTACTCTTAAGAAACCCGCACATTGTTCATAAGCTTTTGGTCCTAACTTTGGTACTTTTAAAAGATCGGCTCTCTTTTTAAAAGCGCCATTTTCTTCACGATACGCAACAATTGAAGTCGCTAAGGTGGAAGAAATACCGGAAACGTATTCTAATAAACTAGGAGATGCACTGTTGAGGTCCACACCAACGGTATTTACGCAATTTTCAACAACGCCGCCTAATACTTCTTTTAAACGCTTTTGGTTCATATCGTGTTGATATTGACCAACGCCGATAGATTCTGGAGTGATTTTAACAAGTTCTGCTAATGGATCTTGTAAACGACGAGCAATGGAAACTGCACTACGTAAATTGACATCATAATCAGGGAATTCTTTCGCCGCTAATTTAGAAGCACTATAGATAGAAGCGCCGGCTTCATTTACGATGACAAAGGAAATCGGATGTTCGGGATGTAATTCTTGAATTAAGTTTTTCACAAATAATTCCGATTCACGAGATGCCGTACCATTACCAATGGCAATTAAATCAACTTTATATTTTAAAATCAAACGACTTAAAATGTTTTTGGCTGCATCGACTTGATTTCTTGGTGGTGTTGGATAAACGACCGTGGTATCTAAGACTTTTCCGGTACCATCAATAACAGCAATTTTACAACCATGGGCATAACCTGGGTCTAAACCTAGAACCACTTTATTTTTCATTGGAGCCACTAAAAGTACTTGATGTAAGTTTTCTTTAAAGACCACTAAAGAAGCTTCTTCCGCTTTTTCGGTTAAAGCATTACGAATTTCGGTTTCTAAAGATGGACGAATTAAACGTTTATAACCATCTTCAATCGCCATTTGTAATTGTTCTTTAAAAGGTGAATTCTCCTTCACTACTTTTCTAACGATATAGCGAATAATATCTTCATCGGGTACTTCTAACGTTACTTTTAAAGCCTTTACGTTTTCGCCACGGTTAATCGCTAAAATACGGTGGGAAGCAATCTTACTAATCGCTTCTTGATAATCTTTATACATATCAAAAATGCCTTTTTCATCAGGAACATTTTCTTTAGTGACAATTTTACCAAACGATTCAAATAAGAAACGCGCATAACGGCGATAATCCGCATCATCTGCTACGATTTCCGCAATGATATCTCTAGCACCTTGAAGGGCGTCTTCCGCTGTTTCTACTTTCTTTTCCGCATCAATAAAAGTACTTGCATACTCCATTAATGGAGTTGTTTCTTCTTGTTTTAAAAGATAATCCGCTAAAGGTTCAAGACCTTTTTCTTTAGCGATAATGGCTCTTGTTTTCTTTTTGGGTTTATAAGGACGATAAATATCTTCTAATTCAGTCAGCGTTTTCGCTTCCATAATTGAAGCTTTTAATTCGTCCGTTAATTTTCCTTGTTCTTCAATTGATTTTAAAATCGTTTTACGACGATCTTCTAAATTGAGTAAATAGGTATAACGATCATAAAATTTACGCAAAATTTCATCATCTAAAGAACCGGTTACTTCTTTCCGATAACGCGCGATAAAAGGAATGGTATTTCCTTCTTCTAAAAGCGATAATACGGCATCAACTTGTTCTTGTTTTAATGAAAACTCTTGCGCTAAAACTTCTCTAATTTCCATATAGTCACACTCCTATTTCATTCTTATAGAATGAAAACTTTTTTTTATTGTACCATAACTCGATATAATAAAAAAGCGCTATAACAATAAACTTGTTCATTTTTTATCGTACCAAAACAGGCAATTGAATATTTAATTTCAATTAAATCATTTTCCTCAATCTTTTTTAAAAAGGCATTTACTTGATTCATTAAATCCTGTTCATTTTCTTCATCAAAAACTTGTACTTGTAACATAAAAAAGCATCACCTCAAGATTATCTTAAGATGATGCTTAGTTATTTTTTGTCGAAAGAACTAATTGGCAACAATATTACAAATTTTATTCGGTACAACGATAATTTTACGAATGGTTTTACCTTCTAAGTGACGCTTGATGGTTTCATCGTTTAAAGCGACTGCTTCCACTTCTTCTTTGGTAGCGTCAACATGAATATGCATCGTTGAACGTAATTTTCCATTCACTTGAATAGCGATTTCGACTTCTTTTTTCACCAACTTATCTTCATCATATGTTGGCCATGGCTCAAAGTCGATCACATCTTCATGACCCATCTTTTGCCAAATTTCTTCACCTAAGTGAGGCGCAATACAGGCAAAAGCTTTTAAGAAGCCTTCTAAATAAGGCACATAAAGCGTTTGCGCTTTGTAGACTTCATTCACGAAGATCATCATAGCAGAAATCGCAGTATTGAATTGTAAAGCTTCAAAATCGGTAGTGACTTTCTTCACCATAGAGTGATAAGCAAAGTCTAAGCTTCCATCATTGGTGTTCGTCCATTTTGCTTTCATACTTTCGTCATCAAAAATACGATAAACACGGTCTAGGAAACGACGCATACCATCTAAGCCGGAATTATTCCAAGGTAAAGAAGCTTCTAATGGTCCCATGAACATTTCATACATTCTTAAAGTATCCGCACCATATTTTTCTACGACTTCATCTGGGTTAACGACGTTGCCTCTTGATTTCGACATCTTTTCGCCATTCTCACCTAAAATCATACCTTGATGGAATAAGCGTTTGAATGGTTCTTTAGAAGAAACAACACCGATATCATAAAGGAATTTATGCCAGAAACGTGCATAAAGTAAGTGTAAAACCGCGTGTTCTGCACCACCAATATATAAGTCAACCGGTAACCAGTGGTCTAATAATTTCTTATCACCGATACATTGGTCATTGTGGGGATCAATATAACGGATATAATACCAACAAGAACCGGCCCATTGTGGCATGGTGTTGGTTTCTCTTGTATACTCTTCTCCGTCTTTATTAACATGTAACCATTCGGTCGCGTGCACTAAAGGAGATTCTCCGGTACCTGATGGTTTATATTCTTTTAATTCCGGAAGCACTAAAGGAAGTTCTTCTTCTTTTAATGGAACAATGGTACCATCCTTTTTATGTAAAACAGGGATAGGTTCTCCCCAATATCTTTGACGAGAGAATAACCAGTCACGAAGTTTGTAGTTTTTCTTACCATAACCGGCATGCATGGTTTCTAAATATTGAATCATCTTTTCTTTCGCTTCTTCAATATATAAACCATCTAAGAAGGAGGAATTAATATGTTTTCCGTCTTCGGTATAGGCCGAAGTTGAAATATCTCCTTCAATGACTTGATGAACGGGTAAATGATATTTGCTAGCAAAAGCGTAGTCACGGTCATCATGGGCAGGAACCGCCATCACAGCACCGGTACCATAGCTTGCTAAAACGTAATCCGCAATATAAATCGGCACACATTCGTTATTTGCTGGGTTAATGGCGTAAGCGCCTAAGAAGACACCGGTTTTATCTTTATTTAATTCGGTTCTTTCTAAGTCACTCTTGGATTCACATTTTTTAATATAAGCTTCCACTTCTTCTTGTTGAGAAGGAGAAACAATCTTTTTAACGAGTGGATGTTCTGGCGCTAAGCAACAATATGAGCAACCAAATAACGTATCTGCACGGGTAGTAAAGACTTCAAACGATTCATTCGTATCTTTCACTTGGAAACGAATAATCGCACCTTTAGAAGGTCCAATCCAGTTCTTTTGCATTTCAATGGTGGAAGTTGGCCAATCTAAGCCTTCTAAATCATCATATAAACGATCCGCATAAGCCGTAATCTTTAGCATCCATTGACGCATGGGTTTACGAATGACGGGGAATCCACCTACTTCACTTTTTCCGTCGATGACTTCTTCGTTAGCTAATACGGTGCCTAATTCAGGACAGAAGTTCACGGGTTTATAAGAAACATACGCTAAATCGTGTTGATATAAATTTAAGAAAATCCATTGTGTCCAATGATAATAACTTACATCGGCCGTAGCGATTTCACGGTCCCAATCATAAGAGAAACCTAACATTTTAATTTGTTCTCTAAAATGATCGATGTTATGTTTGGTAAAAGTACCTGGATGTTGATTGGTTTTAATAGCGTATTGCTCCGCTGGTAAACCAAAAGCATCCCAGCCCATTGGATGTAAAACATTAAAACCTTGCATTCTTTTCATACGCGCAACAATGTCAGTTGCGGTATAACCTTCCGGGTGTCCAACGTGTAAACCTTGTCCAGAAGGATAAGGAAACATATCTAACACATAGTATTTTGGTTTAGAAAAGTCATAAACATCGGTACGATAAAGTTTCCGATCTTCCCATACTTTTTGCCATTTCTTTTCTACTAGACGATGATCATAGCCCATAAATAGACCTCCTTATAAAATAAAAAAACGTCCTTGATCTAAGGACGCTAGTTTGCGCGGTACCACCTTAGTTTACGGAATATTTTCCGTACACCTTGATTATTTCAATAACGCCGAACGCGGAAAAGTATTGTTGAAGATTGAGAAGCACTCCTCTTTGACTATGTTTCACCTTACCATAGCTCTCTAAACAAAGAAATCAATGCGTATTTCTTCCTTTTCGTTTATATTATCGTTAAAAATAAAAAATTAGTCAATATAAAAAAAGAAAAAGGCCTTCATTTTAGAAAGCCTTAGGTCTTTATTCTACTTCAGTAATCGTAAATTCTAATGGTACGACTCGCCAACCATGATTTTGCGTATCAAATTGATAAAGTTTAGCGTAGAAGGAAATCTTTGTATCTGTATCGTAATATTTTCCAAATGCAGAATAATTCGTCACTTCAGTAGGAGTAAGTCCTTGGTGATTTAATAAATAGACACCAGGAATACATTTTTTAATTCCTGTATCGGATAAACTACCTTGTGGTTCATCCATAATGCCTAAATAGAATTTTCCCGCATTAATTCGAGAATCATCATCGGCAACATAGCCAGTAATTTTATATAAAGCATTATAATCTTCATAAGATGGCGGATTTACATAACTTGAAACATAATACCATTTTGCAAATTCACTTGCCTTCATTTCAATTGCGTTCGTAAAATCATAAGGTTCATCTTTAGACAACGATAATGATTTCATATCTAATAAAAGAATAGCAGGCGAAGATTTCTGTACGCTCATCCATCCCGTAAATTCATAAGATGAACCAATATCACTTTCACTACAAACCTTTTTATCATTAATAATGGCCATCGTATTTTTTCCATCATATACGAAAGCTTTTTTATTCGCATCACTTGAATCTAATGCAACAACACGCGCTTCAAAAGTGACAATTTTACCTACGCCACTTAATTTACTGGTGGTTTTTAATTGATTGAATTCTTGATTCAAACTCGTAATATCCTCATAGTGCGTGGTTACTTTTTCAAAATCATAGGTTGTTGGTGATGATGTAATATTGGTTAAGTCTTCATAAACAACTTCTACCACGCCATTTAATTTTTGTAAAGTACCCGTAACGTGATAATCACAGAAGGTATAACGGTTATCTAAATAAGAATTGCCATTAAATCCACCGACTACTCGGACATATAGATAACTATTATCATCAACAAATAGCATTAATTTATCACTATCGACAGTAGCAACTTTAACATACATCGCATCAAAGCTAACTTTTTCCCCTTTTTGTCCTTCTTCTAAGGAAGCGCCTAATTCCTTAAGCTCTTTTAAAGTATATTGCTTAGCTACACTACTAGAAGAATCTAAAGAAGTAGAAGGTGTATTGGAGGTACTTGGAGTTACATTACTTGAAGGGTTTGGAGTTGCGCTAGTTGTTGGTAATGTTGAACTTGTCCCGGGTGAATTGGATGAAGTGGGATCATTCGTCGTCATCGAATTGCTCGAACTTGAATGAGGCTCTCCTGTTGCACATCCCATTAAAAGAAGCGCAAGTAACGTAAAAGATAATAGTTTTTTCATAATGCATCGGACTCCTTTTGCTAATTCTTTATTATACACGTTTTATAAAAAAATGTAAGGGCTTTACTTTTCACTCTTTTTGGTTGCGCTACTAAAAAGGTTTTTTTATAATAAAAGGCGGAGGAACAACAATGATTCGTTTAGAAATACAAGATTACGGAAATATCGATATTGAGCTTGATTACGAACACGCTCCGATATCCGCTAAAAACTTTGAAGACTTAGTAAAGAAAGGATTTTATGATGGACTTACCTTCCACCGTGTCATTAAAGGATTTATGATTCAAGGTGGATGTCCAAGAGGAAATGGAACCGGAGGCCCTGGTTATACTATTGAAGGCGAATTTAAGGCCAACGGACACGATAACCCTATTTCTCATCGACGCGGTGTTATCTCAATGGCTCGTGCCCAAGATTTCAATTCCGCAGGAAGTCAATTCTTTATTATGCATAAAGATGGCGACTTCTTAGATGGCCAATACGCAGCCTTTGGTCACGTAGTATACGGCATGGAAGTCGTTGATCAAATTGCAAGAGTTAGAACATCCCCATCCGATCGACCTTTCACTCCTGTAATTATTAAAAAAGCTTACATTTTATAAACATGCAAAAAGCGCTAAAGCCAAATGGTTCTAGCGCTTTTATTTTAGAAATAGAATTAAGGCTTCGCATGTAGTCAAAATCACTACTCCTAAATGCACAGTTTCTATCTTTAAGAGGTTGGAATAATTTTTAAAGCTTTTCTATTTCACTAGGTTCATGTTTCTTAAAATAGAGATTCGTGGACTGCTTTAAAAAAATTAAATAGAAACTGCACTTTTAGAGTAACATGTTTAACACGAAAGCCTTATCGATGCTTCATGTAGTTGCGGTTTTCCTAGTTTTCTTTGATTAAATAGTGCGTTTCTGCGTATATACTTCAAAGAAATTTTGATTACTAGAAATTAAAAACATAAAGTTGACTGTCCGTTCCACTATAGGTGTAAACGTCAAAATAAGTAACATCTGGATACCACATGGAATCACGAATCTCAATTAAAGCTTTAGTTCTAATTCGTTTAATCGGCCCAATAGAAAGTTCGATTTTGTCGTATTGTTTTATTCCACATATCGCTGAATAATGATCATTATAGGTAAGTGCCGTTGGATTATACATAATCATTGGTCGATCATCTAAAAACCATTTTGAATGAGTTTTTAATAATACTTCTATTCCATTAACCCAAGTATATGAAACATCAACACCTCTTGTATCCATATAACCGACAATTGCGTCTCTTACTTGTTTAAGGGTTAAGTTAGCATCATCCTTATAATTTTCTACAACATATTTACGAAATTTATGATGTCCCTGAATATCATCAATTGTTCTTGCAGTTAGTCCTGCTGCTTTTTTAGTAGAACAAAGTTCGGGTTCTTCACGTTCAGGAAGATAACCGTGTTTTATCATCGTTGTAAAATCAGCAAATCCACTTGATGCACCCATATGGTCAACAATAGATAAAGCGGCTAAAAAAGAGTTAATCTCTGGTCCTCGAATATCTTCCGTATGAGGTTCGAGATAACTATAATAAACCATTGAATTATAATAATCAAAGCCAGGCATAGAATAATTATTTCTCGTCATTGTAATATCAACATTTATTTTATATTCTTCGCCATAACGATCAGCCATATATAAATCAGGATCATAGATTGTGTATTCTCCTGTTAAATACTGTCCCTTATAAAGAAAGCCCGTTGGATTATCATCGGTAATATCTGGATTATTTCCTGGTTCTCCAAGAATGACTTGATTTCCCAAATCATCTTCATACCAAAATCCTAGTTTTTCATCATAATGATGAGTACCACTGGTAAAATCGTTGAAGGGCGGATTATATTCTGAACTATACGCATAAAAATTTTTATCCGGTCCAACAACCATGTATCCTTTTGAACCATCAAAATCGATTAATAAGCCTTCCACTGTAGGTTGAGAACTCATATCGACAATAATATCACTTACTTCTCCGGAATAAACAGCTGTCAAATATCCATCTTCTGCACGTTTTTGGTTTAATTCATCCAAATGTGTTAAAACATAGTTTGCTGTTTGTTGAGCAGTCCAAACTAAATCGACGGACTCAGCCTCACTGATGTCTACTGCTTTTGCTTTTTTATTAACATATGTTGTTATACAAAGTACTTGTGTGGCTAATAAAAAAAGAACAACGTTCTTTTTAGTTTTATTCATTAAATTATCTTCATTTCCTTTCAAATTACAAACACAATTAAAAGTGTAATTGCTAGAAGTATTACGTTAATGAATAAGTAATAACCTCGTTGAATCTCAAAATCGTATCCACCAGGAAATTTGTGCTTATATTTTGCACGATAAAATAATCTTACAATTTGTTCTTTAGCCGGTTTTATAAAGAAAAAAGTCACGTCAAGAGAAAGCATAATCGAAGTAATAATAATCTTAAACGTCTTCGAATAAGAAATATAAAATGTAAATCGTTCATAATTACCAAGTTGATTAACTGCGATAATTACAATTAAAACAATTAAGCTCACTTGAAAGCCATAATTCAATATCATATAGACTATATCTTTAAAAGTATATTTTTTTCTTTTTTTATTGAGATTCTCTTCTTCATCCTCTAAACCTAAAAGGTCGTTTACAGTAATGCCTAATTCAGTTGCTACTTTAGAGATGGTGCCTTGATCTGGATAGCCACTGCCCGTTTCCCATCTTGATATGGTTGTTGGTTGGACACCTACTAAATCCGCTAATTGCTTTTGACTTAATTTCAATTCAATTCTACGTTTTCTAATAACTTGTCCAGTTATTCTCATATCGTTCATAATAGCAATACTCCTATTGCATAAATTCTACAATTTTACAAATCATCGAACAATATTTGTAAAAATATCTTTGTAATCAAATTAGCGGTTAAAAAATAAAGATATTTTTTGTTTTTTATTCTTTTGGCAGTCTTCTTAATCTTCTATCTAATTCTAAATAAAATGGTAAATCATATTGTGATTCAAATGTCATAGAAATCCGTATATAGGACCCGACTTCATCATAAGGAATTGTCATCATTCCACATTCTTTTAATAAATATTTTGAAAACTCTTTTGCGTTTATAAATGAGCTTGGAACAGGGATATATAAATAATAAGTTCCTGGTGACATTTTTAGATCAAAACCATGGGTATTCATTATATCCACCACATTCTGCATTCTTTCATAATATTTTTCTTTTAAAGCTTCCGTAATTTCAGGATGTTTTAAGGCATAACAAGCCGCATATTGAATCGGTGCATATTGTCCAGAATCAAATAAATCACATACTTTTTTATATTGAGAAATCACTTCTTGATTTCCAATCATGAAACCGATACGGAATCCCGTCATATTATGTGATTTAGATAATGTGTGTAATTCAATCGCTACTTCTTTTGCGCCCTCTATAGAAAGAATAGAAAGTGGTGCTTCTTCATAGGTATAAGGTAAGTAAGCTGCATCATTTACAATTAGGAAATCGTATTGCTTCGCTTTTTCAATTAGAGATTGATAAAATTCACGGGTTGCCACCGCACCTGTGGGGTTATTCGGATAGTTAATTGAAAACAGACGAACTTGCTTCCATGTACTTTCGTCAATCGAAGATAAATCCGGTAAAAAATTGTTCTCTTTTTTTAAAGGTAATTGGATTATTTTTGCGCCATATAAACGCGCTACATTTTCTAAAACAACATAGCCAGGTTTCGTGGTTAAAACAACATCATTTTTTTGAACAAATAAAGAAGGAATTACGGATAATCCTCCTTTATTTCCAAGCGTCATTGCAATTTCATTTTCATTCAAATCCAAATCATAGTGTTTATTGACATAATCCAAAGAATCTTTTATGAATTGCGGCACGCCTCGATCGGTGTATTTATGGTTTTCTTTCTTTTTTAAAGCCACTTCCAAAGCCGATAATACCATACTACTCGGCATATCTTTTTCTTCACCAATACCTAAATCAATTAAAGGAAGAGATCCATGATATTCTTTTTTTAACTTTAAAATCTCTTGAAATCGGTTCTCTAAAAACGAAAAAGAAATATCTTCACGAAATTTCATTGATATACCTCCCAATAAATACGCACTTTACCTTTCCTTTTAAAAGTAAATCATGCTTATTTTTTTCAATTTTATAAATTCCACCTCGTGTAATAATGCTTACTCTTTTTATTTGAGGATGCATTTTAAAATAATGCGCCGCTACCGCTAAAGAAGCACTGCCACAAGAATAGGTAAAGCCAACCCCGCGTTCAAATGTTCTTATTGCAATTCTTCCTTCTTTTATGATTTGATAAAAACTAATATTTTCCTTAGGATGCGCTTTTGCAATTTGTGTTTCTAACGTATCGTCCCATGCACTTTCAATGATTCGATGAAGATTACCAACGTTATAGACTATTTCATGATTTTCTATTTTTATTCTTTTAGGAAATGGGACTTGAACGCTGATTCCTTGTCTTTCTTTTTTGATGTGATATTTTCTTTTATCAATATAAACATCCCACTCATTTTGATTTGGTTCTTTTCTTTTTAAATATGCACCAATCACCTTTAAACCATTTCCGCACATTTTTGCTTTGCTACCATCTGCGTTATAAATCGTTAATTTCCATTGTTCCTTTTCTTTTTTTAATAATAATATTCCATCGGCCGATATGCCCCATTTTTCTAAGCACATCTTTTTTATTTGGGTCGGTGAAAGATCTATATTCTCAATTACAATAAAATCGTTTCCCATAGAAACATATTTAAAAAACGGAATATCTAATTTTCGAGTTTCCATAAAGCCCACCCAATTTGAATTGCATTATAGCTAGCGCCTCTAACCAAGTTATCTCCCGTAATAAATAAATCTAACGTATAATCGCAGTCTAAGTCCTTTTTAAGCCGTCCTACAGCGATATAAGGCTCATTTCGTATTTCTTCTAAAGTCGGATAATCTGGCGCAATAAAGACTTTGATACTACTATTTTGTTTTAATAAATGAATTGCTTCATCTACATCCACCTTTTCTTTAAACACCGCCATCACACTCATCGCATGACCGATCGTCGTAGCGACCCTAGCACACGTCACATTCACTTCTAATTCTGGTAGATGCAGAATCTTTTTAGATTCAAAACGAACCTTCATTTCTTCTTTGGTAAATCCATTATCTAAAAAATCATCTACAACCGGTAAAACGTTATCGTAGAGCGTTTTCTTTTTGGCGTTTGTACTCGGAAGAATTTGTGGAGTATAGTCTTGGTCTTTGCTTTCTTTTTTTAATTCTTCTAACGCTTCTTTTCCCGCACCAGAAGAAGATTGATAGGTGGATACATAAATCTTTTCTAAATGATATTTTTCATGTAAAGCACTTAACGCCACTAAAAGAATAATTGTTGTGCAATTAGGATTGGCAATTAAGCCATGGTGATCTAAAATATCTTCTTTATTGATTTCAGGAATCACTAAAGGTACGTCCTTATGCATGCGAAAGAACGACGAATTATCAATGACTATTGCTCCCTTTTTTATAAAGAGAGGCGCATACTTTTCAGCAATTTCTTCATTTCCACTAAAAAAGACTAAATCAAAAGGTTGAATATTCTCTTCATTTAAAACAAATACGGGATAAAGCGTTCCTCTAATTTTAAGAGGAACATTTGCGTGTTCTTTAGAACCATATAGCGTTAAGCTATCCATAGGAAAATCAAGACGAAATAAATCTTCTATCATACTTTTTCCTACTAATCCATGTGCACCTACTAGTGCGACTTTCCATTCTTTTTTCATACATTCACCTACCGCTAATAATGTATGAAAGATTATAGAAAGTTAGAAATAAGAAAATACTTTTTCTTTTTATTTCATAAATTGAAATAGGTGAAAAAAATGAAATCTATATATATTGCTATTCCTTTACGAATGAATGAAAGTCATTATGAAATAAAAAAAAGATATGCAACTTATATTCAAAAAGAAAATTGCATACCCGTTTTTATTACGCCTGAAAATGAAGCGCTATTAACCTTATGTCAAGGCGCACTTTTCCCCGGTGGCGTTGATCTTCATCCGAAAAGATATCATGAAGCGATTTATAAAGAATGTGAAATCAATGAAGAACTTGATGCCTTTGAGTATCATATTTTAGATTTATGCATCTCTTTAAAGCTACCGATTTTTGGAATTTGTCGTGGTCTTCAACTCATTAATTGTTACTTTGGTGGAAATTTATATCAAAATATTGAACATCATCAACATACTACACATCTACTAAAAAATATTTTCTTTCACATCTCTAAACAAAAAGAAGCCATTACCAATTCTTTTCATCATCAAGCGATAAAAGAAATAGCTAGTGGCTTTATCCCCTTTTTATTTTCCGAAGATCATATCGTAGAAGGAATGATACACAAAGAAAAAAGAATCATTGCGGTCCAATATCATCCCGAAATCCATGATCCTTTTTCAATATTTTCTTATTTTAAGCTTTGGTGCAAGCAGCGCGATACACCTCAAGATAAGCTTTCGCCGATTGACGCCAATCATTTAAAGAAGCCATAGCGTTCTTTCTTAAGGTACGAATTAACGCAGGATCTTCAAAGCATTGCATCGCCCACTTCATCGTATCAAATAAAGCAGTCGCGTGATAGGCATAGAAGCCAAAGCCGTTAGCGGCTTTACGGTTATCTAAAATATAAGGCACTACTGTATCATTTAATCCACCGACCATTCTTACTAGTGGTAACGCACCATAACGTAAAGCGATGAGTTGACCAATACCGCATGGTTCAAATAAACTTGGCATTAAGAATACATCAGAAGCCGCATAAATTTGGTGCGCCAAT
>DLKT01000061.1:0-8974 GCA_002477825.1 Caryophanales bacterium UBA7581 | reverse complement strand
GCCAATTCATCGTTATAGCCAATATAGATGGCCATTAAAGAAGGATATTCCGCACGAATCTTTTCAAATTCTTGTTCAAAATATCTTTCGCCTGATCCTAATATCACCACATTCGCGTGCATTTCTAAAAGTGGTCTTAATGCATAAAGTACTAAATCAAGGCCTTTCTGCGAGGTTAATCGCGAAACAATCGTAAATAAGGGTTTGCCCTCATCTTGAATATGAAGCTTTTGGAATAAAGCTTTTTTATTCATTTCTTTTCCTTTTTTAAAGGTCACACGGTTATAAGTAGAAGCGATATGTGTATCGGTAGCAGGATTAAATTCATCATAATCAATGCCATTAACAATACCGATAAAATCGCCTCTTCTTAATTCCATAACGGTATCTAACCCATGGCCGCCTTCTCTAGAAAGTAGCTCTTCTGTATGGGTTTTCGAAACTGTTGTGATTTTATCAGCGTAGATAATACCCGCTTTTAAAGTGGACATTGCTTCATGGAAACGAACGTTACCATTCGTATAAATCGAATAATCTAAGGAATAATAATCACCTAAAATATCGGGAGAACACATACCTTGGAAAGCTGGGTTATGAATCGTTAACACAAAACGCATGGAACGGAAGAAATCATCCTCTTTATTTTGCTCTTTAATTAAAACAGGAATCATACTGGCTTGCCAGTCATGAACATGGACAATATCAGCCTTAAATTGAATTTCTTTTAAAAGCGTACGGAACGCTAAGCAAAAGAAAGCAAAACGTTCATGATCATCATCATAGCCATAAAGACTATCTCTACCAAAATATTGTTGGTTCTCTAATAAATAATATTGAATACCTTCTATTTCGGTTTTAAAAACATTACAAGTTTGATTTCGCCAGGATAAATAAACGGGGAACGAAGTTACATGTTCCATTTTATATTGGCTTTTTTGACGAATGCTATCGTAGTAAGGTAAAACGATAATGACCTCATTTTTCATTCGTACAAGTTCACGAGATAAAGCGTGCACAACATCCGCTAAACCACCGGTTTTCGCTAATGGGGCCGCTTCACTACTTGCCATTGCTATCTTCATATTTAAATCACATCTCCTTGGTTAATGTATAAAGGTGCATCTTTTTCACCTTTTAATTCTTTCACGTGAATGATCTTTGCATATTTATCGACAATACAATATTCTAAGTCGATATCGCTAGTAACAATCGTTTCCGTTAAAAGAATGGAATTCTTAATATGCGCACCTTCTCTTACCACCACCGAACGAGAAATAATAGAAGAAGTTACAGAACCATCAATAATCGCACCATTCGCGATAAAGGAGTTACTGACTTCGGCATTTTCCCCATATTTGCTTGGTGGGGTATCATGAGTAACGGTATAAATGGGCCAATTATCTAAGAAGAGTTGGGAACGATGGGAATAACTTAAAAGCTCTAAAGAATATTCTAAGTAGTGCGCTAAACTATCAAAGCAACGCACATAGCCTTTAAATTGATAACCATGAATCGTTAACGTCTTTAATTTATACATAATATAGTCATTTAAGGAGAAGATACTTGAAATACGAGGTGCTTCATCTAAGATCTGGTTGAGCATCTCTTTTTTCATGACGTAGGTTTCTAAAGAAATATCGCAGCTATCCTCTTCCCCTTTGTTTCTACTCATATGGGTAATATTCCCCTTATATACCGTAACGCGATCACGGTTAATAAAGTGCTCTTTCGCGCAATCGGTATGGGTATAAACCATGGTAATATCGGCACCTGAAGCTTCATGTTCATCGATAACTTTACGGTAGTCAATCGATAAAACGAAGTGGGCTGGAGCAATAACAACATAGTCAGCTTTCGATTGATATAAGAACCAGTCATTATTACGAATATTATTTAAATCGTGATTATAACGGGGGTTATTATAATATTGTTCGTTTTGCATCATAACGCGAGAACCAATTTTGGTATTGATACTCCAAGAGGTAGCAAAACCTAAATGTTTATGCAAAGAACGAGCGTGATCTTGTACTAAAACGCCGATTTCATTTACACCTGAGTTAGCGAAGTTCGATAAAACAAAATCGATAAAAGCGTATCTTCCTAAAAAGGAAGTGGACGCTAAAGGACGAGAAGAAGTTAATTCTCCTAAAGAAGGAGAATGATGTAAATTAACAAAACCAATGACTTTTCGCATGTTTTCTTTCCTCCTATTTAGAAATTAAAATTGGTTTCGTGCCATTTTCATTTTGGACACGACCTTCTTCAACTTCAACATATGGTGCGACAATTGCTTTATAGATACGCGCATCTTTACGAATAATTGCGCCTGGCATAACGACGGAATCAATAACTTCCGCGCCTTCTTCAATTAACGTCTCATTTGAAATAATGGAATGATGGACTTTACCTAAAATAATCGCGCCTTGATTGACGATACTCGATGAAACGGATGCGTTCTTTCCGACGTATTGCGGTACACTACGCGTATCTTCGGAGAAAATCTTTAAATCATCTGAAATGCCATAGAGATCCACATCATCTTCATTATCTAATAAGTCCATATTGGCTTTCCATAAAGATTCAATGGTACCGACATCCCGCCAATAGCCTTCAAAGCGATAAGCGCAAAGGACTTTCTTTTTAGAAATTAAATAAGGAATAATATCTTTTCCAAAGTCGTGAGAAGAATCTTCTTTTTTCGCATCACGAATTAATACTTCTCTTAACACTTTATAAGAGAAAATATAAATACCCATGGAAGCTAAAGTAGATTTCGGTTTCTTGGGTTTTTCTTCAAATTCGGTAATTCTTCCTTCACTATCAGTATTCATAATACCAAAGCGGCTAGCTTCTTCTAAGCTTACATTGATAACACTTACAGTAGCGTCCGCGCCCATTTTCTTATGGAAGTCGAGCATTTTTTGATAATTCATTTTATAGATGTGGTCACCCGAAAGAATTAACACGTATTCTGGGTTCATTTCATCTAAGAAATCAATATTTTGGTAAATCGCATCAGCGGTACCTTTATACCAATTCGCTCCTTCTTCGGTTTGACGAGCTGGAAGTAAGGCAATCAAAGAATGAATGCCATCTAAGCCCCATTTTTTACCATCACCTAAGTAATTGTTTAACACAACGGATTCATATTGGGTTAAAACACCAATGGTATCAATATTGGAGTTCACACAGTTCGATAATGGAAAATCGATAATTCGATATTTCGCTCCATAACTGACTGCTGGTTTAGCTACCTTTCTTGTTAAAGCTTCGAGTCGGGTTCCTTTACCACCCGCAAGTAACATCGCGACCATTTCTTTTTTCATGGTTTATCCCCTTTCCAAATTCATTATATCAACCATAAAACGCCATCTATATGGATAGACGGCGTATAATTTTTATTTGCTCGTGATTTTATCTTCTTCCGCATATAAACGAACACGAGAAGTATTCTTGTCATGTAAGACAACAAGGGTTTCATCGACGAGTTCACTAATATCTGAAACTTTATCAGAAGGTGCAGAAAGAATGGCTTGTAAGCCAAATTTACGTAATAAACGAATGGATTCTTTAATACGTCCACGGTCCATCTTTGAGAAAGCTTCATCAAAGATAATGAGGCGGAAGGAATTGCCTAATTCGCCTTTTTCGTTTACACGATAAAGTTGGGCAAAGGAGGCAAGAACAGCAATATAGAATGGTGTTTGTGTTTCACCACCGGATTTCTTACGGAGGGTTTTGGATAATCTTTGTTCGACACCATCACGGTTACGAACGATTAAGTCAAACTCTAAGTAAGAACGATAATCGGTAAATTTTTCGACGTTGGCTAAAACGGCACTTTGACGGTCGCCTTTTTCACCGACATCAACGATTTGTCTAAATAAATCATTCATGACATCTTGATATTTGGTAACGAAAGCGGAATCATCTTCGCCCACTTCTAAAAGAAGTTCATCTTTAATCATGTCATAATAACGACGATATTCTTGGGATGGACGGACGACGAAACGATAAGAGTCATTACCAAAGGTCGAAGCACTTAAAGCTGCATTTAAGTCTTCAATTTGGGCTTCTACGGTTTCAATAGCGGTCTTTAATTTACTAATGAAATCATCTTTAAATTGTTTGGTGGCTTTTTCATAAGCATCGGTAATGGCCACTTGATATTGTGGTAATTTGACATCGCGCATATCGGTTAATTCTTGATCATAGACCATATTATCTTTAGTTTCAGCGTCATAACTTAAACGATAATCGCGGATATAGTCTTTCCGTAACTTAACAAGTTCGGAGAAGAAGTTTTGTTGTAGGTATTGCGCTTTCGTGAGTTTCACTTTATATGTAGAAACAATTTCAATGGTGGACATCTTTTCATTTAAGAGTTGCTCAAAAGCGGGTTGCGCCGTTTCATCAACAAAGAATCCATCATAGTTTTCATCTAAGCGGGCTTTACGTTCTTCAGCTTTTTTCATTTCTTCTGGAATCTTTTCTTCATTTAAAGAACGAATTTGCGCTTGTAAAGTACCTTTTTCTTCAAATAAGCTCGAACGATCTCTTTCTAAGCCGCGGATATCTTCTTCGATATCTTTAATGCGTTGATCAATCGTCTTAATTTGTGATAAGTCGTGCTTTTCAAGTTCTTTATCAATGTAATCTAAGTTTTCTTTTAAGCCTTCAATATCGCCTGTCTTATCAATTAAGGATAAGGAAGCTTGAATTTCATAGGCGTTAATCATTTCTAATGAATTCGCTTCGCCTACGATACGATATAAATTACGATAAAGTTCAACGAGTTCACGATATTTCGCAACTTCTTTATGTTTTTGTTCGATTTGTTCCGCACCAACTTTACGACCAATATAACTTGGCGTATAAGAACGTGGGTTTAAAGAAGATAAAGCAAAGTTACGGTATAAATCGCATTGGGCGGTAATACCATTTCCGCTTTCTCTAGCCTCTTGCACAGTTTTACATTTCTTTAAGCGACCAATTAAGAAGTTGGTATAACCTCTAGCGCCTTCATGATTCGTAACAATTTCTTCTGCTAAAGCGCCTTTTTCACAGGTGAAATGGCGTTCAATAATCTTGGCTTGGTCCACTAAATTCGTGCCATAGAAACCGATTTTCTTAGAAAGTTCACGAAGAATTTCATGGGCTTCTAAATAATATTGTGGTTCCACGAATAAGTTGAATTTTTGACTGGATAAGAAACCTTCAATGGCATTGGTCCATAGTGGGGTTTTAATATCAATTAAGTCAGCAAAAATAGCGACTTCAATATCGCGAGAATGGCGACGGCGTAATTCCGCAGCTAATTCTTGACGAAGATAGCTAAGTCCTCTTTCATAAGACTTACCACCATTCATCATATCGACTTCTTGTTGACGGAGTAAAGCGACTTTTTGATCTAAAGTATGAATGGTTTTACCTAAGGTAACGTTTAAAGCACTGACTTGATTTTTAAAAGCGTTTAAAGCATCACGCCATTCATTTAAAATGGAAACGGTTAGGGTTTCAATATGCGCTAAATGTTCATCTTTCATTTGGGAAGATAAACGAATGACATCTAAAGCATTATTTTCTAAGTCTTCTAAATCGGCTTTCTTCTCTTCATCTAATAAAGAAAGATCAAAAGCGTGTAAAGTTTCCACTAAATCATTGGCTTTTTTAATGAAAGATTCCGCATAACGAAGTAAGTTGGTTTCTACTTCTTTGGTTTCTCTTTGTAAAGCGGCTAAACGTTCTTCGGTCTTTCTTTTTTCTTCACGAAGTTCATCGGTCATACGATAAGTATCGGAAGTGAGTTTATCAGAAGTTAATTTATCTTTTTTACGTTGGAAATTTTGAATTTCTTCTTCAATATCTTTAATTTCATCATCAATTTCTAAAAGACGTTTTTGCGCTTTTTCTCCTTGTTCATGATAAGAAGCTAAGCGGTTTAAATCGTTTTGATATTCCGCTCTTTCGATGATGTAGCTATATAAAGTTAAAGAATCTTTTTGTTCTACATAGGCTTTATAAGCTTTTTCAATTTCTGTTAGTCTTTCGATTCTTCCCGCCATCACCATGGCTTCGGTTTGAAGCTTTTTATATTGAAGGATGTTTGCTTGCATGGAATCAATATTAATATTGGTTTGGGCATCGCAAACATATTCGGTAATAAACGTTTCAATATCGGTAATTGGGGAGAAAGAAACCGCCTTTTTAAATAAGGAAAAATATTTATCTTTTAAGCCACCAAATTTACGTTTTAAGTTATCTTGGTAGTGGCGGTTTGAATCAAAGAATTTGAATTTTCCTGGATAATTTTTGCTAAAGAATTCATTTAAAGCTTTATATTCCATTGGAATATTATTCATAACGAATTCATTTTCCGGAATTTTATCTTCTAATAAGAAGAAGCGATGTTCTTCACTACCATCGTTAAAGGAGTCAAAAACAATACCAAAAGTAAAGGATGATTCATGTAAATCATCATAGAATTCCATAGCGATATAAGAAGTAAATCTTCCGTTTCTTAAATAACGGAAACCGCCTTCTTCGGCATCACCTAATTCACCGCGTAAATAGCCTTTTAAAGTTCTCGAAGACTTTTCGGTAGCGGCTTTATTAAAGAAACGACCACTGGTATCACCTAAAAGTAAGACTTGCATGGCATCGATTAACGTCGATTTACCCGAAGCATTTAAACCGGTTAAAAAGACAATCGGTTCAATACAAATCGTTTCATTCCAGAAGTAGTGCCAGTTAATAATTTTTATTTTTTTGAGGGATTTCATAAGGTTTCGCCCTCCTTCAAGCGTTCTAAGGCGTCGGACATAGCAGCAATTTTTTGACTATCGACCGCAAAGGTAATAGAAGGTAAAATATAGAAAGTAACGTTACCTTCATCATAGGAACCACTGACTTTACAGATAATGTTATGGGCAGCCATAAAACGTAAAGAACGGCCTAATAAACGACCGGTCAAACGTTTCCCTTGCATGGTAATTCCATATTCAATCATCGTTTTTAATAATTCAGGGGTTGTCATATATAAACTTTCACCAGGAGCATTGGATTCCGCTTTTTTTGTTTCATAAATTAAACGAAGTGTAAAGAGAATCAATGAGGTTTCTCGATCAATTCTTAAGCGGTTTTGTTCATATTCGTTATAGATGGCAATGACACCATTCGTGACATCTTTTTCTAAATGCCAACCTGAATATTTTAAATATTCTTCAAAAATCTCGTAGTAGCGTTCAATAAAACGATATTCCGGATTGATTTTCATCATTTTTTCCCGTGAGTCAAAAGATTCACGAACCACAAATGACTTTAACATTAAAGCATTGACAATTCTAGCAAACTCATTTTGATCTTGACTAGAAAGTTTCACAAATTCTTCTTCAAACATTATTTAGTGGACTCCTTTCGCTTAAATGTAAAATTCGGTAAGACATAGCCTTGTGAATAAACGCGGCCTTCATCTTGTTCAACAGTATAGAAACACGCATCATCATTTTTCTTTAATGAAGCGAGAATTAAAAGCACAAATGCATCAAAATCAGGTAAAGCAATATCGCCGATAAAGATTTCATCTTGACCTTGGAAGGCGGTTTCCATAAAGGCATAAATTCTTTCATCCGTGAAGGAGTTTCTCGTTTGATCGAGGAATTCCTGCATGGTGTAATCGCCCGCTTCTTCACTATTAGAAATGATAGGAAGAGGTTCCCCTTCTTCCCGATATTTTCTTACGATAGGAAGCGTAATTGAATCGGGGTTAATATAGCCTTGTTCATATAAAGAAATGGAATCCTGCATTCTAGAAAGAATACCGCGTAATCCCACGCCTTCAACATTCGCTTTTGCATAGGCTTTAAAAATGGTTTCTAAATGACCTTTCATGGTCTTATCAGAGTTATTTAAATAAATAATCTTAGTGGCCGAAGATTTGGTATATTCCGCATGGCTTTCATCAATTTCACTGATGGTAAGCATCATCTTTTCATACGTATCTTGTACATAGGTAATTTTAGAAATAATTTCTTCTTCGGAGAGCTTAATATCTTTAGCCTTTCCCCACATCATGGCTTGCATGGTGAGTTTATGGCGAATATCTTCATCTTTTAGCCATTTTTGTAAAATCGCTAAAATTGGACGTTTAAATTTGGTAATCGAATCGAAAGTTTTTAAAGGGTGATAGTATTTATCACTAACATGGACTTTATAATCATCAAAGTGGGCATGTAAAACTTCATTCGTGGTAAATAATTGTCCTAATCGATTTTGGAAAATACGGATGGAGTGGCCTAACGTTACTAATTCGGTTTGTAAACGTTTGGTATTTTCAAACACTCTTACTAAAGTGGCGTACATATACTCGTCTTGTTCTTCATCTTCTAGTTTCAATTCGCTATACGTAGAGTGAACTAAAGAGTTATAGGCTACTTCAGCATCCGATACAATGCTATTTAAAG
The DNA here is from genome assembly GCA_002477825.1 of Caryophanales bacterium UBA7581. Taxonomy (GTDB): domain Bacteria; phylum Bacillota_I; class Bacilli_A; order RFN20; family CAG-826; genus CAG-826. The sequence goes on along the minus strand of DLKT01000061.1, from coordinate 512 downwards.
AAGTCAACATGGTAATCGAATACTCCGGAAGAGCGATATACTCATCAAAAGTTTCGGTATCCATTTGCACTTCAATCCAACCTGTTTCTTCTAAACGACGAACGATAAAAGCGGCTCTTGTTGGTAAAGTACTGTCCGCACCGATATCGTTTTCTTCTTCATCAGAAAAATCAAAGTTCATGACTAAATCACTAGCGGTATCTTTCAAAGTACGAATAAAGTCATCTTTTTTAATCGAAAGCTCATTATTCTGTAAAGAACGATAAAGCGCAAGTAACGCCATCGCATAAATATCCTTATTTTTGCTCGAAAGGACGGAAAAGAAATTATCCGGGATCATGTCAAATAATTTCAACGTTCATTCCTCCTTTAATCTCTATCCTATGGATAGAGTTTCTCTTTTATTATTATCGCATAACTCCCCCTCAAGAGGAAAGAAGAAAATGAAAAAAAAGTGACTTTTTTTATGCAGAAGTCACTTTTATTATTTATCCTCAATTAAATAATTAAGT
>DLKT01000009.1 GCA_002477825.1 Caryophanales bacterium UBA7581 | reverse complement strand
AAATACAATTTCCTAGTTAACGAAAAAAAGAGTGATAGGAAAAACCTATCACTCATTTTTAGTTAGTTGACAAAATTACTTAATAATTTCGTTAACGGTACCTGCACCAACGGTACGTCCACCTTCACGGATGGAGAATTTGGTACCTTTTTCAATTGCGACTGGGTGAATTAATTCAACGGTGAATTCAACGTTGTCACCTGGCATAACAACTTCGATACCTTCTGGTAAAGTAACTACACCAGTAATATCGGTGGTACGGAAGTAGAATTGAGGACGATAGTTCGAACGGAAGGAAGTATGACGTCCACCTTCTTCTTTGGTTAAAACGTACACAGAAGCTGTGAATTTGGTGTGTGGGGTAACGGAGCCTGGTTTTGCTAAGACTTGTCCACGGACGACTTCGTCACGGTTGACACCTCTTAAAAGAACACCAGCGTTATCGCCTGCTTCCGCATAATCAAGGGATTTACGGAACATTTCAATACCAGTAACGACGGATTTCTTGGTTGGTTTGATACCAACGATTTCAACTTCGTCACCGAGCTTTAACATACCACGTTCAACTCTACCAGTAACGACGGTACCACGACCAGAAATGGTCATAACGTCTTCGATTGGGAGTAAGAATGGTTTGTCATTGCTACGAACTGGATCTGGAATATAGCTATCAACAGCATCCATTAATTCAAGGATTGCTTTTTCTGCTTCTGGATCGCCATCAAGGGCTAAACGAGCAGAACCACGAATCACAGGAACTTCGTCTCCTGGGAATCCGTAAGAGCTTAATAAGTCACGGACGTCCATTTCGACTAAGTCGATTAATTCTGGGTCATCAACAAGGTCAGTCTTATTTAAGAAGACGACGATGTAAGGAACACCGACTTGACGTGCAAGTAAGATGTGTTCACGAGTTTGTGGCATAACACCATCGGTAGCTGCTACTACAAGAATAGCACCATCCATTTGGGCTGCACCAGTAATCATGTTTTTAACATAGTCAGCGTGCCCTGGGCAGTCGACGTGTGCATAGTGACGTTTTGCGGTTGTGTACTCGATGTGAGCGGTATTAATTGTAATACCACGAGCCTTTTCTTCAGGTGCCGCGTCGATTTGGTCGTAAGCGGTAGCCTTTGCACCACCTTGTTTTGCAAGAACATTGGTGATGGCTGCAGTTAAAGTGGTTTTACCATGGTCAACGTGTCCGATGGTACCAATGTTAACGTGCGTTTTACTTCTATCAAATTTTTCTTTTGCCATTGTTTGAATTTCCTCCTTTTTTAAATGTTATTCAACGAATTCATATTATAGCAAATTGATAATAAAATCAATATCTATCGATTGCTCATGCCGGATTTTTTAATGATTTCATCAGCAATGAAGCGTGGGCATTCACCAAAGTGATCGAATTGCATGGTGTAGTTGCCTCTACCTTGTGTGAAGGAACGAAGGTCGGTAACGTAACCAAACATTTCAGCGAGTGGTACTTCAGCTTCGATAATTTTGGCATTACCTCTTTGAGATTCACCAGTCATTTGTCCACGACGTCTAGCAATATCACCAACGACATCACCATAGTATTGTTCTGGGACAGTGACTTCAATCTTCATAATTGGTTCAAGAATGACAGGATCGCATTTCTTAGCCGCTTCTTTTAAAGCCATAGAAGCAGCAATTTTATAAGCGGCTTCAGAGGAGTCGACATCGTGATAAGAACCATCAAATAAGGTAGCTTTAATATCAACGACTGGGAATCCAGCAACTAAACCACGATCTAAGGCATCTTTTAAACCATCTTGGGTTGGCTTAATGTATTCACGTGGGACGGAACCACCGACGATAGCGTCGACGAATTCGAATCCTTTATCTGGGTTCGGTTCAAAGCGAATCCAAACGTGACCATATTGACCACGACCACCAGATTGCTTAATGTATTTACCTTCACATTCAGCAGTTTTACGAATCGTTTCACGATATCCAACTTGTGGGGCACCCACGTTACATTGGACATTGAATTCTCTCTTTAAACGGTCAACGATAATGTCAAGGTGTAATTCACCGACACCAGCGATAATCGTTTGTCCGGTTTCATTATTGGTATGAACACGGAAGGTTGGGTCTTCTTCAGCTAATTTAATTAAGGCCGCAGTCATCTTATCTTGATCAGCTTTGGTCTTAGGTTCAATAGCTTCTTCAATAACTGGTTCTGGGAATTCCATCTTTTCAAGAACGATTGGGAATTTCTCATCACATAAAGTATCACCAGTTGTGGTATTTTTTAAACCGATTGCAGCAGCGATATCACCAGCAGGTACTTCTTCAGCTTCTTGACGGTGATTGGAGTGCATGTAAACTAAACGGGCAAAACGTTCTTTTACACCTTTGGTGGAATTTAAAACGTAAGAACCAGATTTAGCAGTACCGGTATAAACACGGAAGAATGCTAAACGACCAACGAATGGGTCCGTAGCAATTTTGAAAGCTAAAGCGGCTAAAGGAGCATTATCATCAGGAACACAAGCGTGTTGTGTGCCATCTGGTAATGTACCAACAGTTGGTGGAATATCTAATGGGCTTGGTAAGTAGTCCACGACACCATCAAGAAGTAATTGAATACCTTTATTCTTATAAGCAGAACCGCAGAATACTGGGAAGAATTCACCAGTTAAAACGGCCTTACGAATGGTGGCTTTAATTTCTTCAATTGTTGGTTCTTCGCCTTCTAATACTTTCATCATTAAGTCATCATTGAAAGCAGCTAACTTTTCAAGAAGTTCCATACGGAGCGTCTCTACTTTGTCTTTATATTCTTCTGGGATTGGGACTTCAACAGGTGGAACTGTCTTATCATCACTATATTCCCAAGCTTTCATTTCAACGATATCGATAACGCCTTTGAGGCGGGATTCAAGACCGATTGGGTATTGAACAGGAGCGGCATTGGCGGCTAAACGAGAGTGTAATGTTTCCACACACATTTCGAAGTCAGCACCAATAGCGTCTAATTTGTTAACGAAGACGATACGAGGAACTCCATATTTGGATCCTTGTCTCCAAACGGTTTCGGTTTGTGGTTCAACACCATTTTTACCATCAAGAACGGTAATAGCACCATCAAGAACACGGAGAGAACGTTCAACTTCTACAGTGAAGTCGACGTGCCCTGGAGTGTCGATAATGTTAATACGATGTCCCTTCCATTCTGCCGTTGTAGCAGCGGAGGTAATGGTGATACCACGTTCTTGTTCTTGGACCATCCAGTCCATGGTGGCACCACCATCGTGGACTTCACCGATTTTGTAAATTTTACCGGTGTAGAACAAGATACGTTCAGTAGTTGTAGTTTTACCCGCATCAATATGGGCCATTACGCCGATATTACGAGTTTCATGTAAGTCATATTTACGAGCCATAAAAATCTCCTCTCAGGCTTACCAACGATAATGTGCATAAGCTTTGTTAGCTTCTGCCATTTTATGCGTATCATCACGTTTCTTCACTGATGCGCCTGTGCCGTTAGCGGCATCGATAATTTCACCAGCGAGTTTGTCTTCCATAGTCTTTTCGCTTCTTAAACGAGCGTAGTTAACTAACCAACGAAGTCCTAAGGTTACTTTTCTTTCTGGAGAGACCTCAACTGGGACTTGGTAGTTAGCAGCACCAATACGACGAACTTTTAATTCGTGTTCTGGCATAATGTTATTAATAGCGGTTGCAAATACGTCCATGGCTGGTTTACCAGTTTTGGCTTCGATCTTAGCAAAGGCTCTGTATAAGATGGTTTGGGCTGTGCCTCTTTTACCATCAATCATAATCTTATTAATTAAACGTGTTACAAGCTTTGAATTGTAAATTGGATCTGGTAACACATCGCGTTTGGCAACGCTTCCTTTACGTGGCATATATTTTCCTCCTTCCCTTTTATTATTGGATATATACTTCTCGTAATCTCAAATTATTTAGCGGCTTTTGGTTTTTTGGTACCGTATTGAGAGCGGCCTTGTCTACGTTTGTCAATTCCAGCGCAGTCAAGAGTTCCACGGATAATATGGTAACGAACACCTGGTAAATCCTTTACACGGCCTCCACGAATCATAACTGTGGAGTGCTCTTGTAAGTTGTGTCCTTCACCACCGATATAAGCGGTAACTTCATAACCATTAGAAAGACGTACACGAGCGTATTTTCTTAAAGCAGAGTTTGGTTTCTTAGGTGTCATTGTACCGACACGGGTGCAAACACCACGCTTTTGAGCTGCATTTTGAACGGTTTCTTTTTTGGCAAGAGAGTTCCATCTTCTATTCAAAGCTGGTGCTTTGGATTTGAAAACACTCTTTACACGTCCATTACGGACTAATTGGTTGATTGTTGGCATGATTTGTCCTCCTTTCAAGAGACGATAAATGTCAGATCGTACGCACACAATACCGGGTGTATCAATACCCCTCATAAAATAAGGCCCAAAGTGTGGGCATCACGCGTATGCGTACAAACGCTCTTGTATTGTATATTAACTATTTTCTAGCGTCAAGAGTTTTTTTATTTTTTTCTTATTAAATATTTGAAAAGCCTTCGCACCGACTTAGCCAAGGCTAATGAGAGATAAAGAAAAACATAGTTTTTATAGTTTACTTTTTTTACTTTTTCAAGCATAAAAAAAGAAGGAATTTCCTTATAAAGGGTCGAGGTTCCTTCTCTTTTTATTTATTTTCTTTAATTATTTTAAAACTCTTTTTTTATTTAAGAAATAATAACCAGCAATGGCAAGTACGCCGACTAAAGAAATGAAGATAACTAAGTAGGTACTGCTATTTGAAGTTAATACCGCATAGTTTCCATTCGCTAAGGAAGATTCTGCTGGTGCGCCTTTAATTGCTAAATAAGATTGAATATAAGCAATTGTGGTAGCTAAATCACATGGTTCATTCCAAAGAAGGGAATTGGTGCGTGTTTGTTCTTCACTTGTCATAGCAGTATAACGAGTAACTAAGTCACTTAACGTACTATAATTAGTACCAGTTAAATAACCACAAATGGAGTTTCCGCCATTTCTACGCATATACATCCAATCTTCAGCGAATTGCATGGTTTTTAATTCAGAATCGTTTAAGACTTTAATAGAATTAACTGTAACTCTTGCTTTTTCAGCGCCAAAGCTGAAACGCATTCCACCACGATAAGTAATATCACGTGCGTAATAAATCATGGTTTTATCAGCAATATTTGCATAGTCAGACATGTTGGAGTGATATTGTAAACGAATGGATAATCTTCCGATATCCGCATTGAATTTTACCACCATGTTAACATCCATATTTTCGGATGGCTTTACAAATTGATCGGTCCAAATGCTATCGCCACCAAAGTGATCGTAAACACCTCTACCATCATCGTTCCAGTAGCCCCAGCCCCACCAGTCTGATCTGAAGGTCCAGCCACCTTTATTCCAAGCACGAGAATCCCAAGTGCCTGTACCAGCATCATTAATTCCGCAAGAATCTTTTTCATAAGTAAAAACTTCTGCAACGAAACTTAAAGCATTATTTCCTTTTGATTCATCGGTAAGTCTTTCGTTTTTTAAATTAACTTCAGCTGCCCATGACTTGGTGCCATCCATATCCATATGATAAATATTGGAATTCCAGCCATCCATGGTTCTAACGAAACTTTCGGTTAAGCCGCAGCATTTCCACGTTCCGTTTTCATATTCTCCATTTGTATGGTTAGAAGGATTTTTGGCTAAAGTAACAGTAACGTTTTGATCACATTTGGAGCAGCGATATATTGCAGTTCCTTCTCTAGAACATGTTGGTTCTAAAGTTTCAATATAGGTTCCACTTTTTTGTTCATGTTCACATGTGTCATCTGCTCTTCTAATAATTTTAGAATGTTCATGAGTATCTTCTTTTGTTTCCGTTTTCATATTGTTTGGGAAAAGAAGTGCTCCGATGGCGAATAAAAATCCTCCCATCGTAAGGACTTTACGTAAATTTTTCATAAAAACCTCCCCGTAAGAATTGCAAAAAATTGCTTTGAATCTGTCAATTTTTTTGAATTCTCGTTACATTAATATTAGAATAATGAAAAGAACATAACAAACATTAAAATTAATGTAACCCTTTACAACACTAAAAAAGACCTCAAAATGAGGCCGTTTTCATAAAAATTTTCTAATTCTCTATTTTTTCTAACGAAGCGCTTTGCGCTTTATTCCCTGGAGAAATAATATCTTTAAAAATGACATATAGCATGAATAAATTTAATAAAGCAGCAATTCTTAACGTATGATGTCCCCATGAAGAAATAATATAAGAATTAAAGATATAGGGCATTAATGTAATCATGGAGGCGAGCTGCGCTACAAAGATTAGCCAATATTTCTTTTTATTCACTAAGCAATACGCTAAAACCATAATATCCGCCATGAAGAAATATCTTTCATGCATATGCGGTAAAGTAAATGGTAGTAAGATTGCATAGAATGCGCCAATGGAGACCATCTTTTCTAACGTAGGTTGAATATCTTTTTTATATAAAATCATTAAGAAGAAGAAACTCATCGCTAAAGCAAAAATGATTCCACCATAATGAATTAGACGATATACATCGTTTGCATATTTATTGGGATCTCCTGAAACATTGTTCGATTTAAACGATATATCTTGGATAAAAGCGTATATCGAACCGGAATTATAATTTGGATTCATATATTCTTGCGTTAAGTTGCCGTACTTTTCAAATGGTGCGGCAAATGGTGCTCCGGCTATATAAGCGGGCAAGAAGGTAATAAATACAGTTAAGAAAGAAATGATAAAATAACGTAATTTATATTTTTGCTTTAACCATAAATATCCATAAAGCGGAATGATAAATATCGTTTGTAATTTATGAGAGAACGCTAAGCCTAAGAAAATACTGGCCGTTATTCCTTTGTCTTTTAAAACAAAATAAACACTCCACACCACTAAAGAAACATAAATGACATCGCATTGTCCCCAGAAAGCGGAGTTAACAAGCACTGTTGGTAAAAATAACGGAACCACATAACTAATAAAACATAATAGGTGGTTATCTTTATTTTTTAAGCTAACCAATTTATAAATACCAAACGCTAAAACAAAATCAAAGATAAAACTTAAGGTTTTGACATAAAACATATCATAGAGAAAATATGTATATCTTTGTGTTGTTATTTCCGGCCCTGCTGGGAGATAACTCATTAACGCTAATAAAGTCATATATAAAGGAGGATAATCTCCTTGCATACTCTTTAGATACGCTAGATTTCCATTTTCTCTAAAATTACGAATCCAAGGGAAGATAAAAGCGTATATATCATGACTTGGATATTTAAATACGGCATAACGAATGCCTAAAGCGCATAAGGAAAGAAAAATGGCAAAAAGTAATAAGCCATGGTGGTCGAGTAAATTTTTAAACCACGAGAAAATGATGTCACAAATATCATTAACTTTGTGGCAAAAACGACTCCATTTTTCTTTAAAACTCTTTTGATTTTCTTCCATTTTTAAAACACGCTTTCTTTATTCATTTTCTTCTTTCTTTTCTTCGGGTAATGAAATACCAACGACATCATCTACTGGCATAGTAAAGGCAATCCCTTGTCCGCGGGTATCTAAACCCGCTTCGGTATAGATTTCTTTTAACACCGCATCTTTAATGGTTTTAGGAACGACGATCATCACTAATTCTTTTTCTGGGGTGATGGTAATTCCATATAACTTTTCTGCTTCTTCATTACCGGAACCACGGCCTCTTAAAACCGTGCCACCTCGAGCGCCAGAACGTGATGCGGCTTCCATCACTAAATCGGTATAACCTTTATTAACGATACATAAAATTAATTCAAATTCATTTTTGTTTTCCATGTTATTTTCCTCCCGTTTTGCTATCAATTGGACTCATCGTAATAAATTTATAAAGCGATAAGCCAATCATACTTGAAATAGGAACTGTAAAGGCAATGCCTTGAAGGTGTTCGAATTTTTTTCTTATTCCTTCTAAAATTTCATCTTTCTTCTCTTCTTTAATTAAGCTTAAGACTACATCTTTTTTAATGTCACCTAAGCCTAAATAATCAAGAACAATGGAGGCGGTACCATAACCTAATAAAACCGTTTGTACCGTTACATCATGTTTTTTGTTTTCATTTAAGATTTTAATGGCTTGACCACGATCCACAATCGTAATTAAGAGTTTAATTTTCTTAAATTGTATTGCGGGTGGATTTTCTTTATTCACTACAGATTTTTTAATTGCCATGATGGTTCCTCCTTCCTATTCAAAATAGATAATTTGTGCTTCGTTTTCTTCACGAATTCTCTTGCGAGCTGCACGACGAGATAAGGATTCGGCTGCGACCATTTTAAAGCCTAAGAATTGAATGGTTAATAATGGGGTTAATGCGACCATACTTACAATACCAAAGGCATAATTCATAACTCCGCCAGGCGCTAAAATGTTACAAGCTCCAATAGCGAAAGGAAGAATAAAGGTTGAAGTCATCGGTCCAGAAGCAACACCGCCCGAGTCAAATGCGATAGCGGTATATAACTTTGGTACCATAAACGATAACCCGATGGCTACGATATAACCAGGTACTAAGTAGTACATAATGCTAAATTGATAGTGGATACGAATAATACTTAAAGCGATGGAAACACCCACACCAAGAGATAAAGATAAAAGCATCGAACGTTTGGTGATGGTGCCACCACTGATTTCTTCAACTTGTTTATTTAAAACGGCAACGGCAGGTTCTGCTAAAACAACTACTAAACCAATAATGCCACCTAATAAAACAATTAGCCATGGTTTTCCGTTCACTTCACCATATTTCGCAATACTTTCACCAATCTTTAAACCAACTGAACTAAAGCCAACGTTAACAGCGTTTAAGAATAAGATTAAGCCAACAAAGGTATAAACAACACCTACGCCAATTTTAATTAATTGTCTCTTAGGTAATTTAATTTTAAAGGCTTGATAAATATAGAAGAACGCCACAACCGGTAAAATTGCAATGGTAACTTCTTTTAAAGTTTTAGGCATTCCTGAAAATAAAGCTTGGAAAATACTTGTATATTCTTTAGCGGCTTCTGGTTCATAAATTGGATTTCCTTTAAAGAAGATACCCATTAAAACGACACAGAAGATAGGTCCAATGGAACATAAAGCAATTAAACCAAAGGAGTCTTCGTTTGATTTTTTACCACCACGTGTCGCGGCAAAGCCTGCACATAACGCCATAATAAATGGTACCGTAATCGGTCCTGTGGTTACGCCACCTGAATCAAAAGATAAAGGTAAGAAGGATTTATTACAAAGATTGGCCATCATGAAGACTAAGCCATAAAATACGATAAGAAGAATGTTTAAACTCTTTTGGAAAAGAACGCGAAGAATACCAATGACTAAGAATAAACCAACGCCCGCTGCTACAATAAAGATGAGCAGATATTTATTAATCGGTACTTGGTCTGCTAACACAGATAAATCCGGTTCCGCCATGGTAATTAAAGCGCCTAAAGAAAGGGCAAGTAACACAATGATGATAATTTTTTTCGTTTTCGTTAATGATGAACCAATCGCGTTCCCCATCGGCATCATGGCTTGGTCAGCGCCTAAGGTAAAAAGCGCCATACCTAAAACTAAAAACGCTGCTGAAACTAAAAATAGCGTAAAGTCAAACTGAGAAACGGCATAGTTTGGATCTGCACGATGCGATATTAATCCTGTATAATATAAAACAACCACAATAATGGTAATCGGTGCTACAGATAAAAGAGCATCTTTTAATTTTTCTAATAACGGTTTCATTTTTTTTAACATATGGTGCCCCCCTCTTTTTTTAATTTTGTTCGATAGATTATTAATAAAAATTATTAGTATATATATTATAATATAAAGACTTACTTACATTCAAAACTATTTTTTCTTTTTTGTATGAATTAAATCTAAGAATTCTTTAGGTATCGGTGCTTTAAACACCATTTTCTTTTTCGTTAATGGATGCTCAAACGCTAAAAGATAGGCATGAAGTCCTAATCGTTTTAAAGGATTGACCCCATTTCCGTATTTATCATCACCGATAATCGGATGACCAGCTTCTTTTAAATGAACGCGGATTTGATTTTTTCTTCCCGTATCAATATGCACATCTAATAAAGAATAGGTCCCATTATCCTCCATGACTTCATAATGGGTAATGGCTTCTTGTCCTTCTCCTTTTTTATGCGAACTAAACATTAAATTGGTAGAATTTTCAATGAGCCAAGTATGGAAAGTTCCTTTGGGTTTATCCATTGCACTTTCTACTACGGCATAATAGCCGCGATCCATGACTCTTTCATTCCAATGCTTTTGTAAAGCATCCCGAATTTTGACATTTTTACATACCACTAAAACACCGGAGGTATCTTTATCAATCCGATGCAAAATAAAGATACGACTCTTCGGGTCTTTTTGACGTACATAATTATTTAACATGCGATACGCTGTTTTTTCTCTTTCTTTATCAGAAGCAATGCTTAATAATCCACTCGGCTTATTAATGACAATAAAATCTTCATCTTCATAGATAATTGGTAAATCAAAGGGTTCTTTTCCTTTACCCTTTTCTTTTTTACCATATTTTAAAACGGTAACCACATCTTCAGACGCTAATTCAAAATCAAAACGAGTGACTGGCATGCCGTCCACTAATACTTGATAATGCGCTAAAATGCTTTTAATTTTGTTACGACCTAAAGACGGAAGTTTTAACATTAAATATTCCATTAATGGTAAAGGTTTATGCACTTTAAATTCATAAAGCTTTTCTTCGGGTCTTATTTTTCTTTCTACTGGTTTTTTTTCTAATTTTTCATCTTTTCTTTTCGTTCTTTTTTTCATAACTATCACCGATTAAAGTATAACACTAAAAAAGAGCATACATAACCCATAATATGTTACAACTGCGACAATATCGTTAAGTGTCGTAATTAATGGTCCTGAAGCCACAGCTGGATCGACTTTAATTTTCTTAAAGAAAATCGGAATAGTGGTGCCAACAAAGCTCGCTAAGGTAAGCGCTAAAACTAAAGCGCAGAATACACAAAGCGCTAAATACATGGCATCATGCATTAAGAAAGTATCTCCGGTAATCGGACGATGTTGAATAAGTAAGAATAAAAATACCATTAAACTAGAAGTAGCGCCGACAATTAAACCATTACAAAAACCAACACGAACTTCTTTAAACACCATTTTCCATAGATGTTTTTTATCAACTTCTTCATCAACTAAGCCACGAATAGTGACAGCTAGCGATTGCGTTCCAACGTTTCCAGCCATATCTAAGATAATGGATTGAAAGAAAACAACCATTGGAATTACAGCAATTACCGCTTCAAATTGCGAAATAATTAGAGAAACACATAAACCTAAAATGAGAAGTAAGCCTAACCAAGGTAATCTCTTTTTTAAAGATTTTCTTAAAGGTTCATTTAAATCTTCATCGTTTGTTAAACCGGCGAGTTTTGCATAATCTTCGCTCATTTCGTCATCGACGACTTCAACGATATCCGAACTCGTAATAACACCAATGAGGCGATTGTCTTTATCTAAAACAGGGATCATATCCAAAGCGTACTCTTTTAAATCATTAATACAATCGCTCACTTTATCCGTATCGTGAAGAGTTGGATAATTCACTTTTGCAATATCAATTAAAGAATCCGTACTTCTAGCGATAATTAAATCTTTTAAATCAATTTGACCAAAATAAGTTTCATCTTCATTATGTAAATAGATTGTCCCAATATTATCATTTTCTGGTGCTTCTTTTACGATCTCTTTCATTGCTTCTTTAATCGTAAAAGTCTTCGGAATTTGAATGAAGTTCGTGGTCATTTTAGAACCGACTTCATCTTCATCATAAGAAGAAATCATTTGAACATCGTAACGGGCTTCTTGATCCATTTGCTCAACGATGTCTTTTTTATCTTCTTCCTCTAATGTATCTAATACGTCAACCGCATCGTCCGCGTCCATTAATTCAATAATATCCGCAGCCTTATCATTTTCTAATTCAGCAATATAATCTTCAACATTATCAAGATAAGTGAAAATATCCGATATGGACTGGTCGCCTAAAACATTATAAAGTCGTAATCTTTCTTCTTTTGTTAAATAAGCAAAAACACTAGCAATATCACTATCGTGATAATGCTCTAACTTTTCCTTTAATTCTTCGTTTGATTTCGTTTCACGAATTAAAGATAAAATTTCTTCTGTTACTTTTTCCATTTCTTCCATTTTCATTTACCTCCTAGCTTTTTAAATTAAAAAACGCCACCAAAATCGGTAGCGGTATTTTTTGAAATCCTTCTCAAATCCAACGTGTGAGCTTCAACATCACAAAGCGATGAAATTGTATTAAAGAATGCCTTGATGTCGACATTCCTTGTTAACCTTCTCATAGTGTCTCCACTATTTCGCGGCAACAATCCGTATCTTTGTGGTAGTCTCGCCTACCGATTTACGCTTTTATTATAATGTTCTTATCTCGTTTTGCAACTATTTTTTTAATTATTTTTTCGCGTTTTTCTTCTCTCTTTTTTTCTCCGATTTTATAAAAAAATAAGAATGTGTATTTTGTCTATTCATAACTATACACATCCTTATTATTTTGTCTTATTTTTTCGTATTTATTCGTTAATGAAGTTCTATCATTTAAAGCGACGATACATGGGGTAAGAAGAAAGCTTTTCGGAAAGTTTTTGATAATCGCTATAAAAGCCTTTTTTCTCAACGTATAAGGCTTGGTTATTTTCTAGAATAAAGACGAAGAGATCTTTATTTTCAATAATTTGCTGAAATTGGTCATAGTTATAAGTTAAGGCATTGGAAAAACCAAAAGACATAATGTTAACGACCATCTTTTCATCATAGAAAGTATATTCCATTTCCGTATGGTCCGTTTGTTCTACTTTTTCGGATTCTTGTAATGTCTTTTGGGTGGTTTGACTGAGCATAAAATGTAAAGCGATGGGTAAAGCGATAGCTACGACACCCGCAACCACGGCAATCCACCATTTTTCAATGTATAAGCCTAAAACAACACCGATAATTGCGCATAACACCACTTCAACCGTAACAATCGTTTTACGGGTAGAATGCCAAAAAAGTTGTTTAGAAAAATTAATTTGTAAATCTAATGATAGTTTTGAGTGATTTCGAATTTCCATAGTTATTTATTCTCCTTATGATATCCATAACGTTGCATAAATTGGTTTTGCGGACAATCTAAATATAAAATGCCTTCAACAATACCGACGATGATAGGAACACCTGTCCAACAAAAGATTAAAAATAAAATACCGAGCAAAATATTTCCTAAATAAAATTTATGGGCTCCCACTCCACCTAAAAATACAGCTAAAAGTCCAGCAACGGTATGACTTTTTTCTTTTTTGGTTGAAGTAATGCTTGTATGTTCGACCGGACAACCACACTTCATACAAATCGTAGCGTTTTCTTCTAATTGATTTCCACAATGCTTACAGAACATATTGATTCTCCTTATTTTCTATCATTAGCACGATGAAGATATTTCTCTTCAAATTTTTCTTCCGAACAAGACAAATAAAGAATGCCTTCAACAATGCCAATAATTAAAGGGATGAACGTCCAACAAAAGATAGCGTATAATATCCAAATCAACCGGCGTCCCATTAAAAACTTGTGCACACCAAAAGAGCCTAAAACAATAGCGATAATTCCAATAACAATGTGATAGTATTTGCTCATTTGTTGTATCTTTTTATCGCCATAGCTTTCAATTCGAGTATCTTGCATTGCATTACCACTATGAGGAGATACCGGCGTTCCACAACGTGAACACTTGGTAGCGTTTTCTTCAATTTCATGACCACAATTCATGCAAAACATCAAAAAACACCCCTTTTCTTTCTAACGATTATTGTAAAAGAAAATAGCCTAGTTGTAAAGAGAACAAAATAAATAGAAATCGACTTTTTAATATCTATTCAATTATCTTTTTAAAGACTTCTGTATTCTTTATGCTTAAGAAAATAGGAATACCAATGCCAAAGATAGCGATGATTTCTCCTAAACCAACTTGTCCACACATAATCCAAAAATTACTTTCATACACTACACTGAGTTCTGCGCCTACAATAAAAGCATTAGAAAGTACAGCAATACCCGCACCAATAAAGATATTTTTTATAAAATGTAATCCTAAGCAAGCGATTAAAGTTGCTAAGGTACCAAAGATAATGTCTACATATCCTAAAGGTGAAAAGCAATTAGCGATTAAGCACCCCATCGTGATAGAAAAACAATAAATTGGATTATAAAAGCATAACAAGACTAATAATTCCGACACTCTCACTTGGATAGCACCAAAAGAAATGGGTGTTAACACCAAAGTTAAAGAAGCGTATAGTGCCATAACAATTGCCATTTTAGCAATATTTCGGGTACTAAAGAAATTTTTTTGATTCATTTAAAAAACCTCCTTGTTTTTTATTTTTGAGATGGTTATGCAAGGAACATCTCAAACTATTGAAACTATAGTAGAACTTCTATTTTTTGTCAATGGATAATTGCTTTAAAATGTGTTCTACTAAAGCTTTGGCTACATTCACATGACTAATATTTTCGATTCCTTTAAAGAAAGCATTAGAATTCACTTCACATAAAATAGGCTTTCCATCTTCTCCATATAAGAAATCAATACCACAATAATCTAAATGTAGTTCTTTAGAAATCTTTTCCGCTAAGAAGATAAATTCAGGGGAGATTTCAACAGGACGAGCGTGTCCACCTTGCGCTAAATTGCTACGGAAGTCGTCTAAAGAATATCTTTCCATCCATGCAATTGCGTGATTACCTACTACAACCACACGAACGTCTTTTCCTTTACTAGAAGTAATGTATTCTTGATACAGATGTGGCTTATAAAGTAATTTTTTCTCTATTTCTAATAATTCTTCATGATTTTCTATCAGATAAACTTGTTGTCCTAAAGATCCATAGCATTCTTTAGCAACCAACGGATAAGAAAGCATTTTTTCTACATTTTCAATAAAATGATTTTCTTTCTCTTCTTTATAACATAAAGGGGCACTGATGGTCTTAGGCATAGGGATTGAAAGATTGGCTAAAGCGATATAAGTTAACATTTTATCATCACAAACTTCTAATCCATAAGAAGAATTAAACAAAGGAATACCCGCTTTTTCAATCATTCTAGCAATATAGATATCTTTATCTAAATTAATAACAAAATCATAAGGTTTTAAGGTGGTTTCTATATTTTGGTTAGCAATAAAAGCGGTGATTTCTGCGTTAGAAATCACATCGATTTCAATTTGATAGGCATGAAATTCCTCTTTTAGTCTTTCTACCTGATTCCACACACTATCATAGACTTTATAAGCATTAATTAATATTGCACCCTTCATAGATATCCCTTCTTTCTTTCTTATTGTAGACATTTTATAGCATAAAAAAAAGACTCGCTAAGCAAAAAATAGCAAGTCTTTCTTTTCTTCTATTTAAAATAACGATGTAAAACAGCTTCTAAAGCTTTACCATGACGGGCTTCATCACGAGCCATTTCATGAACACTATCATGGATAGCATCATAACCTAATTCTTTAGCGCGTTTAGCAATTTCCATTTTACCAAAGCAAGCGCCATTTTCACCTGCTAACATTTTTTCAATATTAGCTTTGGTGTCAGCTACCACTAAATCACCTAACATTTCTTCAAAGCGAGCGGCGTGTTCAGCTTCTTCTTTGGCAATTTGTTCAAATAATTGCCCAATTTCTGGATAACCTTCACGGAAAGCTTGACGAGCCATAGCCATATACATACCCACTTCACTACATTCCCCGTTAAAGTTATTCTTTAATCCTTCAACGACCATCGCGTCTAAGCCACTTGCAATACCAACACTATGTTCGGCTGGCCACACTAAATCACCTTTTGGTTCTTCATAAACTTCTAACTTGTCACCTTTCGCTTTGCAGACTGGGCAAATAGGTTCTTCTCCTTCTTTAACTTCAAAAACTTGTCCACAGATTTTGCATTTGTACTTCATAATTTTTTTATTCTCCTTTATTTAATTTTTTTGCCACATTGGGGGCAAATCCCATGAATTAAGACATCATAAGAAGATATTTGAAAGTGCATTTTATTGAATTTTTCATTAGGTTCAACATCCAATGCTTCTATAGGAACATCGATAATCTCTCCACAGATATCACATTCAAAGTGATAATGATGAGGTCGTGCGACAATTTCATAAACACACGTTCCTGACTTTTCTACTTCGCGGATCAAGCCATCATCCTCTAACACTTTAATATTGCGATATAAAGAGGCTGTAGGAATGCGGATTCCCTTTTTTAAAAGGTATTCATTTAAATCCATTAAAGAAATATGCCCTAATTGATCGATGGTTTGATAGATAACTTTTCGATTTTCTGTCGTTCTTCTTTTCATATCTTTCCTTTCTGTTAATGATAATTTTTCTCATTAACAACTATATTATAACATGAAGAAATCAAATTGCAAGCATTTTTCTTTCTTATATTGAATATTTATTTTTTTAAAGTAAAATAATAAATAGTTGCACGTAGGAGGATAATGAAAGTATGAAGAAAAAAGTCGGAAAAATTATTGGTATTAGTCTCGGTAGTGTTGTCGGTTTATTCTTAGTTACTGTTCTTGCTCTAGCCTGTGCTAGAAATCCCATGTATAAAAACTTTTTAAAAAACGCTAAAGAAGAGGTCAAAATTCCCGGTTTAGATGCACCTTATTCTCCTCAAGGTTTAGCCTATGTCCCTGAAGATGATGCTTTCTTATTCACTGGTTATATGACAGATCATACCAGTTCTCGTATTTATATTAATAATAAGGAAAACAATGTGGGCATGGTTAAAATGCCCGATCTCAATGATAAGACCTTTACCGGTCACGTTGGTGGTATTGCTAAATATAAAGATTATGTTTACGTTGCGAATAATAAAAAGATTTATGTTCTTTCTTATCAACAAATAAAAGAGAATGCTTATAAAGAGGAAAAAGATCAAACACCATTAACGATGACTTCTTTCTCCGTTCATAACCAAGCTTCCTTTGTGTTCGCTAACGAAGAAGGATTATGGGTAGGCGAATTCTATTTAAAGAACAAATATGAAACGGATGAATCTCATCATTTTAAAACTTCTGATGGAAGTTATAATAATGCTTGGGTAGAACATTATTCCTTTATGAAAAACGATGGTAATGATAACGAAGACGCTAAAGCCTATGGTTTAGCTTCTTTAACTCCCAATCAAATTGTAACCATAAAACAAAAAGTTCAAGGGTTTGCCGTCGACGAACAAGGTCGTTTCATTCTTTCAACCTCTTGGGCTATTTTCCATTCTTACTTAACTGTTTATGATGCAATTCAAGAAAGCCAAAAGGAAGATCGTTTTGTTACTATCGATGAAAAAGAAATTCCTGTCTATGATTTAAATTCTAAAAATCAAATTTTCATCACCCGTATGATGCCGATGAGTGAAGACTTAGATTACTATAACGGAAATGTTTATGTAAACTTTGAATCGGCTTGTAAAAAATATAAAGCCTTCAATCTTTACCCTACTTACTATGTCATGTCTTATTCTCTAAACAAATAGTGAAACTATTTTCATTATATGAAAGCGCTGTGAAAGCGCTTTTTTCTTTTTTTATGAAAAAAATTACAATTTTTTCTTGACGTGAGAAGATTTTTTCAATATTCTTTAAACATATAAAAAGTGTATGGACACGTGATTTTTATTTATAATTAACAAAAATGCCTCAATTTATTGAGATGTATTTTTGCTATTTACAAATGAAAATCATATTTATCCAACATTTTCTATATACTTATTCATATCAATGAAAGAAAGGAAATACGATTATGAACAAAAAGTTAACTTTCGTTGCAATGTTAGCGATTGCTTTATCTCTTGGTGCTTGTAATTCTAAACCTGGTTCCAGCTCTTCAGATAGTGGAACTGATAGCCCAACAACAAGTGTTACAACACCAACAACATCGGACAGTGCAACAACTGCACCTACACCAACAACAAGTGTGGTGCCACCAACTACAAGTGTTACACCAGATACATCTACTGTAACACCATCCACATCAACTCCAGCACCTTCTACTTCGACACCTGCTCCAGTAGAAGAACACAAAGTGATGCTTCCTGAGATTGATGGCTTATCAATTAGAGCTAGTAAGCTCACTCCTGAAGAAGGTGAAGAAGTCACTCTATATCTCTCCATCGGTTCTTCTAAACGTTTAGACGCTGTCACCTTAAATGGTTCTTCATTAGAAATAAAAGAATCCAATCAAAAAGGTACAAAGATTTGTAAATTCGCTATGCCTGCTGATGCTGATGCAGTCATCGACGCAACTGTCGTCAATGTTTACGCCATTACTGTTGCTGACGCTGTAAAAGATTCCTTTGGTATCGTCTGTGATGTTACTTCCGCTGCTGAAGGCGAAACCGTCACTTTCACCGCTGCCACTTATGCTGGCTATTGGTATAAAACCGTTGTTGCTTTAGAAGAAGACGTTGTTTTACAACCAGTAGATGCGAATAAAGGAACTTATTCCTTCACGATGCCAGGACACGCTGTTACATTATCCGCTACTACAGGAACTAACGTGTATGCTGTTACATGGGATACCGAAGATTGTAATGTACGTGTTTATTATAAAACACCTTATGCTGATGATCCTGAAAGAGAAATGACTCATTACTTAACTCAAGGTACCGCTGTACCTGTCGGTACTCTTTTACATATTAGTGTATCTGACTCTGGTAAAAAAAGAACCGTTGATAAAGTACATTTCAATGGTAGTGAATTAACAAAAAATGAAGATGGTGAATACTTAGTTACTATGCCAACTTATCCTGCAAATGTTGACATTACAATGAAAGATCATATTCGTTATCTCTCTTATGAAGACTCTGAACACTATAGTGTAAACTTAACGAAAAAAGTGACAAATGAAAATGGTCAAGAACAAGAAGTTACAGCCACTTCAGCTTTATATGATGATGTAATTTATATCAATGTAACTGATAAGACTCCAAGCACTTTCCATAAATTTGTTGTTGCTTCTTATAACTTATCCTATGGTAGTAGTTCTGAAGACATTTCCAAAACTTCCTCAAGCTATACCGTCAGTGTCGATAGTGATGGCAGACATTACTTTAAAGTTGGAGACTATGATTACACCAAGGTAACTCTTAGTGAAGTCGAATCCGTATTTAAAGGAACGAAAGTTCCAGGAACATATAAAGGATATAAAGGATACTATTCTACAACCACTACTGTCGAAATTAATGAAGATGGCACTGCTAAATTCGATGGAAGCAAATATAAAAATGCTACCAATATTGAAGGAAAAGAAAATGCATATTCATTAGCGCAAGATACGACATATAGTCCAAAAACTGCTTATGTATTTGCAAATGAAAAAGAAAATTCTACCGCTTTATTAATTGATGTTAATGGACCAGCTTTATCTGGTAGAGCCGAATCTTTAGTTGTTGCAAATGGCTTAGGCGACTTTAAGATGGATAATACCTTCACTTACATGCTTTTTGAAAGCAGCAAGGTGAAAAAACAATACTTCCATGTTGCTTACACTGATGGCGCAGTGGACGTATATTACGACGATGAGACTGGAAATGCTTACTTTGATGTCACTGTTAATCACATCTCAGGTGATGGTAAAACAGTCGGTGATAAAGTGGCTATTATGAATGGAGACACCGTTTTAGCTGCTTTTGAAATCACCAAAATTGATTCAAAGAGCAATGGATATCAACATTCGGTAAAAGAAATTTCTTCTGATGGTTTGGAAGGAACTTATACAAAAGATTCTTCTACCCTTGTTTTAAATGGCTTTGGCACAGCAACTTTAGATGATGCAGTCGGAACTTACGTTGCTGATAGTGAAGTTGCTAATAAAATAATTGTCACAATCAATGAAGTTGAAACTGCCTATTTACTCGACTTAGAAAATCACACCTATGCATCCGCTGCTCTTCCAACTGATGGTTATGAAGGAACTTATAGTGGCGCAGATGGTACTTTGGTCTTAGATGGCTATGGCGTTGCTACTTTGGATAGTGTAAAAGGTACTTACACTCTTGAAAATAACGTAGTTACTATTACTCTTGGTGAAGTGACCCATACTTATAGTTTAGATAAAGCTACAGGTTCCTATTCTGGCTTATCTCAATTTGCAAATCTTCAATTTGCTGGTTCATTTATTGATGATTTCAATAATGAAAACAATAAGCTCTATCTTGATTTTGATGCTTCTCCCAGTATTAAAGGTCAAATCCGTGTAAATAACAAAAACTATTATTTTGATTTTACTGGAACATTTGATGCAAGCACAAACAAGCTTTCATTAACCATTACAAAAGCTGTTGATAGTGCTGTTGTAAATAAAGTTATTGAAGCCACTGTAGCCTTTGCTGATGATGGATCCGTTGCTTCTATTACATTTAACACAAATATCAACGATAATGTGTATAATATTGGTGGAACAACTGTTACTCCAGTAGCCGCTTAATTTCTATTCGTTAATCAATAGGTACCCTCATATTTTATGGGGGTACTTATTTCGCACTTTAAGGAGATGATTCAATGTCAAAGAAAACAAGAATGCTTTTACTTCTTTGCCCTTTATTACTCGCTAGTTGTGGCGCAAATAGCACGCTAGAAAATAAAGGTTTAAAAGATGCGCTAAACACGCTAAAAAAAGGACAAAACTATACGTTAACTTCTACACTTTCATCAGGTGAAGTTGCTAAGGCCTATTATACAAAATCCGCTATTTTAAAAGAAAAGAATAGTGGTTCTGTGGGCTATATTCAAGATAAAAAAGGAATTTATCGAATTGATTTAGAAAACAAAGAATGGCTTCCTTCTGCTTTATTAAAAAATGATGAAGGAGAGTTATATTCTTCTTTATGGAAAAATGATTTTATTTATTCTTTTAAAGATTTTGATTTTTCTAAGCTCGAATATCAAGATGAAAATATTGCTTTAATTCATGATAAGATGAATCTTCTCACCTATTTAAATCTTTTAGATCAAGATGTAAATACGCTTTCCACGATTCAAAGTTTAAAAGTTGAAAAAGTGCAAGCGGAAAATGCATTGACCTTTACTCTTTCCTATCGTGATCAGAAACAAATGGTCACTACAGTTTCTAAAGTAGGCACTACTACAATTTCTACGATTGAAGAGTTCTTACAAAATGGTGGAAAACGTTATGTAAACACCAAAGAACAAGATCGTATAATCGATTTATTCTCTGGCTTTAATTATAAACGTCAGTGTTTAGATAATGATAATGAAACCGTTGTAGGTCACGAATGGTATAATCCTAATTATTTCTATGGAGAATGGGAAGCGGAATATCTAAAAGAGCACATCGGAGAAATCATGGAAATTGGTGTTGTTGGTGTTAAAAACAAAGAGTTTAACAATCAAACATTAAATGGCTCTTATTATTACTATTTAAATAGCCAAGGTATGAGTATTATCACCACCGCACCTGTGAATGAAAATCCAGATGTAACAAAAGTCTATAATTATCCAACCTATTTAAAATTATTTTCGAATTTCCAATACTTCAAAGAAGTGACGGATTATGAAGACACGATTTATACACAAAATTTAGATTTAATGAATGACTTCTGTAACAACTTCCAAATTGCAGAAGCACTTCAATCCAATCATTGTTCTTTATCGTCTTTAGAAATTTCTTATGAATTAAACGAAAATAATAGTGAATGTGTTGTTGTATTTTGTCTTTATTATTATTATAATAATCAACTCGGCGCATTTATGTATCCATTCGTTGAGTTTGGAAATAGCAATATTGCTATTGTCGATTATTTCTTGAGCAATTAAAAAGGACGTGATTGATAATGAAAAAAACAAAATTACTCTTTAGTGCATTACTTGCACTCACCTTATTAGGAGGTTGTTCCAATACACCTTCTTCTACTTATGAAGTCATTACAGTTCCAAATGGCTATGAAGTTTCAACTCAAATTAGCCTCAATGGTGAATTAATTGATATTTCTGCTGGTGAATGGTTAACCGTTGGGTTTGAATATACTTTTTCCTTCACTTTTACGAATGAAAATGCTGCAGAACCTATCGTAACTAGTTCTAATGAAAACGTTTTAAAAGTTGTGAAAGAAGGCGCTTCTTCATATAAACTTCAATGTTTAAAAGCAAGCGACGCTATTTTAACCATTAAAGAAGCTGATGAATATGAAAGTCTCCACTATCGTGCAGTCGTTCATGTTCATGACCCAATGAATTTAAATGAAGCCAAACAATTCTTAATGGACACAAGCTATTTTGCTTGTACAACCGTTTGGTGGACGGGTGGCAATTATGAATTTATTTTTACTAGCGCGGATAGTTTCTCAATGAATCTATTAAATGATTCAAGTCGTATCGTTGAAAGTTATTCAGGAAATTTTGAATTTGCTGAAGAACAAGGCGATGAATTTGTTTTCAATATTAGTAATATTCAAATCGGCGATGGTTCAATTAAACTTACAAGTTTCCGTCTCTTTATGAACGGCTATCAACTTGCCGTTATAGATAGCAAAGGCTTATTTGGTTTCTTTGAACCCACGAATATTTAATAAAGAAAGGAAGATTATTTTATGAAAAAATCAATGAAAAATGTTGCTCTTTTTGTTCTTGCTGCTAGCTTATTAGGCGCTTGTGGAAATAGCAATAATCCAAGTGGAAACACTCCCAACTCTTCAAACACACCTAACTCATCTAATATTTTAGATGAAGAATATGCCATTGTTGTGCGTAGTGTAACCGGTGTAACAATTACCGCTGATAAACAAAAAGCTAAAGCTGGTGAAACCGTTACTCTTACCGTTCACGTTTTAGATGGTTATACTTTAAATTCTATTACCATCAACGACAAAACAGAAGCTACTAAAGTATCAGATACCGAATACACCTTCGTTATGCCTTATCAACAAGCCATTATCCGTGCGCGTTTAGCCATTGAAGGTGATGTAATCATTTCCGGTGATCTTTCTGTTAAACTTACCGCTGATGAAAATGGCGTTTATTCTGCTAAAAATGTTAAAGTTGAAAATCAAACTAACCTTGCTTACTTTGTAAAAGGTAATGACGATGCCTCTTCTAAATTAAGCGTTATCCAAATCAATAACTATAAAACCAATGCTGATGTTCAATTATATAATGGTACAGATAGCAATATTTCCTTTACTTTAGCAGGAAATGCCTATTATGATTTCTATTATGATCCCAGTGATGCAACTGAACCTTGCTACATTCAAAGAGTGGGCTTAATTCACGCTCCAGAAAACATTTCTCAATTCCAATCTTTATTATCAGGTAGAGTAAAATCCGATCCTACAACTTATCCTACTGGGGTAACTTCTGTTAGTTATACTTCTACCAAATCTAATGATGATTATCATTGGGATTTATATCAAAACGCTTCTTATGCCACGGTAAAAACTTTAGGTACTGAAACAGAAAAAGCCTTTGACTATCGTAAATTAGATGGCGATTTATTAACCGTTGTCGATACGTATGTAGAAAGCACTTATGATGATTCTAGAGCAGATGATAATAAGAAAATATCCGCTAAATATAGTGTTGTAGATGAATACCAAGATGGTTATAGCTCTTATCAACGTTTAGCTAAAGACGCTGAATATGAAGCGAATCGTTATTCTCATGATGTATATTCTATCGATCGCAATATCCATTATGGTTATCGTACCGGTTTTGATACCGAATTCAATGATACTTTAAAGAGCTTTGATCGTGATTATTCTTATAAGACCAATGATGATGGTACTTATACTGTTAACATTCAATCTTGGAAAACCACAGTCCCAGTGACCGATTCTTCTTCTGGAAGTACTTATGGTAAAAAAGAACACTTAACCTATGATATTGAAATTACATTCAATAAAGCTGGAAATCTTTTAAGTGGTTCTTACGTTGAAAAAACTTATGATGATAAAGCTTATGACTTTGATAAAGATGCCTTCCTTCCTAATGGTGAATTACAATTTACTTTAAATGAAGAAATGCACTTTACATACACTTATGGTGAAGCTAAGTCAGGAACACCTTCCTTCAATACTGATCCATATTTTGTAAAATCAATCGACTCTTTCTCTATTGAAAAAACAGGTTTAGACAAAAACAAAATCGCTTTAGAAGATCGCGTTAGTGAATATGTCGTAGCCAATTATTCTCCTGCTACCGCTCTTGACACATGGCAATATGGTATTATTTCTTCTAGTAATACCGCTGTTATTGGCCCAAGAAGCGCAAACGAACCATTACTTTTCGTTGGTAAGTCTTCTGGTACTTCTACTCTTACATTAGGTAACCATACCACGAATAATGTAACCAAAACTGTAGATGTCACGATTGAAGATGATTATCGCGTCATGCAATGGTATATGTCTCCAACTGATGGTGATTATGATAACATTCTTGCTGCTAAAGCAACCATCTTAGCAAACACCATAAGAGAAGTCTATTGCTATGCTTCTAAATTAACAACAATTGATGTCCCCTTTACTCCTGTTTCTAGCAATGAAAAGTACTTAAGAGTTAGCAAGAGTGGTCAAAAGCTCATTCTTGACGCTACTGGTGCTAAAGATATTACCGAAGCTGTTACTGTAAGTGTCACCATTCAATCTCCAAAATATGAAGATGGCGTAAAAGAAGAAGTATTTAGCATCACCATTAATCCAAACAACACAAAAGATGAAGGTATTGTAGGTGTTTGGACAGGCATTGATTCTTCTAACTCCAATCAAACCGTTACTTTAACATTCAATGAAGATGGCACTGGTTCTTTAGTCACTACGAAAAAAGGCTCCTTTACCTTTGAATACACTTTCGATAAGAACAGTGGTACCATTCGTATGAGCAAACTTTCTGATTATGAATTAAACCTATTAATCAGCTATGATGGTGGAAAAGACGAAATTAAATTATGTGCATATACCTATGGTTGGTATGATGAATATGAACAAGATGTTGTTGGTACATATTTAACCGATGAAGATGGTTATGATACCGGCACTAAATACGTCACATTAACCCGCTAATTGATGATAAAAGCACAAAAAAAGAGAATCGCTCATGATTCTCTTTTTTTATGCTCTTTTATTTAGCAAGTTGAATGGATAAGGAACGGAAATAGAATACAAAGCTACTTTCATTAGCAATCATAAAGTAATTTGTGCCATTTAAGTTATATTTTCCATCCGTTTCTTCAATTTTCGTTTTATTCTCATTTGCGTCAACAGCGTACACGGTTACTTTTCCGCGATAAGGTTCTTCTTTCACATTTACAACGTCAATTGTGATGGATTCAATACCTTGCGTCATCGCCACTATATTTTGAAAATAACTTTCGTTCTTCTTCATTTGAACAATGTATTCTCCATCAAACTTAATTTTAGCCATTTTAACACTCGTATAAGTAATACCACCATAACTGAATTCGGTATCTTTATATCCTTCACCAGAGTCTCTAAACCATTGATGCGTAATAACAATATCTCCCTCAATTAAAGGAGGGTTTGTTCCATTATAACGAATTAAGATTTGGAAATAAGCACCACTATATTGAAATTCAATTTCATAATTTTGTTGGCTAGCAAAATATGGGGTTGAATCAGTGCCGTCGACCATATTCCATCCTTCATTAACGAGTAACTCACGATAAGTAGTTACACATTGATTACTATCTTGAGGAATACATAATTCAATCTCATGTTTCTCTTGGTTAGGATAAATATAATATTCATTGGCCTCAAAACTTGGAATCGCTATTTCATAACCAACGACAGAAGCAATCGCCTTTAATGGCCATGAAGTTGCTTTCCTAATTAAATAAGCCATTAAACGTAATTCTTGGACTTCACCATTTCCATAATTTGCTAACTCTACTCGAATGGAAGATTCATCGTTTTTACTTTTTTCAAATGTAGTAATTTGATTATCATATTCATCGTGTGAAATTGAACCTTGTTCAAACCCATTTTCTAATAACACATCACGATAAGAAACCGCATGTCCACATTTTGCTGGATCACGAATATAAAAGATGAATGTTCCATCTTCATCTTTAAAGCTCTCATCCACATAATATTCAGTAAAGACAGCAAAAGGTAATCTCTCACCAATCGCTTTTTCCATGTTGCTAACAGAATCTGCTCTCCAGTCCGTTATCGGTTCTGGTTTCGTTGATTCAGGTATATCAGTTGACGAATCTGGAATTACCTCACTTGTTAGGGGATTGTTCGAACTATCCTTGTTCGTAGTGGAATTCACATTTCCTCCTCCACAACTACAAAGTAAAAATAAACATAAACCAAAGATTATTTTTTTGTTTTTCATTATTTTTTCTCCTCATTTTTATAAGCATAACTTAAACGAATTTCAGAAATCTCGCTAGGGAAGAAATAAGAATAGAAGGCATCCATTCCTTCTTTTGTTTCTTTCATCGTGAGTTTTTCTTTTTGAATAGGATAGAAAAGAATTTGATAAGGAACGTTTTGTGTGCTCGTTTCAAAATGCGTATGAATTACGCCCGAACGAAGATAGAAGGCAATTCTTCTCTCTTTTAAATGGCGTGTCTCCACGTCTGAAAGCATCGGATTTTCTACTTCTAACAAAACGCCATCATAATCTAATAATTCTTCTTTCATATGAGCAAGAACTTTTCCACCTAAACCATGACCGCGATAAGAAGGATAAACCGCAAAATAATCTAAAAGAACTAAAGAACGATTCTTTAAAGATGAAAGAATCGTATACGCTACCGGAAGATGATTTTGTTTAAACAACAATACAATATAGTTATTTTCTCTCATCAACTTCTTCATTAAAGGAAGTGGTTTTACTTCAGCTTCAGGGAAATCATAAATGATTCTTTCTTGATAAAGCTTTGCTAATTCCTCTTCATTTAATCGTTCTATTTCAATCTGCATTCTATCTCTCCTCGCTTTTTATATTGTATCATAGATACAAAAATAAAAAAGGCTCTTTCTAAAAAGAGCGCATTTTTCATTTCTAACGAGCTTTCTTCCAATCAAAAGGAAGAAGTTCTTCTAATTTTACCACTTTATCATTATCAATCATAACTAACGTTTCCATATTCCGTTCATCGACTTGACTAATGAGTTCACGGCACCTTCCACAAGGAGGATAAATCATACCATGTTCACTGATGGATACAATCTTTTCGATATGCGTTTCTCCATGGGTAAGCATTGCACTGATTGCGGCGTGTTCAGCACAAAATCCAATCGAACAAGAGGCATCAATACATACACCCGTATAGATGTTTCCTTGATCGGTTACTAAAGCGCATGCGACATCACCAACTCGAATATGCTTAGATAAAATACGAGGCTTTAAGACTTTCTTCGCTTCTTGACATAGAATTTCAAAATCAATCATACTATTTCTCCTTTCAAAGGTGGGAAAGTCATTATAAACGCTTTTTCTTTTTTTGTCTAGTTTTTTAATTTTTTATGATACTGTAGTATTTATCTTCATTATCACAAAAAAGAGTGATGTATCCTTTTTAGGATACACCACCCTAGATTTGAAAGATTTACATATTTAGAAATCAATACCACCCACACCATCAATCAATCGAATATAGCCTTTCTGTGTTTCTTTCATAATAAACACATAAGAACCATAGCCATTACTAGATGATTTAGCGTAGGTTTCATTACCTTTTGAGGAGGTTCCTGAAAGAGAATATCCAGACTCGACTAAGCCATTTACGATATCCATATAGGTTTGTGTTAAATTAGAGGAATAAACAAATACATCAAATTCATAATAATAACCATAATAGAGATAATCGTATTTCACATTATCATCAGCAGCAGGCCAAGATTCTACTCTCGTATCGCTAACTGTGAAATTTACTTTAAAGCTTCCACCTGGATTTAACGATTCTAAATAATGAGAGAATGCATCTAAATTGTTCTCATATTTTGTGGTCATTGGTTCTGTCGCTTTATAAATTAAGATTTCAATACGATTCGTAAATTCGTCATGTCCGGTAAAGGTATAGTCACTTGAAGCATACATTGCCATATCTAAGAAGATTTTCTCATTACTTCCTTCAATTTCTTTATAAAGAACGTAATGGTTAGATCCTCTTGTGTTATAAGTATAAATCTTATTACTATCATCTCTAGCGGATTTAAAGCCTTTATCATTGATATAGCTAGAGCGTAAAGAAGCAAAGCAATCTTCACTTACATCCATCGTAATGCAGTTTAAATAACTATTCGTAAACACATTACCCGCATAACTTGGAAGTTGATAATAAGCCATATCTGCATCTTTTACATAATCTAATGTAATAAAATCATTGACATCAAAATAAGGAATATTTTCGGTGATTTTTTCTTGGACTTTTACTTTATAAATCATTTCACCTTGATAAATCCACATGTGAAGAGATTTTTCACCTTCCGAGAAACTTACTTCTTCTAAAAGAATGTCAACGTAAACATCACCCATCTTATAGATTTGATGGCGACGATGATAGTTATCGTTGATTTCATTATAGAGTTCAAAACCAAATGATTTCATATTTTGGATTTCTGTATCAATTAAATCGGTAGATAAAGAAGATGCATTATAATAAATACCTTGCGTTTTTCCTTCTTTTCCATAATTTTGTTCAATGGACAATCCCGAGACTCCACCAAAGCTAAAGCAACTAAAGGACTCAGTGTTAGGAAATGGGAATCCTTTTAAACTAAATTGCTTTTCGACTTTTTCACTTGGGGTTAAATGCTTGGAAATGATACTTTCTGAACCATATTCGAGTTGCACTCTAAATGTATAATAGGGATTAAAGCGAAGAATCATATGTTCTAAGGAAACTTCCTCTGCTTCATTATTTTCCGCATTATAAAGGCCAAATTGTTTTAGTTGATTAAGTGCTTCTTGTTTTTCTTTTAAAGGCATTGTGCTAGGAAGAATCAATTGCATATGATAAACTAAATTTTCTTCGGATTCAAAGCTAGGACAAATTAAGTTAATGATTGCACGCTGATTCTCTTCTACTGTATCCGGTAAGCTTTCCACATATGCATAGGTAGAATAAACAGAATCCGCATAAACTGGCGTTTGTGAGAAAATGTAAGCGGCGTAATAGCCACCACCATAACTATCAACAATGCGTTCTTCATCAAAGAGAGGATAATATTCTTCTTTTCCTATCGATGTATAACTTGCATCTATGAGTCGCCCCGTAAATCTTTCTTGGGTAACTTTTCCTGTCACTTTAATTCTTTCATTAATTTTTGGTAATGTGTCCTTGTTTTTTAAAGTCACTTGTAAACCAATATAGCCTGTTACATCGCTTTCTGTAGCGATAATTAAATTGTTATTGAAATCATAAGATGCAACAACGCCTTCGACTTCAACCGTTTCACCTTCATAGAAGAGATGATATTCTTCACCTACTTGTGAACCTATTTTTAAATCCACTAAACGAAGGTTAATCATTCTACCTTCTTTATTCCATAGATTATAAGCTTCAAATGATGCGATATCAAAATGATGGAAAGAAACTTCACCCACTGAGTAAGCTTCTTCTAAAGATTTTTCATAAGAGCGGAAAGAAGCTAAGCGACCATCCGTTCCTAACTCGAGTTCAAAATAATTACAATACGTAAAAGCGCGATTTTGGAAATAATCTTTTAAATCATAAGCTAAATCTTTTACCGTACACATATAGGTCTTTTCATCCTTCTTAGAAAAGTCATCTGTGTACTTTTTTAAAATATCTAAAAAATTAACGGAATAGATTAAATCTTTATCTTCTTTTCTACCCGCTCGACCATGTACATCCATACCAAAGCGATAGGTTTCTTCTACTTCTAAATAAGTTCTTTCAAAACTATGATAATAATTTGGATCTTCGGGTAAAAGAATATAATTCTCTACGCCCGGCGCATAATAATAGAGCTCTGGAGAAATGATTTGATAAGTATAAGAATAGCCCATACCTGTTTCAATATCCATTTGATATTCATCGCTTGTATTTTGTATTGCCTCTTGAAGAGACGCTGCTATATAAGTACTTGTCGATGATGGTTTAGAGCCACAGGAAGCTAAACTACCTAATAAAATCATGAGTGAGACATATTTTTTTGTTTTCATTTTTATTTACCCCCACGATATTCAATTGTAAGTGTAGCGTATTCTTCATTCATTTGTTCCACTTTCAAAGTAAAACCAATATCTTCTTTTGAATTCCATTGTCCGTTTAATAAATAAGCGGAGGAAGAAGAATCAAATACATCGCCTACTTGGAATAATGAATCGTTATCCGCACTTGCTCCACTTTGTAATTGGTTATACGGCTTATTTTCAACTAACGCTACTTGTTTATAACGACCTTGACGAGAAGCATCCGTTCTAGAATCTTCATTGTTATTTGAAGCGCCAATTAAATAATATGTGCCTTCATCATAAGTTTCCGGAATTTCATCCACATATTCATCAAATAAAATTGTATAGGTTTCATTACTATAATGACACCTTGCAATTCGACTATCCACATGATAAATCTTTATGCCTGATTCGGTAAAACCTAAAGGACGATTTTCATAAGGATTTTTAGCGTCTAATTCATTTAATCCAGTCGGTGTATAATATTCAATTAATAAATATTCATCCATAACCGAATGATTCCAATTGGTATTTAATAATATAAATTGGTTCGTATCTTGAAAAGCTGGTAAATCAACTTTAATCTTTTTATTCTTTTTAAAGTCATAATAAGTGGGTTCTGCCCAGGATAACAGCATTTTAGAATAAGGATCATGATCCGAAATATTATAATCCATCATCGAATGACCACCTAACGCTAAGTTATAGTTATCACTAGGATAATAATCTCTTAATCCTAAAAGATGGCCCGTTTCATGGATAATGGTATGTGCATCGACATCATAATCACCTCGATGAAAGAAATCAATGCCACACCACATATGGCGGAAGAAGGTTGGCCGTTCAATATTGCTTTCCGTAGCAAAATTAGCGACCCAAGCCCAAAAGTTACCCGTTCTTTCTGAGGTAGGTGTGGAATAAATAAATACAACGCCATCTACATAGCCATCATGATCTTGATCAAAGCTTTGAAAATATTCATTGCTAATGCTCTCTTGATCCATAAAATATTGGGCAGGAACACCTGGAAAGTAGTTTTTATCTTTTGTCATTTCTTCAATCGTATAAGGAACCTTTAAAACATCGGTAACTTCACCTTCAATATGCAGCTGATTCATACTACTTTTTTCATAGAATTCCCGTACAGAATAATAGTTTTTTCCTTCACTTGTTGATAAGTTATCGGCAAAAAAACCTTTTTGAATTCTCGTTAAATCTTCTTCGTTAAACTCACGTTCTCCTTTAAATTCAACAGGAATCACTAAAAGTTTTTGATTGCCTAAAGCGGACATCGATTTTGCCTCTTTAAACTCATCCGTATTTTTTAACACTAAATTCATATTGGTTATACTCTCAATCGGAGAAATTGCGCTCCCACAAGAAGTGAGAACGCAACATAATCCAATAAGAATTCCAAACATTTTCTTTTTCATACTTAATATGTTGCTTTAGTTAAAGTAAAGGAATAGTTATTACCTCCATAAGTAAAGGAAATAGAAATAGAGGTAAAATCTTTATCAATAGTAAAGGTTAATGGTAGCTCAACAAATGGATCTTCCGTATAGCTTGATGCGGTTAAAGTGCCTTTATAGCCATCATCTGTAGCTTCTAAAGCGAAATTACAAGAAAGGCTCTTATAATCACTATAATCACTCTTATCCATCATTAAGGAAGCTTCATGGCTTTCAAAAAGTGTGAAAGTTAAAGAATAATCTCCACTCGTGCCATTCCAAGTGCCACTCACTAAAAATTCCGTTGTCACTTTGGTCATTTGAGCACCATCCGTATCACCAACGACATATAAGAAGAGCGTATAATCAAAGGACATTTTAAATTCAAGATTTAATTCATCCCCTGAAACATGCGTTAAACTGAAGGTATAGAACTTTTCACCTTTTGTAGCGGTATAGCTGGCTTGTTCAACTTTATTGTTGATACGATCTTCAATTCTCACATTTCCCGTCATGCCATCATTTGCTGGTTCAAAAGTTACATAGTATTTTATTTGAGACATATCTTTATTAGCAAAAGCATTCACTAATACATCTTTTAAAGAAGGAGCGGATTCTGCTACGATATGCACCGTTTCTTGAACACTATCTTTCACTGCACTCTTTAATAAAACGTCATAAGTTCCTGCCTTTAATGGAGTAAAGCACCACATATCGCGGGCTGGCATCCATTCATTGACTTGAATGGATTTTTTCGTTAGTTGATAATCCGCAGCATCAACACCATCTAAGCTCGCTACAAGTTCTTGATTGGCAGCGAAAGGATCAACTGTAGCATTTAAAACATATTCAACACCGACATAAGCTTGAATACTTCCACTATAAGAATAAGCGGTTAAGCCTTGTGGACCATCAACGGAATAAGATACATTAATTTTATTCGGTTGTGCTTCAGTTACTGTAACTTTAAACGTTTTAGTCACATTTTTAGACTTCACTTGTATTTTATAATCGCCCACTTCTGAACTACTGATTGAGATTTCATTAGAGAATGATTGATAGTTTGCATTAAAGGAATCTTCACTACCTTCTAATACACTCACATCAATTGAATCAAAGTTGAAATTAGTGGTTTCAGGTAAAACATTAGCTACGGAGATTGAAACATCGGCTTCTTTTTCAATCGATACAACTGAATCATCGCTTAATGTTTCATCATTATAGATTAAATCAAAGCTAGTCGCATAGAAACCATCTAAGGAAATTGGATTTACGTAATTTCTGGTTCCTTTCACTTGTTCAATTTTATAATTTTTTGTACTACTTGCGGTAGCGTTATCTAAAAGTTGAATCACTTTTAATTCGTCATCGACCATGAAACTGGATTGATTATAAGAAACGATTTCCATATCTAAGGTTTTCACTTCATTACTCTCTCCTAAAGAGAAAGAAGAATGAACAACCAAATAATCATAAGTATCTAAAGATGTGAAATATCCAAAAGATAATTCATATTTACCATCAGATAATTGATACTTTGCATCTTTATTCACATTCTTTTTCACATAATCAACAAGTCCTTCTAAAAGACCTTCTGTTCCATATAAAGTCGGTTCCCCATATCCTAATAAATTACGATAAGCATATTGTACTTTATCATACGTTTCCCATGGTTTAGAAATGGAACCATCCGCATCTTTTTGAACTGCCACAACCGCATGTTCTTCATCTTCCATTAAATACATCTCTTGTGGATTCATATTCCAATCAAAATCAGTGTAATGTAAGACGTCACCATTTTTATCTTTTCCAAATTCAAAGGGCATAACTTTATGGGTTGGATCTCCATAAGAATTCGATTCGTCGAGTGTAATTGTGCCGCTAGCTATCGAGTCGGCTTTTTCTTTTGCATTAGCTACTACGCTTTCTAATTCTTCTAAAGTTAATGGATTGTCGTCTGGACTTGATGAGTCGGGTAAAACACTAGTAGTTGGTTCTGGTGTACCAGTGGTTGGTTCTATTGAACTTGTAGGTGTGGGCGTTTCTCCACATGACATCAATAAAGAACCAAGCGCTAAAACATATAATACTTTTGATCTTTTCATAACAAATTCCCCTCCTTTTTAAAATACATGTTATGATGATTTTCAAATTTTCATTCCTACTGAATGATGAATAAATATTTTAAAAGTCATAATAATTAAAAAGGCTCCTCCCTTCTTTAAAAAAACAAAAAATGATAAGCATAAAGTATGCTTCTTTTTTGCTAAAATTATCGTCATGGGATAACACTTCCCGAATAAATTTGACACTATTATAGCATGAAACAAGGTCATTGCAATAGTTTTTTCTTTTTTATTAACATAAAAAAACTTCTAGTCTTTATCACTAGAAGTCGATATTTTATTCATCTTTACTTGCTAAATAGGCAGTGGCCCATGCCCACATTAAATTATATCCGCCACATAAAGCGTCCATATCTAACATTTCGCCTAATAGGTATAATCCTTTTTCTTTTTTAGAAGCAAAATTCTCATTGACTTCATTTAAAGAAACACCGCCTACAGTCACTTGTGAAGTGGTAAAAGAATAGAAATCAGAAACATGTAAAACAAAGTGTTTCGCTTCTTTTATAATCTTTCTCTTTTCTTCATCGGTTTTCTTTCCTTTCGTTTGCGTTTTCTTTTCTAATAAACGCGCTAAAGAAGAAGGAAAAGTACCATCTAAATAAGGATAACCATGATTTTCTTTTTCTTTCAGTTTTTCATAAGCTATTTTTTCATCCCATTCCGGTAATAAATCCAGTTCAATATGGCATAAAGAAGGATCTTTTAAACGAGCGATATAAGAACTTGTATTCATTATACAAATACCACTTACACCATCATTTTTAAATTGTACTTCACCATATTCTTCATGAATTTTTTCTTTTTCTTTATATAAAGTCACTTTAGAGAAATAGCGTAATCCTTGTAAACTAGCGATATCTTCTTTTACCTTTAACCCCACTAATCCTGGATAAAAGGGAGAAATTTCATAATGATGTGCCTTTAATATTTTCACCCAAGCTCCATCACTTCCTAGCTGACTAGAAGAGGCACCACCTAACGCTAAAACCAAGCGGTCGACTTCTACATCCTTGTTATCAAAACGAAGAAGAAAGCCATTTTCTCTTCTTTCATATTGTCTTAATTCATTTTTCGTCCATACTTGAATGTTTAATTTTTTGATCCAAAAATTAAAAACATCCATAACCGTTTTCGCGCTTAAGGTACGCGGATAATATAATTCTCCTTGCTTAATTGTATCTAAACCTAAAGAAGAAAAAACCTCTTTTAAAGTGGATAACGGAACTCTTGCAAACACTTCTTTCGCTTCTTTATAGTTAGAATAAGCGTCTAAAAATTGAGCGGTCTCCTCATGGAAAAGATTGCATCTTCCGTTTCCTGTAACATAAATTTTTTTACCCAATCGATCTTCTTTATCTACCAAAATAACTTCGTCTTGAGGAAATTGTTTTTTTCTTAAAATTGCATAAAAAATACCCGAAGCACCTGCACCAATGACCGCTACTTTCATAACATTTTCCTCCTTACTTATTTATGTATATATATTATTACATAAATTTAATTATTTTTTATATTGAAATCTTAAAAATAAGAACTATAATAAAAAACGTTTGTGAGGTGTTTTATAATGACACAACTATTTCAAGTATTAACAGAATCAAATAACAAACCTTTTGAATTGTTACTTCCTATTGCTTTGATTCTTTGCTTATCCAAAGTATTAAGTATTTTATGTAGAAAGATTAAACTTCCTCAAGTGATTGGTTTCTTATTAGCAGGTCTCCTATTAGGTTTAATTACTTTTATTCCTAAACAAGGTGTATTTACCGATTATACTAAAGAAGGCTTAGACTTCTTAGGAAAAATCGGGGTAATTCTTATTATGTTCTCTGCTGGTGTAGAAACCGATATTAAAAGCATTAAGGCTACTGGCGTTGCGGCAATTATCATCACTTTACTTGGTGTAATTGTTCCTTCCGCTCTTGGTTTCTTAGTGGCTTTCTTATTCTTCCCTGACGCTGATATATTTAGCAATATCTTCTATGGAATCATTCTTTCAGCAACATCGGTTTCTATTACTGTCGCAACATTAAAAGAATTAGGAAAGCTTGATTCTAAAGTAGGTACTTCTATTGTATCTGCCGCTATCTTAGATGATATTATTGGCGTTATCTTACTTTCCTTAGTTTTATCTTTAGGTAATCCTTCTTCTAGTGCTGAATCCGCTAATGTATGGAAAACCATTGGTTTAATGGCCGCTTATTTCGTCTTAGCGTTTGGTCTTGGTATTTTAATTAAAAAGTTCTTCCAATGGATGGATGAACGTTATCCACACCATCGTAGAATTCCTATCTTTGGATTTGCTGTTTGTTTCTTCTATGCTTTCGCTGCTGAAAAGTGGTTCGGTGTAGCAGATATTACCGGTGCTTATATTGCGGGTATTATTATGAGTCAAACCAAATCAAGAGATTATATCGACCGTCGTGTAGAAATTGAAACATATATTCTCTTTGGTCCTATCTTCTTTGCAAATATCGGACTTATGATGTATCAAGGTTTTGAAATGAATGATTTAAAATTCTTATGGTTCGGTTTAGTTTATGTATTTGTCGGTATTTTAGGTAAAGTGATTGGTGCTGGTTTAGGCGCTAAAATATGTCGTTATTCCTTTAAAGATTCTCTTTCTGTTGGTATTGGCATGATGGCTAGAGCTGAAGTCGTCATCGTTTGTACTCAAAAAGGTATCGATAGTGGTTTAGTAAAAGCGGAACTCATGCCCTTTATTCTTTTATTAATCTTAGTAACTTCTTTCTTAACTCCAGTGTTCTTAAAATCTTTAAATGCCAAAAAAGAAACGAAGCAAGAAGAACCGGTTATGATAACAGAAGAAGAAAGCAAAAAATAGTAGCGGTTAAGCTACTATTTTTTTATGACTTTCCATTCTTCTACTAAATTTGATAATGAGTATCTCCAATTTCTTGGACTAGTAGAAGGTAATGTAATCGCTAAAGAAGTGTAATCTTTAAAATACTTAAAGAATATTAATGAAGCCGTTTGACCATTTAAATATATTTTTTGAATGGGATAGTGTTCCATAATTTCTTTTAAATCGATGGGAACCTCATGATCAATGCTTTCATCCGAAGAACCGATAATATCACAAGAAAGAATAACATCATATAAAGCAATTTTATGTTTTGTTAATAATTGCTTTTTTTCTTCTATTGAACAACAATAAAAATCTTCATGATAGATTTCACTTAAAACTTTATAAAAGCGATTTTGTGGGTGCATATAATAAAACCCATTTGCTCTAGATTTTACGGAGGGAAAACTTCCTAATATTAAAATTTCAGCATCTAAAGGAAGAAAAGAAGAAAATTCATGGTCTGCTCTTTTGATTTCTTTTTTCATCGAATTTTCATTGCCTCTTCGATAGCTTTTTGAATAAGAAGCATATCTTCTTTCTTCACTTTTAATATTTCTCTATCATAGGTAAATAAACCATTCGTTTCTTCTTCTACATCACTTACTTGCGTATAGATAGAAGCACTTAAACCTTTTTTAATTAACGGAATGATTTCAGTTAGATATAAATTCTTTATACCTTCTTGAAATTTTTCTTGTGACTTATAAATTCGATAGCCAAAGGTTTTATCTTCTTTAAAGCAATGACCTTTACATTTATACACATATCCCCCAAATTCCGATAAAATGAGTGGACGATTTTTCATTTTCAATCGTACTTTTTTAAAATAAATATGATGAGAATCAACATCACTATTTTGGCCAAAGAACCAACCCGATGTCACGTCAATGATACGATGAGGTTCTTTTTCTTTAATAGTTTTATAAACTTCATCCGAAGAAAATTGTCCCCATCCTTCATTAAAGATTGTGTAATAAAGAACAGAAGGACAATTATAAAGGAGTGATAGTGTTTCTTCACAATCCTTCATAAAGCATTCTTTCGTTGTTATCGGCATATGCTTTCCTTTGTTTTTCCATTTTTTTAATCCAATGGTAGGAAGAACTGTATCTTTAAAGAATGAATACTTCCCATGATTTACCATGTCTTGAAAGACAACCATTCCCTCTTTATCACAAAGATAATAAAAATAAAGTGGCTCAATTTTAATGTGTTTTCTTAATGTATTAAAGCCTAATTCTTTTAATGTACGAATTTCAAAGAGAAAATCATCATAAGAACTAGGGGTTAAATTTCCTTTTTGAAAATAACCTTGATCTAATAAGCCATGGAAGAAATATGGTTTTTTATTTAATAATAAACAAGGTAGATTTCCATCTTTTCCTACTTCAATCGTTCTTAAAGCAAAATAAGAAGTGATAAAATCTTTTTCTCCTTCTAAAGTAAACCGATATAAATAAGGATCTTCTGGTGACCATAGATGAGGAGAAGGAATTTCAATTTCTATTTCATTTTCTATAAACTCTTTTTCTATCTTTCCATCTTCTAAAAAGATGGTGATTTTTTTATTTTGAATGGAAGTATCTAAAGTTAACTTTACTTGGGTTAACGTCACATCCATTTTGGCACTTTTAAAATAATGAGATGAAATACTTTCTAACCAAACCGTCTTCCATATTCCTGAAGTTTTGGTATACCACATACCATGACTTTTTTCCGTTTGTTTTCCATAACCATAAGTCCGGTCTAAATCATCTTTGACAATTAAAATAATCTCGTTATTTTCTTTAATTTTTTTTGCATCAATAACGAAAGAAAACGGAATATAACCACCTTCATGATTTCCTAATCGTTCGTGATTCAAATAAACTTCCACCATTTGGTCAACACCATCAAAATGAAGAATATATTGTTCATTTTCCATGTCTTTTGGAATGGAGAAAAAGCGGCGATAAATCAAGTATTCACCTTTTTTTAATTCTTTTTTTACCAAAGAATTATCTGACTCTAAAGGATAAGGAACTAAAATCTTCCCTTCATAATCAACCGGAATTCCTTTTTCTTTTTGAATGCGATAATCCCATAGTCCGTTTAAACATAAATAAGAATTTCTTTTCCACTGGGGACGAGGATATTCTTCTAAAGGTATTTTATTCATGTTTAATTTCTTCCTTTTCTTTTTTCTCTAAAGAAAATACTTTGATTAATGGTAAGACTACAAATAGGGTCACTACACTAGCGGCAATAAAAATACTGGGGTGAATAGTATACGTATAGCCCGCTGGATAAAGAACATTTTCCATATTGTAATCAAAATTACCTGATACAGAAACCGCACCAATCCAAGGACCAATTAACATCGGAATTAAAACTTGAGAAAACATTTTAATGCCTTGAAAGGCTCCTACTTTATCGCTAGGCGTATGATCACGCATCTTTGCATTAAAGATAGCCATAGAACATAAATACCCGGTCATCATGAATAAAGAACCGATAAAAATATAAATAACATTTTGCGTAAAGAAGGTGAAAGATAACATCACTAATCCCAGTAAAAGAATTCCTAAAGAAGGAAGGATGGTCTTTTTAAAATGGAAACGATCATAAAGTCTTCCATAGAAGAAAGTAACAATGGCCGCAATTACAATAGCGAAGGCCATAATAAAGACATAATTATCGCCGACGAAACTCTTATAGTAAGGAATTAAGAAGGTCATAAAAATTTGAATGGCGATGCCAAAAATAGCAAAAGCTAAATAAATCCAATATAAAATCGGATTCTTTTTCATGGAACTAATTTTAAACCCATAAAAAATCTGCTGATAATAATGCTCTTCTTTTGATGGAGTGGCATGACTCTCTTCTAACGTAAAAATACCTAGCACACCCGCAAGAATGGTTAATCCGCCCGTGATTAAAAATACAACGGACCAAGAATAATTCTCTTGTAAGGGATAAAGCGCACCAAAAACCACTAATACTGCAATTAAAGGCATCATTGAATTAATGCCTTCTACTTTTCCGCGATTGGTATGATCCGACATATCCGTTAACCACGAATTAAAGCAAGCGTCATTAGCGGTGCTACCAAAGAAGGTCATGATACAATCTAATGTAATGGTTAAAGCTACACCAATCAAAGCACATTTTTCTAAAGGAAATACTTTTTGTAGGGTTTTAGTATTTAATAAAGCAAATGCACAAATACTGATGCCCCATAAAATATAACCAATCCAAATAAACTTCTTTCTCTTTCCTTTTTTATCGCTAAAAGCACCAACAAATAAAGTAGTGATTGTCGCTACAATTGCGCTTAATGAAACCATTAAAGCAATATGGAAAGGCTTCGCACTAAATTCCATGGAAATAAAATCATTAAAAAGCATATTTTCAACAACCCATGCAATTTGACCAAGTAAAGAAAATAGCACTAATGATAGATAAAATTTTTTCTTCATATGAATGTTCCTCTTGTTTTTATTTTATCTTATTTTAGTTATGAAAGAAATAGTATTTTAACGAAAAAAAAGCGAGACCTAAGTCCCGTTTTTCGCTATCTTTAATTTCCCGTTACAGCACTTGAGCTTTGCGTCCAAGTTTTGGTGGTTGTTCCATTGGTTAATGTATAGCTTGTAGATAAAGCAAGTTGATCACTACAAATGAATAAATTCGAATAGCTTTGATTTAAAGTAAAGCTGATTTCTGTATTACTAATCGTATATTCTCCTTGGGTAAAGGTAGTAGAAGAACCGTAAGCAGGTCTACCGCCTGGACCACCGCCTCCTGGACGAGAGGAAGAAGAACCAAAGCGAACATAATTCACCTTTGAGCCATTCGGTGTCGCTCCCATAGAACCAGCACCAATAAAGGTACCACCTTCCATATAGAAAGTTCCATCAATATCTAATGCGGCCATATTACCACTATTGTCGTTTGCGCCACAACGAGCAACGACAAAGCCGCCTAATTGTTTGTAGTCGCCATTCGAGTCAATTGCGTCTGTGTCGCCACTTCCAACGGTAACATCTAAATAACCGCCTTCAACTTGAAGTAGTGTTTTTTCACTGCCATTGCATGCATTAATACCATCATCGGTAGCGGTAACATAATAGGTACCACTATAGAAATAAAGTTGATTCGCTTCAATACCTTCATAAGAACTCGTTACTTCAATTTGCGCATTAGAGAATCTACCAATATGATCCGCATGAATACCATCATCAGTAGAAGAAATCGACAATTTTCCACCGGTGATGGTAATATCACCAACACCTAAAGAACCATTATCTAAGGTCTCTCCACTATTAGCGTGTAAACCATCATCATTTGCAGTAATGGTCATTGTTCCACCCGAGATGGAAATAGCGTTTTGTGCTTTTACTCCTTTTGCGGAATGATCACTCTTATGAGAAGAACCATATGATCCGCCTGAAGAACTTGTTGTATAAGAGGTCCAAGTTCCTTCCATTAATTGATTAGAAGTACTGGTAATCGCAAACATATCTTTGTTACTATTGATGACGCCACCTTCAGATTTTGCATCATAGGTATCAAAGGAATTTTCACTTTGCGAACTTAAGAAACGGTAGAACTGTACATTGGTATAAGAAGATGGACGATCCATTGCATAAATATAATAAGGTCTTCTTGGATTAGAACTATCCGTACCAACATACGATGCATTTTTCCAAACGTAATCTTCATCGCTATTATAGAAGCAACCCGCATAACGATAAGAAGAGTCTAAATAAGAGCCACTCATACGAAGATACATTTTACTTGTATTATTTTTAACAACCGTTGTTGAATATTCAGAAAATTTATCGGTATATAAACGTACTACTGGTGAGTTTTCTGCATCTTCTGACATATTAAAGTCATAAGCAGCGTCAATCGCGTCACAAGAAGCATAGATATCCATATTACCACCGGTAATGTTAATACTTCCTTTTTGATTACCTTTAGAGGTAACTTTAGAATCCGAAGTTTTAAGTCCATCTCCACCTTGAGAAATTATAATTAAATTTCCTGAAGAAATCGTAATGGAGTTATTTCCTTTTAAAGCATTATGAATAGCTTCCACTTTTAAAGTTAATTTTTTAATATTTAAATCCTTTTTCGCATGAATGCCATTATTGTACGTACTTGAAACAATTAAAGAACCCGCACCTTGCACATCTAAATCGGTCTTTGCATAAATCGCTGCGCTTCCCACCTCATCTTCTTCGGTACCATCTTTTAAGGCACGTTGATCTAATATTTCATTATAAGTTCCGTCAATCGCTTTAATGGTAACTTTATCTGCGTCTTCTACATAGATTAACGAATCAATGGTCGAAGTCATGCTTACACCTTCAAGACGAATGGTGACTTTAGCATCAGGTGCATTGACTAAAATTTTTCCATTTTCTAATTTTCCCTTTGCGGTATATTCTCCAGCTGCAAGAATCGTATAAACGTTATCTTCTTTCGTAAAATTTGCGGCCTCATCTCCTGTAAGAGAAAAGTCTTCTTGATGGTCTACATAATCACTAGATGCATCCTTTGGACTACTTGACACTTCAATTGGAGTAGTTGAAGAGGGTGTGTTTCCTGTGGAAGAATTAGATGAACTGGTTGGACGATTCACCGTACCACAAGAAGAAATTAGAAATAAAAGAAGTAAAAAACTCATAGACTGTACATGTTTCATTATAATCACCTTCTTTTTTATGTTCTTATTATACTCATCTTTTTTTGTTTTTCCATAAAAATGTTAATTAAAAAAAGGAAGTATCATTGAAAATACTCCCCTATTTTAAAAATTATTCAAATTTTTTCTTTACAAATATAGAAAGAATAAAGACAAGTAAACTCATTGAGAATAAAGCATTTGTAGAAGACTTTGAACAAGAATTGGTGACTGAATCATTCTTGCCTGTTTTAATTTCTACATAAATAGAATAGCCCTCATGTGTTCCTATCGCATAAGCAATATCTTTGGATATTGTTTCAATATTCCACTTTAGATTATTCGGCGCGATATCATAGAAGAAACCATCCTTTTCATACACTCTCATACGAATTCCACTTGAATCAAAAGGCTGTCCTACTTCAAAATTGGTTGAATCAAGTTTTCCAAAGCGTTCCACTTTAATCACTTGATTTGTGGTCGTACTTGAGACTTCAATTCCATTATATTTACAAGTTAACTTACCATCATAAATACCAAGAACAGAAGTATCTTCTTCGCTTAAAACGTTAGAATAAGTTTTTTCACTCATCCACATCAAATCGCTAGGAGAAATAGTTGTCGTCGTTCCATCTTTTAATTTTCCTTCGATTTCTAATCCCGTCCCATCAAAGAAATCTCCCGCTTGATAATTGGTCTTTGTTGGCGTTCCTTTTATGGTTAAAGAAGTTAGCTCTAAGAAAGATTTCTTTTGTACTTGAAGGGTTATCGAAGCCATAATGGTCGCTTTTTCTACACTGGTTGCTGTAATCGTGGTCGTACCTTCTTTTAAAGCGGTAATTAAACCTGTACTTGAAATCGTTGCGACACTTAAGTCACTTGATTTCCATGCTACTTTTTGATTAGCATCTGCTGGCAAGACCTTAGCCGTTGCTTGCGCTGT
This sequence comes from Caryophanales bacterium UBA7581, assembly GCA_002477825.1. Taxonomy (GTDB): domain Bacteria; phylum Bacillota_I; class Bacilli_A; order RFN20; family CAG-826; genus CAG-826. The sequence goes on along the minus strand of DLKT01000009.1, from coordinate 3,701 downwards.
TTCACCAATATTAAGTGTTTTACTACTTAATTGAATTTCTACAGAAGTTGGCGTTGGTCTATCATCATATTGTCCTGCACAAACGGCACGAGTCGTTGCATTAGTATCGCCCCAAATTTTACAAGGTAAAGAACGATCATCAATAAATGGATTACGATTTCCTTGAATGGATTGTGCTGCATCGTTTCTTCTTGTTTCTGTGTCATCAATTTCATATTGAAGATTCCATTTTAAAAGATCGGAAAGTTTTCCCATCGTTTTATTGGCTGAGGAATCATAGTTTTTATCAACTAAAGTTAAAGAAGTATCAGCAATCGCACAATAGAAGATAATACGTGCAGAGATACCACGATATTTTTCTAAACCAAAGCTTTCCATAGCAGGATCCCAACCAGAGGAACCCGTTCCATTTTCTACATAGAAAGAATTGCCTCTTGAACCATTTTCTCCCGCTAAAGTTGGACGTGTCATATGAATATCACCTTCAACACTTCCTCCACCTTTAGAATTTGGCCAAACGTGTTCGCGGTTTACATCATCAGAACTACTTCCAAAAGAGCCATTAAATTTATAGCTTGTGCCTGAATAGAAAAGAATTAAATTATTGGGGTTATCTGGATCTCCATCGGTTTGTTTATAATATCGCCCCATATTCTTATAACCCACCATCTTTTTTCTTTTGGTACTATTTAAAGAATGTAAATCATTTAATAAAGTTGAACCCGTTTCGCCTTCACTAATTGAACTATAATAGTTTTGTATCGTTGTACTACTATGAATTGGATCATTATCAAAATTCGTTTCAGCTGCTTCTATAGCATAAGCTACTTCATTCGATTTTTTATCCAATGTTGTCGTGGATAAAGAAGCAAATGAAACACTCAATAGCATACTTAGAGCAATAAAGAAATTTCTTTTTTTCATATTGATTCTCCTTTCAATTTTTAATTATGTTTTTTACGAAGCACAAATGCGCTTACGAAAGTGATGAATGAGAAGATTAAGACTGTATTTGTTGAACTTTTAGCACAACTTTTACTTATATTTTCTTTCTTTGTAATGGTTATTTCACAAGTTGCTTGCGCTAATTCGTTATCCAATGAAGTAACGGTAATGGTAACAGTACCTTCTTTTCTTGCTACAATTTTTCCCATAGTATTTACGGTAGCAATTTGTCGATTACTACTCTCAAAGAAGACTTCTTGTGTAGTTGCATTTAAAGGAAGAACACTAACTTCTAGCACTAATTCTTCTCCTTCTTTTAATTCATAAGATGAATAATTTAGCGAAATACTATTAACAGGAATATAAGAAGGATTTTTGGTTACTGAAATATTCATTATCGTAATGGTTTTTTCGATTCCTTTTTCAGCATAAGTTCCCACCACTGAAGTCATTCCTATTTTTAACGTTTCCCATGTAACTAAATGAGTAACATCTTTTTTACTATTATCACTATAATTTGCATAAATCGTTAATCCCTCAGGATTAAAGCTTTCATATTCGTAATATGCAGTTTTATTTAGGCTTCCTTCTAACGATAAAGAAGTCAAATTTGCTCCGATTGGAGTAGGTATTGAACTAGCCTTTTTAAAAAGTTGGACCGGCTGTTGCCCTGATTTGTAGTAGCGAAACCTATTTTGTCCACTTGCACTATTGAAACGTAATGAATAAGAAGAAATACTAATCATTGCCTCTCCACTACTAGAAATAGATACAGTATGAGAATATTCTTCAGCATTATTGATTCCATTACTAGAGCCCGAATGGCCGATAAATAAATTATTCGTTCCTTTAAAGGTTCCTTTATCTTTGTTAAATGTAAAGGAAGCTTTATCAATTTCATCGGAGCTTTCAATCTTTTCATCTTCAATTTGTACCGATACTGTATTAGAGGCTACATCAATATCATTTAAACTACCATCTAACGCTACAGAACTTCCTTCACTAACGATAAGATATTGTCCATCCGTTAATTGAGAAGATTCTTTGACTAATTCATAATCAGTTGAATCATTTTGAAGGACCATAATTCCACTGATAGTTTGGGTTAAACTTCCATATTTACAAATAATGGTTTCTGTCGATAACGATAATACTTTTTGATGAGTATTCCCGTCTAACCATTCGCAGTCATTAACGTCTATATATTCTGTTGTTCCATCGGAATATGAGACTAAAACTTTAAGTCCTGCTGGATTAAAAGTTTCACCTACATAATATTCTTTTTTGGTCGGTTCTCCTTCTACTTGAATGGAGGTTGCTTCTTTAATAGAAACAATAATTTCATCCGAAATAGAGGTTTTTTTAATGGAGGTTGCTACAATACGAACCGTTCCCTTTTTTAAAGCATGCACTACTCCACTAGAAGAAATAGTAGCAATACTTGTATCTAAACTTTTCCATTCTACTTGTTTAGAAGCACCGGTAGGTAAAGCTTGAATTGAAAGTGTTTTTGAACTTCCTACGACCATATTTACATCACGAGGTTGAATTTGAATCGACTCAACATCTACTTGCTTTAAATCTCCATAAGTATCAATCATTTCTTTTACTTTATCAGAAGGAGCACTTTTATCTGGCTCATTCAAATAATAATAAATTCTTCCAGCATATTCAGGATGATCAACAAAGGGATTACGGTTATGATGCCATCTAGAGGCAACTTCATTATTTCTTTTAATTTCCCATTCGGTGGGCGGTTCTAAGTAGTGCCATTTTAATAGTGTAGAAAGCTTACCAATACGTCCCGTTTTTAACGTTACAGCTTGATCGTGAAGCATAACAGGGTAAGTAGTATCATTACGATATCTTGTAGCAACATACATTAAAATACGAGCGATTTCTCCTCGATGTCCTTTAGCAGGATACATCGCATCGGTTGGTTGACCATTTGAATTATTAAATGCAGTAGACCAAACATAACTATCATTATCCGTATTCACCGCATAATCATAACTTCCATATTCTAAGCATTTATAGCTTGAACTAAAATCAAGTTCATCAAAAGCACAAGAGCCTCTTTTGCTATTTAAACTTGTTTCTGCAGGCCAAACATTATGGGCATCCGCTCCTGGAGACCCAGCACTTTGTGTTCTTTTTCCATTTCCATACCAAGAAGCAGGCCAAACATGTTCTTTGTTAGTACCACTTGGCATACTTCCACTAGAAAAATTAACTTCTGTTCCAGTATATGCCAAACGCATTTTACCATTACCGCTAAGTGATAAATCACTATATTGATAAATATCTGGTAAATCTGAATAGCCATGACTTTGGAATCCCGTAGAAGTAAGCGTAGATAAAGCCTTAATTAAATCTTCGCCCACCAAATCATCCGTGATTCCTTCATAGTACTTATCATTGGCATTATCTGCATAATAACTAGCGCCTGAAGCGTAATTTGTAGCGGCTTTAGCATTTTCATGAACTGGAATTACAGTAGAGAAAAGAATAAAGGATAAAAATCCTAGTGTTAAAAAGTTTAACTGTTTCTTATTTTTTGTTTTCATGTGATTCCCCTTTATTGAATAAATAGGGCAAATTGCTTACATTGAATAATGGATGTCCATTAAAATAAAGTATTTTGCTAGTATAAAGTTGATAAATAAGAATTACATTCTTAAGTCATAAATGATTATAGCACTTTCCTATGAAAAAGAAAAATGAAAGTAAAAGAAAGATAGCATTAAGATTTTGGA
>DLKT01000041.1 GCA_002477825.1 Caryophanales bacterium UBA7581 | reverse complement strand
TACATCTTCTAAGGTGACAACTTCTTCACCAATCGCACTCGCTAGCGCTTCTAAGCCCACGGGTCCACCATGGAATCGATCCATGATGCCTTCTAGATATCGAATATCAACATCATCTAGACCAAGGGAATCTACTTTCAGCGCTTCTAGTGCTTTTTTGGCTTCTTCTAAGGTCACGTGAGTACGATTTTCATAGTTAGCGAAATCACGTACCCGGCGGAATAAACGATTGGCAATACGTGGCGTTCCTCTAGAACGTAACGCAATTTCATGCGCGGCATCGGCATCTATCGTTGTTTGATAAACGCGCGCGGTACGTAAAACGATTTGTTCAATTTCTTCTAAAGTATAGAAATTCAATTTTTCAGTAATACCAAAACGCGCTCGTAAGGGCGAAGATAAATCGCCTACACGCGTTGTAGCGCCCACTAACGTAAATGGCTCTAATGGAATATTGAGCGTTTTAGCGCCTTGTTCTCTACTGACGACAATGGACAACATAAAGTCTTCCATGGCACTATAAAGAACTTCTTCAACAATTCTTGGCAAACGATGGATTTCATCGATGAATAAAATATCCCCCGGTTGTAAAGAGGTTAAAATACTCGCTAAATCGCCGGTTTTTTCTACGCTTGGACCATTCACGATTTTAATGTTTCCATGCATTTCATTAGCGATAACGTGCGCTAAAGTGGTTTTACCTAAGCCAGGTGGACCATATAAAAGAACATGATCTAATACTTCATCACGGTTTTTAGCCGCGCCCATATAAACGCGTAAATTGTCTTTTAAATGAGCTTGACCAATGTATTCATCTAAAGTAATCGGACGTAACGAGATTTCTTGTTCGTCTTCTTTCGTCATATTGGCATCGAGTACTCTAGACATACAATCACTTCCTTAAAAGTAGCAGTGCTTCTTTGGTTAAGCGCACACTACTTAAGCCTTCTTTATCGATTTTGGCAAGCGCTTTTTCAATATCTCCCATTTTAAAGCCTAAAGATTTTAAAGCTTCGATGGTATCTTTTTCTTCTTCGGTTAAAACTTTTTTACTACCCTTTTCTTCTTCGTTTTGTAAGGCTAAATGGCCGCGTAAATCAAGAAGAATTTGTTGCGCTGCTTTCGGACCAATGCCTGGTAATTTCTTTAAAAATTTAATATCGCTATTTTCAATCGCTAAAATAAAGGTTTTAGGATCCGTTGTGCTTAACACTCCGATAGCGGTCTTAGGACCGATACCTTTTACATTAATTAACGACATAAAGACAGCGCGTTCTTCTTTATCTTTAAAGCCGACCAAAAAATGATCATCTTCCCGAATGACTTCATGAAGATAAATCGTACATTCTTCTTGGGGGCTATATTGTTCGATATGCGAAACAAAAATTTCATAACCGATATCATGAACCACTAAAACAATGCGGTCATAGAGGACTTCCTCTACGATACCATGCATGGAGTAATACATATTCCATCGCTCCTTTAATCAATATATTCAAATTCAAAATCACATAATTTGACAGTGTCTCCGTCGGTCGCGCCCATTTCTTTTAAACGGTCATCGACACCTAAACGACGTAGATAATTTAATAACTTTAATAAACCTTCATCCGTAGAAAGATTAATTAAATGATAGGTACGTTCCACTCTTTCGCCTTGAATGACAAAAGTGTGAGCGTCTTTTCTAACGATTTCATAATCATCTTCTGGTGGTAAACTCGCTTCATATACACGAACGCCTTGTTCTTCATTTTCCTCGTTATAAAGTGGGAATAATGGAAGTTCATCTAATAAATCGGCAACGCGATATAATAAAGCATCAATACCTTCGTGAGATAAAGAACAAATGGAATAGATTTCTTTATCTGGTAAAGCTTTCTTTAATTCGGCTAAGCGTTCTTCAGCACCTTCTTCATCCATTTTGGTGCCAACAATAATCATGGGGCGAGAGGTTAAACCAAAGCCATAGGCTTCTAGTTCGTGCATGATTTTATGATAGTCTTCTAAAGGATCCCGTTCACCAGAACAATCGATTAAATGTAATAATACGCGGCATCTTTCAATGTGGCGTAAGAACTGTAAACCTAAGCCTTTTCCTTCATGAGCGCCTTCAATTAAACCCGGTAAATCAGCGGCGACAAAGCTACGACCATCTTTTAATTCTACCACCCCTAAATTTGGTGTTAAGGTAGTAAATGGGTAATCGGCGATTTCTGGGTCAGCATGACTAATTACGCTTAAAAGTGTGGATTTTCCTACACTTGGGAAGCCGACAAAGCCCACATCAGCAAGAAGTTTTAATTCCAAAATTAAAGTTTTCTTTTCGCCAGGTAAGCCATTTTCTGCTACACGAGGTGTACGGTTGGTTGGTGATTTAAAACAGGCATTTCCTCTTCCGCCTCTACCACCTTTGGCGACGACAAACTCTTTTCCTTCTTCGTTTAAATCACATAAGAAGGTGTGGTCTGGTTCTACATAAATCACAGTGCCAATCGGTACTTCGACATAGACATCAGGGGCTTTTTTACCATAGCAATTTTTGCCCATCCCTTTTCCTCCATCTAAAGCACTAATGACTTTAGAATGACGGAAATGAATTAAAGTGGAAGAACCTTTGGTTGCTTTAAAAATGATGGAACCACCACGGCCACCATTACCGCCCGAAGGACCTCCTCGAGAAATATATTTTTCGCGGTGAAAGGCAATCATTCCATTGCCACCATTTCCAGCGCGAACTTCGACTTTTGCGCGGTCAATAAACATTATTGATCATCCCTTTCTTCATACTCATCTATGATATAGAATGGTCGTTTTTGCGTATCTAAATACATTCTAGACATGTATAAAGAAACAATACCTAGTGCGATTAAAAGCACGCTAAGAGCGAGGAAAATGCAGTTTAAAATACACCAGAAAGCATATCCACTCGTTGAAATTCCCATAAACGTATTTGTTTTAAATAAAATAAACAAAATGAGTTCAACTAAGAAAGATAATCCCGTTAAAGCTGTGCTAAATATTCCCCACTTTATTGGCCAAGTTAATGGCTCAATCGTAGAAGATGCAAAAGCGTCCATTGCCAGTTTTGTCATGGATTTATAGTTATATTTTGTCTTACCTTTTTCTCTTTTCGCACGCGTAAATAATACTTCCGTTGTTTTAAAACCTACATAAGGTACTTGAATACGGAAGACACGGTTATTTTCGGTTAATTTGTTGACTTCATCAACAACACGACGAGAAATTAAACGGAAATGACCGACATTTTGGGGAACGCGAATTTTCCCGGACATCTTATCACAGATTTTATAAAATTCTTTAGCGGTTAAGCGTTTCATCATGCTATCTTCTTTTCTGGAAGCACGACGGCCATTGACAACCTCATAACCTTCTTCAAATTTCTTTAGCATTTCGCTAATGACTTCGGGTGGATCTTGCATATCGCAGTCCATGACGACAACAGCGTCTCCTTTGGCTTTAGATAAACCAGCTGCTACTGCAGGTTCATGGCCAAAATTTCTTGATAATGAAACGATGGTTAAATTGGATTGATGTTTTTTATGCTCTTTTAAAAAGGCTAATGTGTCATCTTTGCTACCATCATTTACAACTAAAATTTCAAAGTCATAGGCGTTATTTTCTTGAACGATTTGGTTGATACGTTCAAAGAAAATGTCTACCATTTCATGCTCGTTATACATCGGTACAACGATGGAAATTAATTTTTTCATAAATTCACCTACTTCTAGTGATTATTTTACATGATTTCAAAAAAAAAGACCATATAATATGGTCTTTAATTTAAAAATTATTCTTCAACTTCGTAAACAGAAACGCGTGTTCTATTTTTACCCCAACGTTCATATTTCACAATACCAGATTTGGTTGCGAAGATGGTATCATCTCCACCACGCATGGTATTCGTTCCTGGGTAAATCTTTGTACCGCGTTGACGATAGATAATGGAACCTGCTGTGCAGTATTGTCCGTCGCCTTTTTTAGCACCCAACCGCTTAGATTCGGAATCACGTCCGTTTTTAGTGGAACCGACACCTTTTTTCGAAGCAAAGAGTTGGAGATCTAGTTTAAACATCATAATTGATGCACCCTCTTTCTTTATTTTTTTGTTTGTATACGGATGAAATCGCCGTAACTATCCTCGATGGTAGCAAGCTGAATCATCATCGTTTCAATGACCACTGCATCATGACGAGAAATCTTTTGATTGGTTTTCAAGCGTATGTGACCATCTTCCATAAGAATATCGAAGATGTCAGGTTGTTCTAAAGCATTTAATGCACCGACGGTAATTGAGCTTACTGCCGCACACACTAAGTCATGACCTTCTTCCGTGGTGGAATCAGCATGTCCTTTAATTTCAACTTCTTTGAACAATCCTTTTTGCTCGATATAAGTTACATGAACCATATTAAGCATTAATAGCTTCGATGGTTAAGCAAGTATATGGTTGACGATGTCCTAAAGTTCTTCTAACTTTGGCTTTGCTCTTGTAAGTAAAGACACGAACTTTACGGCTCTTACCTTGCTTTTCCACTTTTGCGGTTACTGTGGCACCTTCAATGTAAGGAGTTCCAACTTTCGCACTTTCATCACCGATAAGTAAAACTTTATCGAATGTGTAAGTTGCGCCAGCTTCGACATCTAATTTTTCAACGAAAATCTTTTGTCCGATTTCTACACGAATTTGCTTTCCGCCAGTTTCAATAATTGCGTACATAGTGCACCTCCTATTATTCAGATTTCACTTAGACTCGCAATGAAGGTCATCATACGATTGTTAGTTACCTTTTCTTAGCGGTTGTAGCTAGTGAGGTTACAACGCTTGTAAAATAACATAAATGTTATTAGCTTGTCAAGATATAGAAAAAAATTTTTGACTTAATCATTTAATTGAGCATTTCATAAAAAACAAAAAAATAGAGATAAACATTAATTACCTCTAAGCATGATAAAAATATATCGTTTTATTGGTCTTAGTTTCTTCCTCTTTAAAAAACTAAGTAAATCATTTCTTATTTATTTAAAAGATAGTCTTTGTAGAATATTTGCCATACTTTACTTGCGTAAAGAGGAAACATAATGCGTATTCATTAATGCTTTCGCCACTGCACTTACTAAATACAATGGTATTGTAGCAAGAAGAAACCATTATTTCAATATATATTTTTATTTTTGTTGAAATTGCTTAAAAAAATTCTTTATTTGATATTTTGATTTGCTTTTTCGATGCCGTTTTTGCCATTTTTCTAGCTTCATTTGTAGAATTTCTTCTTCTCCAACCATTTTTCCTTTCAACCAACAATAATTATCATAATAAATATAGATGGAAGGTTTATTCGATATTTTGATGGGATTTGGTTTCTTTTGTATACGCCTTAACTTTAAATAAAGCGGATACTGCTTTCTTTCTAAATAAATCCATTGTCCTTGAGAAATGATTAAAAATAAAGCAATTACCCATTGACCACTTTTGATTGCACGATAAAGAATAAAACAGGTGGTCATAAGAGATAAAATATAAGATATAAAATGCGCTTTTTCTTCTTCTAAGAAACGGAAACAGAACAAACGCATAATGCGCCCACCATCTAAAGGATAAATGGGTAAAAGATTAAAAAAGCACACGATATAGCATGCTTCTCTTCCATATTGATATCCATAATAAGAAATCAAATCTATTTGATAAAAAATACGCATCAAAAAAAGAGAAAAAAAGATGGAGAGAGGACCCGCAATATAAATGCATAATTGACACCAAAATCCCTTCCTCTCTACATCTTCTAATTTAGCGTAAAAACCAAAAGGAAGCATGGAGAGTTCATTCACTCTTACCTTCATGAAAAGCGCCACTACCACATGAAATAACTCATGAATTAATGCGACAAATAGATGGATAAAAAGGAAAGAAAATCGCCCTGTAAAAAGAGCGATTGCTAAATAAATAACCGTCAATGGATGAATAAAGAAATTAAAGGAGTGCTTCTTCATAGCTAATTAATTGATTTCCTTTTTGGAACAATACTTTAAACTTCGTTTCATAAGACGCAATTACGTCGCCTGCTTTTAATTGATCTAATGTCTTTACGATTGGGTCAAATAGTTCATAATAAGACGCAACGACACCATTTTCATAAGTAATCATAACAAACGATTCTTGATTTTTGGTTTCCATATATGAAACAACACCACGTTTTAACATACGAACGGATTGATCTTCTGAGCGATAATAGTTATCTTCTAAAGCTTCATAAGTAACGGAGCCACCTACAGGAAGATCATCTTGATTATCTTTTAAATTGAAACGGAACATATTATCTAAAAAGCGATTAATTTTCGCATTAAAGGAAGTAAAACTGATATTGGAATGAAAAATATTGTTCAAGAAACTGCCATTTTCATCCACTCTTGCATAGATTAAAAAGCCTAAAGCTAAAGCAAGAACAATTAAAAAGGACATCATAATTTTATATGCTGTACTTCGTTTTGCTTTTTGGGTTTCTCCTTTTTCCATTCGTTTTTGGATTTCTTCTATTTCGTCCATTTTATCACCTCATTAAAAGTTATGAATTACGCACTTTCTTCATGATACGTTTCCATAAAGAATCTGGCTCTTTTTCTCTTTTTTCACCGCATAGTGCACTAGCGACAATTAAAAATGGTCCTAATTCTTTTTTCACTTCTAAATGATAATTTTGCGCTTTTCGAATTTCTTTACTTTCGTAGAAAGAACCTAGGATTTTTTTACGTAAAACGCGTTCGACATCTTCATAGGTTAAACAACTTCCTTTTTCACTTTCTTTTAAAGGTACGCGGTTCACTAACACATGAATGGAAGAAATATCTTCACTTTCTAATAAGCCAATGACTTTATCCGCATCTTTAATTGAAACTTTATCTAAAGTAACGACAATAAGTGCTTCATGCGCAAAATGGATGGCTTGATGAAACCCTTTTTCAATACCCGCAGGTGAATCAATTAAAATAAAGTCAAAAGAACTATCCATTTCTTTTAAAACGGTCTCTAATTCACTATTTTCAATCGAAGAAATATCGGTTCGTAAACAGGCTGGAAGTAAATAAAGATTATCAAATTCTTTATCTTTCACTAACGCTTGCCATAAGGACGCTCTTCCTTTTCTAACATCTTCAAAATCATAAACCACCCTTGACTCTAACCCAAGAAGAACATCTAAATTTTTCAAACCTAAATCACAATCAATGAGAGCGACTCTTTTTTGTAATTTTGCTAAACTTTTTCCTAAAAGAGCGGTCACTGTTGATTTGCCTACTCCACCTTTACCGCTGGTAATAACGATAACTCGCGCCATGTTGTTTCTCCTTTCGTATCTTGTCCCCAAAGTTGATTTTTGCCATCTACATAACGAGTGACATCGTAAAGAAATATGATTTGTGCATGTTCCATTTCTTCAGCATAGATAAAGCTATCTTTTTCTTCTAAATAAATTTTTCCTTGCACTTTTCCTGATACATATAGCATATCTTTAACGTACACTACTGCATCTTCATGAATATCACCAATGAGAATGGTTTTTCCTTCAAAATGCCAAACTTCACCATTATGTAGATTTTGCCGCATGAGATGAATATCCACTTTTTTAGGTAGGATAACACCTTTTAAAATGGCGGAATGATAATCAAAAAACAAAGAAAGTATTCGATGCATAAAAGGAGGACTTAAAAACACTTTGCTTTCAATGATGACATTCATCTTTCTTTTCATAAAGCAAAGTTCCTCGAGTTTACCACGAATACCTTCTAATGTTTCTTCGTCTTCTTTTGAAATCAGAAAAGTCATTTGTTCCATAATTCATCACCACGGACATTATAAAAAAGAAGAATTGTCGAACTGTGTCAAATTAATTGATTTTCTAAAAAAGAATAATAATCTTCTTTTCCTAATATAATATGGTCCTTTAAATGAATATGGAGTTGTTCTCCCATTTCTTTTAAAGCAAGTGTGGTGCGGATATCATCCGTACTGGGTTCCACTTCTCCACTTGGATGATTATGAAGAACATAAAATTTTTTAGCGTTTTTCCGCACTAAATGGGTAAAAACTTCTGAAATAGAAACGGATAATTCATTGGATGTTCCTTGAAAAATAACTTTTTCTCCTAAAATACGATTTCGGGAATTGAGCATGATTAAAACCATATATTCTTGCTCTTTATTCGCATATAAAGGTAAATACTTTAATACTACGTCACTAGCGGATCGCATGACTTCACTTTCACTATGCGTATAACTTAACATTCTTTTTCCTAATTCAATGCTCGCCATAATTTTCCAAATTTGAGGATCTTGAAACCCTTTTTCTTCTTTCCATTCACTATAGGATAAAAGACTAATTTGCTCTAAGGTATAGCGAGATAATAAAGAATGTGCCATATCTAACGCAGAATAATTTTTAATTCCGTGGCCGATAATTAAGGCAAAAAGTTCTGCAGTTTCTAGCGCTTCAATTCCATATTTTAATGCTTTTTCCCGGGGACGATCTCTTTTGTCTAAATCTTGAATACGCATGATTCCCAAGTGAATTTGTAACCGCCGGGAAGAGATACAGAACCTTCACCTGACATAAATAAGCGGTAGCAAACGACCGCAATAATGGCGACGACAAGAACAGTAAGTACTGCACTTAATGTGAGCACTTCACCGCCATTTAACATGGCCATTTCTTTTTGTTGTAATTCTCTCATAAAAAAACCTCCTATATATTTATAGGAGGCAATTTTCATTTTTCCTAATGAAAAGCAGCTAATTTTGCTTTTAATGTCGTGTATTGATCTTGGTTTTTCTTTAATTTTTCTTGTTCTAATGCAATTTTTTCTTTAGGTGCTTTTTGAATGAATCCAGGATTCGATAACATCTTTTCACCACGCGCGATTTCGCTTTCTAAACGTGCGAGTTCTAATTGTAATTTCTTTTTAAGTTCTTCTGGATTGGTATCATCTTGCACGCTCATCTCAACGTTATGATAAACGAAGAGAGTCGCATTTTTATTTTCTTTTACTGCTTCATTAAAATGAATTTCTTTCGCAAAGGTAAAGCGTTCTAAGTAAGGACGATAAGCGTCAAAGCCATGATGTTGGTCATTGATACATAATGTAATTGGCGCATTGGGCGCTAAATCATGTTCAACTTTATAAGAACGAATATCTTGAATCATTTTAATTAAAATGGAGATTTCTTCTTGCGCTTTCTTATCCATATATTGTTCTTCTACTTCAGGATAAGCCGCTAACATAATGCTTTCTAAGTGGCCAGGAAGATTTTGATAAATTTCTTCAGCAAAGAATGGCGTATAAGGATAAATCATCATTAAAATGGATTTTAAACACTTATGAAGCACTAAATGTGTCATATGCTTCGCTTCTTCATTATCGCCTTGTAAAGTTACTTTAGACATTTCGATATACCAAGAACAGAAATCATCGTAGACGAAGTTATATAAGTGCGTAGAAGCATTCGCTAATTCGTACTTATCCATGTTCATTTTAACATTGCTAATCGTGGTTTCTAATTCACTTAAAATAAAACGATCTAAAGCATTGCATTTACTAAAGTCAATCGGTTCTTCTTTAAAATCTTCAGGTAAATTCATGAAGATATAACGTGCGGCATTCCAAATTTTGTTGAGATAGTTTTGCGCGGCTTGTAACTTTTCATCGCTATAACGTGAATCTAAACCTGGGGTCGAATTTGTAGTAATGAAATAACGTAAAGCATCAGCACCATAGTCATGAATGACTTTAATAGGATCAACGCCATTTCCTAAGGATTTAGACATTTTTCTTCCTTCAGGGTCACGAATTAAACCATGAATTAAGCAATCATGGAAAGGTGATCTATGGGTAAATTCTAACGATTGGAAAATCATACGGCTGACCCAGAAGAAAATAATATCGTAGGCGGTTACCATGACATCGATGGGGAAATAACGTTTGAAATCTTCAGTTTCATTCGGCCAACCTAAGGTTGAAAATGGCCATAATGCACTACTAAACCAGGTATCTAATACGTCTTCATCTTGGACATAGTTTTCGATATCTTTAGGTGGATTTTCAGTCACTACCACTTCTCCAGTTACTTTATGATAGTAAGCAGGAATGCGGTGACCCCACCATAATTGACGAGAAATACACCAGTCTTCGGCTTTTTCCATCCAACTGGTAAAGACTTTTTCAAAACGTTCGGGATAGAAATGAACTTTATCATCACTTTCTTGGTTCTTTAACGCTTGTTCCGCTAATGGGCGCATTTTAATAAACCATTGTTTGGATAAATAAGGTTCTACCACGGCATCACTTCTTTCGGAGTGACCGACGGAGTGAATCATATTTTCAATACGAATTAAATCGCCTTGTTTTTCAATAGCTTCTACGAGTTGTTTACGGCATTCAAAGCGATCTAAACCATTATAAATACCCGCATTTTCATTCATCGTTGCATTTTGGTTCATGACGATGGGGTGTGGAAAGCCATATTTTTCACCAATAATAAAGTCGTTCGGGTCATGAGCTGGTGTACATTTCATAGCACCTGTTCCGAATTCAACATCGACATATTCATCGGTAATAATCGGTAATAAATCCCCGTTAGCGGGGTTAATGACCTTTTTACCTACCACATCTTTATAGCGTTCATCTTTAGGGTTTACCACTACGCAAACGTCACCAAACATCGTTTCTGGACGTGTGGTTGCCACTTCTAAATAACGTGATTTATCTTCTAACCAATATTTAAAATAATAGAATTGTCCGGGATCGTCTTTATGAATGACTTCAATATTACTTAAAGCGGTCATTTGGACAGGGTCCCAGTTAATAATTCTTTCACCTTGGTAAATTAAGCCTTTATTATATAAGGTTACGAAAACGTGTTTTACGGCTTTCGATAATCCTTCATCTAAGGTAAAACGTTCTTTGGAATAATCAAGCATTAAACCCATGGTTTTCCATTGTTCATGGATGGATTCTGCATATTCTTTTTTCCATTTCCACGCTTCTTTTAAGAAACCTTCTCTTCCTAAATCATAACGAGAAATGCCTTGTTCTCTTAAACGAGCGTCTACTTTAGCTTGCGTTGCAATACCGGCATGATCCATACCAGGAAGCCATAAGACATCGTAGCCACATGCTTTCTTATAACGCGCTAAAATATCTTGAATGGTTGTATTAAAAGCGTGTCCAATATGTAATTTTCCCGTAACATTAGGTGGGGGAATTACCATAGAGAATTTCGGGGCGTTTTGATCGCCACCTGCTTTAAAATAGCCTTTCTCTTTCCAAAAATCATACTTTCCTTGTTCTACTTTTTCATGGTCGTAATGTTTATCAAGTGCCATAAATTTACCTCCAAAAAATAAAAAAAACGTCCGTCAAAGGACGCTAATAAGCGCGGTACCACCTTTGTTTTTAGCTCATGAGCTAAACACTTTACTTTTTACGCAAGTTTACGGGCTTTTCGCCAAAGCTCCCAAGCGACCTTCCTCATATCTTCTCTCTAGTTTCACCAACCCTAGAGTCTCTAAACAAAAGATATTTCGTACTCCTCTTGTTCAACGCGTCTACATTGTAACAAAAAAACAAAAAAAGGAAAAGGCTTTTTTCGTGGTTTCAATAATTATATAGCGAAAACGTATCTTTTTTTTTTGAAATTCATTTAATAATTTCTTTCTTTTACTATTTTTTCAACATCTTCTTTATTGGTAATTTCCTTATCAACTAAGCATTTTGCACCAATAAGACGCTTCATAACTTCAATTCCGGCTAGATGAGATTTCATTCCGCCATTTGAAAAGCAATAATGCGTTAAAGTAATCGGCATAATTCCCTTTTCAAATAAATCGGTGGCAATTTTTAAAACGCAGCAGTCCGTATCAATGCCACAAATAAAAACGTGATGTGGCATTTTTCCTTCATTATGCGCTTTTAATGTTGCCAAGAAGTTTTCATTTACACATGTATAAATTTCTTTATCAACGACAAGATCCGCATGGATTCCTTTAATTAAATCAATCTCAGGAGATGTTTGAAGTTGATGCCAATCAAGAAACTTTGTATAAGGGCTTCCTTCTTTGTTTAAAAAACGAGTGGCAATAATGAAGTCAAATAGACCACTTTGTGTTAATTTAACAATTTTATCGGCTTCAGAATGATTTTCTTCATGGCGATTGAAACCATTTTGAGCATCGACTACAATCAAAATATTTTTCATTTTAATGTCTCCTATCTATTTTTATAGTTAAATAGAATTGTTCCAATAGCGATCACAAGCATACCTAAAAAAAGGAACAAATTTTCTAGGCTAAATTGATTAGAAATTAAATCATTAACTGTTTTATATAAAGATGAAGCTGAAAAAACCGCTAAAAGCAAATCAACAATCAATTTATTTTTTCTTTTTTTATCCAACTCATGCGCTTCTTTAATCTTCTTTTGCGTATTGATTTGGTTAAAAGCGGATTTATATAATTCACGAACTTCTGAAGTGACGATAACATTGGCTAAAATTTGCTTATAAGTCGTATCCATGTTTGCACTGATTTCATTTTCTAATTCAGCTTCAGAAAATTCAATTAAGCTAGCAACTCTTTGCAAATTTTCCATGGTATACGTTGAACTTTTATTCACATTGTCCATTGAATTATCCGCGATAAACCAACGGGATTGAACATAGATTTCAGCTTTTAAAACGGTTGAAATAATTTCATCGTTTCTTATATCTTCAAAAGAATTGATAGCGCGTTCCGTTTCAACCGCTACCGCAGACCACGAATAGTATGTATTTCTCTTTCCTATTTTTAAACTTATAGGATTATCTTTACATTCAACATTCAAAATCGTTTGATGGATATTTTCCCATTCTTTTGGATCGGTAACTTTTTTAAAAATATTTGCGAGCATTAAATGATTGAGTTCATTCGTTGTAAGTTGATTTTTTTCAATTAAATACACTGTTAATACATAAGATAATCCTTCAGCTTTATAGGCCTTTGAAGCAGAATATTTTCTTACATGACGTATTTTTCTTTTTTTCACGCCATATTCAACGATTTTCCAACACAACTCTCTAAAAAGTAGCATGACACTTTTTTCTTTAGCAAAAGTAATCGTGTCATCAAAATGATTTAAAAGTATTAATTGCGATGTCTTTTTTTGATATTTTGCCACCAAGGCAATGTCGTATTGAAAAAGTTGCGGATCAACATTTTTTAAGCCACTTCCATCAAAATCTGTGAGAATGAAAATACCGATACCATTGGCAAGCAGGTAGCACTTTAAATTGGGCAATAGTTGTACAATACCAATTGCTTGTTCAGCAATACTGCTATCTTTATATTTAACGCCAGTAATCGTTTTACCTAGCCTTTTGAGATGAATATTATGAGTAACAATAATCTTTAACTTTTTACCTTCTTTTTCTAATTTTTGAAGGAATTCTTCAGCAAAACATAGATTCTTACTATTATCCAAACTGAGGCAATCGAAAAAAACACATCCTAAATCAAAAGGAATAATATGGATTTGTTTAAGCGTTTTTTGTTCCACTTTTCATCACCTACTCGTGTTTTTCTTGATCTTACTTCGGACTTATCTTATAACATTTAGACGTTAAAATCAAGATAAGTAAATAGGCTAAAAAGTTAGAAATAAAGATGTAAAATTAAGTAATTTCTTTTTTTATATAGAAATATTATTTTATACATATAAAATATTTATTTATTTTATGTTAAAATAAAATTGTATTAAGGGAGGTACAAAACTATGATACAAACATTGATTTTAGCTAGTTCATTAAGTGCAGGTGCCATTGTGGGAATTGTTCTCGGCGGACTTGTTCTCATCATCTGCTTATCTAGCATCCGTATTGTCTCACAAGCCGAAGAATACATTGTAGAATTTTTAGGTAAATATCGTCATACTTGGACCGCAGGTATTCACTTTTTAATTCCTTTCTTTGAAAGAGTTTCTAACAAAGTTATTTTAAAAGAAGCGGTTCTTGATTCAAAGCCACAACCAGTAATTACGAAGGATAACGTCACCATCAATATTGATTCCGTCGTTTATTTCTATGTCTTTGATTCAAAGTCATTCACTTATGGCGCGGTAAATCCACTTAATGCTTTAGATAACTTATCCGCAACGACGTTAAGAAATATTATTGGTACAATGACATTAGATGATACTTTAACTTCACGGGATATAATTAATGGCAAAATGACCGAAATTTTAGATGAGGCCACCGATAAATGGGGAATTAAAGTCACCCGTTGTGAAGTAAAGAACATCATTCTTCCAAAAGAAATTCAATCCGCAATGGAAAAACAAATGAAAGCAGAACGTGAAAAACGTGAAGCCGTATTACTTGCCGAAGCACATCAAGAGTCCGTTATTAAACGTGCGGAAGGTGATAAACAAGCAAGAATCTTAGAGGCTGAAGGTCAAAGAGATGCCGAAATTGCTCGAGCTGAAGGTGAAGCGAAGGCTTTATTATTAAAGAAACAATCCGAAGCCGAAACCTTAAGAATTCTTACCGAAGCTCATCCTTCTCCAGAAGTCATCGAATTAATGCGCTTTGAAGCTATGGCGAAAGTAGCCGATGGTAAAGCCAGTAAAATTATTATTCCAACCGATATGACAACGATGATTCGTAAAAGTGTTGCCTTTAATGAATCGACTGGTTTAGGCGATGTTACCGCTTCTGGAACGGACGCTACCGAAGATAATCCTGATGACTTATGCTGCGATAAAGAAGCAAGAGACGCCCATATTCAACAAGAAAAAAAGAATTTATAAAAAAACCATGTAAATTAACATGGTTCTCTTAGGTACTGAGTTACTTAGCCAAGGTCCAAAGCCTTGGCTTTTTTAGTTTTCTTTCGTTTCTTTTGGCGCTTCTTTATTCATTTTCATTAAGGAGGTTGCAAATTCTTCAACGGTATGAAGATATGCTAAAGATTGGAAAATGGATTCAATATCTTCAATATCATTCGCTTTTCTTTCTATTTTAGGTATAAAAAGAAAGGCTAAAAGCCATTCTTTTTCATAATTTTCTAAAGGATGAATGGCAAAGTATTCTTTCATTAAAGAAGCAATATCAATTCTTGAAGAATAAGCGACTTCAAAAAGTGATTTTAAATCATAAATAGAAGGTGCTATCGCCATTTTATCTAAAGAAATGATTTTTTGATGTTTAACGATGACATGTTCATAGGCAAAATTTTGATAGGTTAAAGATAAACGAATAGCGCCTAAGCGCTTCCACTCATCTTCAAGATTATCTACGCGCCTACCCGCTTCTAAAAGAGATTTCATAAAATGATCATAATTCATTAAGAAATACCAATCGCTTGGCGTATGATAATCACTACGTTCTACTCTTTCCATACGACTTTGTAATTCTTTTTTTACGGTTTGAATTTGTTGCTCTAAATAATTTAATGATTCATCGAAAAAGCCATCACTAACTTTGACTTCATAGGAAGAAGAATGATGGAGATACGCTAAAGCTTTAACATAAAAGTGTAAACGAATATCTTGATGAAGTTGTGCTTCATCTTGAATAAAAGGTGTGATGGAAAAATACAAATTCTCGTAGTTTTCAATGTAGTTATCGTATTTAGATTGGATAGGAATTAAAAATAAATCAAGGTTCAACATATTTAAGCGTGAAAACATGATGGCTTCGGAAGGATTATCATGGTATTTGAGAATATAAATACCTTCTACGCAATAAATTTTGTACGCTTTTACGGTTAATTTAATGATAGATTCTACGTGTAAATTATATTTTGCTTCAATGAATTGTTTCATTTTTTGATTTGTAAAAGCATACCTTCTTTAAGTTCAATTCCTCGATTTTTGATAAATAACTGCTCTTCTGATATATCAAATTTTGCGGCAATGGATGAATAGGTATCGTTTTTTTGAACGCGGTAGAAGGAAGTGGTTACTAACATCGGCTCACTTTGAAACCATTTTACATTTTGATTTCTTGCTACCTCTTCTGTTTCCTCTAACATGGGATTAACTTCAATACCTTCCTCTTGTTTTTCTTCTTTTTTCTCCTCTTTTGGCTCATTATCATCCTCTAATGTTGAAAACATCATCGCGCCATCTTGATGCATTAAGTTTTCTAATTCTTGGGCTTGATCTTCACTTAAAAAAGTACGGGCTTTTTCTAAGGTCATCTCAATCGGTGGTTCTTTAATTTCTAAAAAAGAATCATCATGTTTTTCTTCCATAGAAAAATTTTCTTTTACCGCCTCACTACCTTCTAAAATACATTTGATATGGAAAGTCACTTGTCTTTCTCCAATTTCATAGGTTGAATCTTCGACTCTTAAATGAAGACCTCGCATATCACAAATTTGTTCATTAGGGCACATAATATCCACGTCTAAAGTATCACTAATAGGAAATGATTCATCTTCATTATGTCCAACCGCGGATATTCCAATTTCTCCTTGCACTCTGATTCCTTCAAATAAAGTAACATACGTAAAATGATCATCTACAATGATGGAATCTAAATTTTGAATCGATTCTTCTAAAGGAATCGTTTTATCTAATAAAAATGATGGCATAAAAAAACCTCCTACTTCAATATAGAAAGTAAGAGGTTAAAATATGTTTTTTATTTTAAAAGTTGCGCAATCATAAGACGAAGCTTTTCAATCGATGCGCGGTCACGGATGGAAGTATATAAAACTTGATAATCCGAATTTCCTAGCGCCGAAATAATTCTTTTATTCATTAAAGCCTTTTCTTTTTGATTAAGCTTATCGCATTTGGTCATACAGATGACTAAAGGAAAATGAAGTTCTTGAATATACATCATTAAATCACGATCTTCTTCTTCAATTTCTCTTCTTGAGTCTAATAAGAAGATGACCCCATAAAGGGTTTTACTTTCTTTAAAATACTCTTCCATCATTGCACCAAAGCGAAGGGCGTGATCTTGTCCTGCTTTACTATAGCCATAACCAGGTGCGTCTACAAAATAGATTCCATTTTTCAAAGAAAAATAGTTTAATAAACGCGTATGTCCAGGTTTTGAAGAAGTAAAGGCCAAAGAGCGATTATCACATAATGCATTCAGAAGTGAGCTTTTTCCTACATTAGAGCGACCAATGAAGATAATTTCTTTTTTGGTATCTTCGGGTCTTTCTTTTAATGATGTAGCGGATTTAACGAAGGTTGCTGAACGAAAATCCATACGCTACACCATCGCCTCTTTGATCGCGTCATCAACGCATTCAATTAAAACAATGCGAAGTTGTTTTTTCACTTCTTCAGGGACTTCTGATAGGTTTTTCTCGTTTTCCTTGGGAATTAAAATCGTAGAAATGCCTGAACGTGCGGCCGCTAAAGACTTTTCACGTAAACCGCCAATTGGAATGGCTTTTCCGCGTAAAGTAACTTCACCGGTCATTGCTACACTGGCCTTTACTTTTCTTCCCGTTAAAGAAGAAAGAATCGCTAGGGTAATAGCAACACCTGCGGAAGGTCCATCTTTAGGAATCGCGCCTTCTGGGAAATGGATATGGATATCTTGATTCATAAAGATATCGGGATCAATTCCGTATTTTTCAGCATTACTACGTACATAATCTAAGGCAATGGAAGAAGATTCTTTCATCACATCACCTAGACTACCTGTTAAAACTAAAGCGCCTTTTCCTTTAAAGTGCGTGACTTCAATTGGAAGAATATCGCCACCATATTGGGTATAGGCTAAGCCAGTAACTACACCGACTTGGTCTTCTTTTTCTTTTTCACTATCGTCAAAGCGTTCCATGCCTAAGAATTCTACGACTTCTTTTGGTGTAATCGTATAATTCTTATCTTTATCGCCAGAATGAAGGATTTGGACGACTACTTTACGGCAGCAGCTACCAATTAAACGTTCGAGTTCACGAACACCGGATTCACGCGTATAACGACGAATAATGTATTGAATGGCTTCATCTTCAAAGAAGATGTTTTCGGGCGCTAAACCGTTATTTAAAATTTGCTTTGGAATTAAATGTTCTTTCGCAATATGCATCTTTTCAATTTCGGTATAACTTGTCACTTCAATCATTTCCATACGATCGCGTAATGGTCCAGGAATATTTTCGACTTGGTTAGCGGTCGCAATGAATAAAACATGACTTAAGTCATAAGGTTCTTCTAAATAGTTATCATTAAAAGCAAAGTTTTGTTCAGGGTCTAATACTTCTAATAAGGCACTTGCGGGGTCTCCTTTATAGCTAGAAGCGAGTTTATCCACTTCATCTAATAGGAATACAGGGTTAATAACACCACATTTTTTCATACCCGAAATAATTCTTCCTGGTAAGGCACCGACATAAGTACGGCGGTGACCACGAATTTCGGCTTCATCAGAAATACCACCTAATGAGGCTTTAAAGAACTTTCTTCCTAAAGCCCGGGCAATGGATTTACCTAATGAGGTTTTACCAACACCTGGTGGACCATAGAAGCAAAGAATTGGTGCTTTTAAAGAAGCCGTCATTTTCTTTACTGCTAAATATTCGATAATTCTCTTTTTGACTTTATCTAAGCCATAATGATCTTCATTTAAAATACGCGTAACTTCGTCTAAATCTTCATTATCCTCGGTTTGTTGATACCATGGGGTATTTACAAGCCAATCTAAGTAATTCATGATCATAGACGCTTCTAAGGAAGCTTGTGGCATATTTTCAAAGCGTTTGGCTTCGGTTTTAAATTTACTTTTTACATAATCGGGATAAGGGTTATTTTCCACTCTTTCCGCCATTTTTTCAATGGAGGAAGCATCATCATCTTGCTCGCCGAGTTCACTGCGGATGGCCCGTAATTTTTCGCGTAAGAAGTATTCTTTTTGACTCTTCTCTGCCGATTTTCTCACTTCGGTTTCTAAGCGACGATCTAATTCCGATATTTCTTTTTCATCATTTAAATATTCTAGAATAATATAAAGACGTTTATTCACATCAAGCGTTGAAAGTAAAGCTTGTTTCTTTTCAGTTGAAAGGGGTAAATAATGGCCTAAAGAATCGGATAATTCATCAGCCGATACACCTTTAGCAAATTGATTAATTAAGGTTTTAGGCATATTTAAAGCAATGCCATCGACTTTTTCTAACATTTGCGCAATGTTATTTACAAGCGCTACTTCTTCTTTATGTTCACCCATAATACTGTCTACAGGTTTTGCATCACAAACATAAGATCCATTTTCCGTAGAAAAAGAAGTAATTTGTACTCTAGAAATAGGTTTCACTTTGATGCGTAAATAACCTTTTTGATCGGAGCAAGAAATAATCTTACTAACGACGCCGATATCATAGATATCTTCACTTTTCGGTTCAGCATCATCAGGATTTTTTTGCGCTGAGATTAAAAGAAGCGAATCGCATTCGTTTTGGGATATTTCAATTGCTTTCATTGAAAAAGGACGAGCGGCATCAATGGTCACTACAATATTGGGAAATAGGACCATACCTCTAGTTACTAATAAAGGTAAGCGTAAGGTTTCTTCGGTATTCATAACTTTTCACCTCCTATAGAAAAGAAGAGAAAATGCAAGCATTTTCTCTAGTCATTATTAGCAAGTAAGAATTCGCTAATCTTTCGATTTTGAATGTCACGAGCGAAGTTGGACATTTGTGGTTTTAAGATTTCTTTTACCTTTTCAAGTTCCATGCTGTATTGTTGAGCAATCTTAGCAAGTTCGAAGTCAACTTCTTCTTGGGTAACGTGGAGATTTTCAACTTCAGCAATCTTTTCTAAGGCTAACACGCTACGGATATTGATTTCCGCATCAATAGCCATTTTAGATTCAAGATCTTCTGGGGTTTGACCGGTGATTTGATAATATTGATCAAGGGTTAAACCATTTTGTTGAACTTGGTTAGCAAAGTTTTCTTTCATTGCTTCCACTTCATCATGGATGATTTGTGGATGAATGGTAATCTTGGAACCATCACGAATGAGCTTGACTAAAGCTTCATAGTATGCATTTTTAGCATCTTGTTCTTTACGAGTACGAATGTCGTTTTCAACTTTGGTCTTTAATTGATCAACGGTTTCAACGCCATCATAAGCAAGTTCACTAACGAAATCAGCATCGATAGCTGGAACTTTCTTTTCTTTAACTTCGTGGAGAACGATATGGAAAGTAGCATCCTTGCCCTTTAATTCTGGAACATAATTTTCTGGGAATTTGACTTGGATGTCTTTTTCTTCATTTTCTTTCATACCAACGATTTGATCTTCAAATCCTGGGATAAAGGAATTAGAGCCTAATTCTAAGGAATAGTTGTTAGCGGCACCACCATCAAAGGCTTTGCCATCGACATAACCAACAAAGTCGATTACGACGGTATCACCTAAAGCGGCTTCACCGGTCTTGGTGATGAGTTCAGCGTTATCAGAAGCTAATTTAGCAATTTCAGCATCGATTTCTTCTGGTGTAACTTCAACTGCAGTTTTTTCAACATGTAAACCTTTGTATTGGCCTAATTCAACTTCTGGCGCAACAATGATGGAGATTTTAGCTTCCATTTCATCGTCGGTCACTTTGGTAATTTCAAGGTTTGGACGAGCAAATGGCATAATCTTTTCTTCATCTAAAGCTGTTTCGTAAGCAGGTTGTAACAACATATCAATCGCATCGTTAATCACACGTGCGTGATCGATTTTTTGTCTAACTAAATTTTCTGGAGCATGTCCTTTACGGAATCCAGGAACTTCGACTTCTTTAGCAAGTTTGTCGAAAGCTTTTTTATTCGCATCTTTCCATTCTTCACCTTCAAAAGAAAGGATGAGTTCGACTTGCGAATTTTCTAAACGATTAACTGTACGTTTCATTTTTTTCTTCCTCCTATGGACATAGTGTTAGTATGTCCGTACGAGATTAATTATATATAATTAATAATATAAATACAATAAAAATGTTTATGTTTAAAGGGATAACTTGGCTCAATGAAAAGAAAAAAAGCAATATTTTAGCCTTCTAAAAGCTTCAATATTGCCTAAAGTTAAGTTTACAATGTTAAACGCGGGGTTCTAGCAAGAACTTCTTGAATCTCTTCAATGTAGGCTTTCACGATTGTAGTCGATAAAGAGAATTTTTGACTGAGTTCCTCTAAAATCGATTTTTGTCCTAAATAAGTTGTAGCTAAGTCTAAAAAACTAGCGGTAAGTAAGTCTTTATCTTCAAGGTTTAATTCTTCGGGATAAATTTCTAAAATATAAGCGTTAAGCAAATCAATGCATACGCGGAACACACTTGGATCACGAGCGTTTTCTTTAAAGCTACGAACTAAAGTTTTATAGCATAGATTCGTAAATGGTGGGTCTAATTCATAAGGCGATAAAGTATATAACACGCCATGCTTTTGAATGGTGACTTCTTCCATCACTTTTTGGTCAACGAGCACTAATAAGAGATAGGTTTTTAATGTGTCATTTTGGTCAGAAATCAAAAAGGATTGAATCTCTTTTAAAAACAAGTGCACATTCATCGTTTTTAAAGCATCAAGAATAAATAATGTCTCTCCTTCTTGTTTTGGATGTAATAGATATTCTTTAATTTCTTCTACATCCAAATGGCGATAAGCATTTTTATTCTTTTCGGCGGCATCTACAATTTTTCGTAAATCATGAATCGCTTCTTCTGCTTCATAAGTTTCATAAGGAAGTCCATCATATTCATCTAATGATTGTCTTGCTTCATCATAACGTTCCATTTGAATTAATAAATCGATATGTAAGGTCATTAAAGAAATGCGGTCGTTCTCTAGCATTACTGCTCGTCTTTCAAAAATATTGTCCAAAGCCTCATCTAAACGATTTAAGGCAATTAATGCTCTAACACGTGCAAAAGAAGCAGAGGGTGAATTGTCTTTTTTAGAAAGAAGCAAAATTGTTTCATAGTTCTTTCTTAATAATAAATTAGCGTATGAATCCATGAGACACCTTCTTTCTACATATGGAAACGTTTACGAATTTCTTCTTGGGTCATTCTTCTTGGAAAGATAAAAATACCTAAAATGACGAGGAAACCTGTGGAACAAGCCATAATACTTGGCCACATCGCATCCATTAAATTGGACGTTGTAAAATATAAAATAAGCGGAATAGCACTCAATAACGACATTAATACCATGGATGGTAGATATTCACGGTATAATGCTGGTTTTATAAAAGACATGAGAACCGTAACAATAAGTGCTGAAGTAATACAAGACGGAATGACATAGGTTAAAGACCATAATGGTTGTTTTTCCGTTCGTAAAACAAGATTAATCACAATCAACAAGAAGGATAAAAGGAAGATTTGTAAAAGGAATCGTACTGCCATATTTCTCTTCCCTTTAATCATGGTGGTGATGAAAAAATAAGTATATAAAGCAGAGACGTCAACCATGAGACTCCACCATTTCACGCCTGTTGTTTGCCCTAACGTTGCTAAATTAACAACAGTGGAACTAATAATCGCCACAATCACAAGATATAAAACAATTCGCATAAAAATTTCTTGTGAACGGGGTGGCCGTTCATAAGGATGATAAGGCTGATAAAAAGAGGGCTTTTCTTCCTCTTCTAAAAGATGGAAGCATAGCGGACAAGTTTTTCTTTCCGTATTCACATCAATATTGCAGTGTGGACAATGTTTCATATTACTCCACCTCCAAATCATTGGTTTCAACTTCGATATGGACACCTTCTTGGACCAATTGATCCGTAATATAACGAATGAAGTAACGTTCCATATATCGCGTTGTAAAACTTAAAACGAATTGATTTTTAAAGGTAATGCCGCCCATGTTATAAGGTAGGGCATTCGAAGCCGCAATCATAAATTCAAAGCGAGAAATATAGGCTTCCATATCGGGAGGAAGATTGACTTTGCCTAAGTTAGAAAAACTCATAGTGTTCGCATCTTCACCCGCAATTTGATAACCAATTTTCATCGCGATGGTTTTTAAAAATAAAGGTAAAATTCTTACGATAAAATATTTTTCAAAGCGGACATTGGAAACAATACGCGAAGTGAGTTTTTCTTTTGTTAACTCCTCTTTCATCGTATTTTTTACAAGTTCTATCATGTTTTTTAAAGTAATTTCGCCTTCTTTATAGCTCGTATGAATACGAACATATAAAACGAAATTACGCATGGATTGAGAATCAAAATATTTCCGAGCATTTACTGGTAAAAATAAAGCAACGGGACGTTTTTTGGCTTTATGATCTCTAGAATAATATAAGTCGTAAATTCCTTTTAAAATTACGCCTGAAATATATTCCGTTAATGTAGCGTTATAGCGATGGGCAACGTCTAATATTTCTTGAACTGGCATAGATAAATGTACAATTCCTGTAAAATAATCAGGATATAAATGACCTTTAAAGCGATAGGCTTTCGGTTCGCTAGGATAAGGTTTTACATTCTTATCATAGTTCCAGTTAAAGCAATCGACTTGTTCAGACGCTAATTTCTCATACTCTTCACTACGAACTTCACCATGATTTTCAATCGTTTTTCCGCATTCTAATAAGTAATAATAACAGATGCATTTAAAGAATTCTAAAGCGCCCGTTCCATCACTTAAAGAATGGAATACTTCTAAAATCAAACGTTTTTGATAATAGGATAAAGTAAACATATAACCATTATTTTTCCGAGGATGAATAGAAAAGCCAAAAGTAGGATTTTCTTCTTTTATTAAAGGTTTAGCGTTATTGTGATCAAAATAATTCCAGAAAATACCGCGCCGTAATTTTACACAAAATGTTGGAAAACGATGAAGCGCCTTTTTTAAAGCTGGTTCAAGGTTTTCAACAACAATATCTTCATAAAAGACGCAAGAAAGACGAAAGGAGTTTGTATCCTTTTTCGAAAATATAAAAGGAAATATTTTGGCAGCGTTATCAAGTTTGTACCAATTTGCCATTTTTAAATCCTCTCCTTTATAACTAAAAAATTATAGCATACTTTATATAAAATATAAAGAAAACGCCATGAAAAAATGGTCATTTGAAAACAAATGTTAATTAGCAAAGTAAATGGAACAGAAGGTAACCTTCGAGG
>DLKT01000021.1:28675-31987 GCA_002477825.1 Caryophanales bacterium UBA7581 | reverse complement strand
TTGTCCAAAACTATAAGTTTCTCTGAACTCCCAGACTATCTGGGAGTTTTCTCTCGAAGTCGTTTCTCTCCTTCTCATACAAAAAAAATCCACCGAAGTGAATCAGTGGATTTCCTATATGCGAACTTTAATTGCACGGGGGATAGCAAATTAAAGTAAGCTTTCGTATAAGGCTTTGATTTCCGCAACCGAAGTATCACGTGGGTTGCCTGGTCTACAAGCATCGGCATAAGCAGATTCAGCTAAGAAGTCTAAATCTTCTCTCTTTACAATGTTCTTTAAATCAGTTGGAATACCGACATCGATAGAAAGTTGACGGACCGCATCGATAGCAGCTTTACGTGCTTCTTCTAAAGTCATTTGATCAACATTTTCTACGCCCATTGCTTT
The DNA here is from genome assembly GCA_002477825.1 of Caryophanales bacterium UBA7581. Lineage (GTDB taxonomy): Bacteria > Bacillota_I > Bacilli_A > RFN20 > CAG-826 > CAG-826. The sequence continues at coordinate 31,597 of DLKT01000021.1, read as the reverse complement.
AGCAATATTACGATATTTTTCACCTGTTGCTGGTGCGTTATAAGCCATAACGGTTGGTAAGATGATAGCGTTTGCCACACCATGTGGGGTATCATATAAAGCGCCTAATGGGTGAGCCATGGAGTGAACGATACCTAAGCCAACATTGGAGAAGCCCATACCAGCGATATATTGGCCTAAAGCCATTTCTTCTCTACCTTCTGGTGTGTTTTTAACAGCGTCTCTTAAACTATGAGAAATAATTTCAATTGCCTTTAAATGGAACATATCGGTCATTTCCCAAGCGGCTTTAGTAATATAACCTTCAATAGCGTGGGTTAAAGCATCCATACCAGTAGCAGCGGTTAATCCTTTTGGCATTGAAGACATCATATCTGGATCAACGACGGCCACGACTGGAATATCATGAACGTCTACACAAACCATTTTACGATTTTTCTTTGTATCAGTAATTACATAGTTGATAGTAACTTCAGCTGCGGTACCTGCAGTGGTTGGAACAGCGATGATAGGTACGCATTTATTCTTTGTTGGTGCGACACCTTCTAAGGACACGACATCAAAGAATTCTGGGTTTTTAATAATAATACCAATTGCTTTCGCTGTATCCATAGCACTTCCACCGCCAATAGCGATGATGCAATCAGCATTTGCGTTTTTGAAAGCTTCCACGCCTAATTGAACATTTTCAATGGTTGGGTTAGCTTTAATGTGACTAAAAATTTCATATTCGATATGAGCGTTTTCTAAGACATCTAATACTTTCTTCGTAACGCCAAAACGAAGTAAATCTGGATCAGAACAGACTAAGCATTTTTTAAAGCCTCTATTCTTTACTTCATTTGCAATTTCTTGAATTGCGCCTTTACCATGATAACTGGTTTCATTTAAAACAATACGATTTGCCATAAGTAATACCTCCAATATAAATTTCTATTTATATTGTTACACAAAAAACAATTTTTTTCACGAGAAATGCTTATACTTTTTTTCATTTGCACTATATCAGTTTATATATCACTTTTTAAACTGCTTGCCGGCTCTTTTTTTGCCGCTTTTAAAGCGGGAATTAAACCAGCAATTAAAGTAACAATTACACTGGCTAAAATCATAATAGGTATACACCATAAACGGAAATGTTCAAGATGGACCGAAGTTTGATCTAGCATAGAAGCAGAATACTGGGCTAACATGAGTTTCGTTACGCCACTGACGGGTCGATTGAGTATAATAGCGAGTAAACTTCCAACCACGCCTGATAAAATCCCAATAGCGGTCGCTTCCATCATAAACATCATTGCCACATCTTTTTTCCGTGCGCCCATACTTCTTAATAGGCCAATTTCTTTATTTCTTTCTAAGACTGAAATATACATTAATATGCCAATTAAAAGGCCACTTACGCCCATAGAAATACTTGTAAACACGAGCAGAATGTTGCTAAATAGGCTGACTAACATAGAAAATTCATTGGTTACAAGCTCAATATAGTCATAAGAACGCACAATAATGGGTGCATCTTTTTCTATTTTAAACGCTTTGATATAATCAACGATTTGTAACCGTTGCTCAAAGGTAGAAGTATAATAATAAAATTGTGTGATTTGTTCTTCAACGCCTAAAGAAAACATTCTTCTTTCTAATTGATACTGCGTAGAATACGAATAACTGCCCGTTTGTATTTCAGAAAATGGTTTTCCCGTAAAAACGTCTTTATCAACGCCATAGGCTTCTTGATCTTTTGCAATTTTACTTTGCTTTGCATTCGCTTTGGCAAAGTCATTAAAAGCAGGTGTATATAAAAGTCCTGTATCAAAAAGAGGTGTTTTGATATCACGGTTTTCTCTTAATATACCTACAATTTTTAATGATACTGCATTTTCACTTTGATAAAGTGTTTCATAATAATTCGTGCCATAGGCATAATAATGATCCTCTCCATCAGGAATCACATAATATTCATCATTTGGAATATAACGATATTCTTTTTCATTGAGTAAATAAGAAAAAGAAATTTGATTATCATCGGAATTAAAACCTAAACTTTCTAATAAAGTCGCGTCAATTCGATTGTATTTATCTACAACTAAAGCCAGTTCATTAATACCTTCTGGCATTTTGCCTAATAAAACATCATATTGCTCATTTGCAAATTCCGTATTGGATACACTCTTTTTAAAATAATAAGAAGACACTAATTCATAATCATCACCATTTTTCGTTAGTAAAGGAAATTGTAAATAAGAATTACTATCTTGCACCATATAATAACTTTCATCCATATTCGCCATATACGTTACAAAATCATCCGGCATATGATTAACGTGTTCTTGTGTTAAAATATCGCCTTTTTCTACGATAACATAATCGGTATCTGGATATTCTTCTAATTCGTCTTTATGACTTTCCGAAGAGGTTCTTAAATAAGAAGTCACCATCACCGGATATTTTCCTAAAGATGCTTCTTGCGCATTCACAATATATTCTCTTACCCCAGCTTGCATAGATAAAATAAGTCCCATGCCCATTACACCGATACTTCCCGCAATAATGGTTAATGCACTTCGTAATTTTTTATTCCATAAATTTTTAAATGCCCATTTAAAGGAAGTTTTGAAGGGAATTTTTACTGGTTTTAAAGGTTGCGGTTCTTCTTTTAGAATTTCCATTTGATTTCCTGAATCTTTTACAATTTTTCCATCAAAAAGTTCAATCACTCGATCCGCGTAAATTTCTGCAACCTGTTCATTATGCGTTACCATAACGACTAAGTATTTTTTAGAAATATTTTTTAAAATATGTAAAACTTGTTCGGCGTTTTTTGAATCTAACGCACCCGTTGGTTCATCCGCTAAAATGATGGTCGGTTGATGCACTAAAGCGCGCGCAATACTAACGCGTTGCATTTGTCCACCGGATAAC
>DLKT01000021.1:21351-28567 GCA_002477825.1 Caryophanales bacterium UBA7581 | reverse complement strand
GTTATCTTTAGACATTTCTAACGATAGAGCAATATTTTCATAAACCGAAAGATGAGGAATCAAATAATAATTTTGAAAAACAAAGCCAACTTGTTGATTACGATAACTATCTAGCGCTTTTTCATCCCATTCGCTCATACTTTTCCCATCAACAAAAATAGTGCCTTCAGAAGGATGATCTAAACCACCTAATAAATTTAAAAGTGTGGTTTTTCCACACCCAGAAGGTCCTAATATAGCCACAAATCCCTGATTCGGTAAAGTCAAAGAAATGTGATCTAAAGCTAAACATGACTGCGCTTTAGAAGCATAGATTTTGGTAACATTTTCTAAACGAATCATAAGTTTTTCATCTCCTTATAAAAAGATAAAAATGTTTCATTCCAGTATTTCATCGGTAAAAGTAAGATTTCTTTACTTTTTTCTTGCGCATATAAAACCGGTAAAAAGCCTAAATGAAAAGAAGAAATATGACTTTCATAAACATAACAAGAACATAAATAAACAAAATGATTGTCTGTTAATTCTTTAGGAAGTTCAACGTATTTCGGCTCACTTAATTCACCTAAAAGAATTCGCTTTAATTCTTTTTCTTTTCTTGTTTTCACTTTTTTGGTTTGGAATTCCCATAAAGAGGTTGCAATTTTAGCGTATTCTTCTGGATGTTCATCAAAGTAAGAGGATGGAGATAATAAAACCCAAATAGGAAAAGCATTGGTAGGATCTTTCATATCGAATTGATAAGATTTAAAGGCGTAACCATAAGCGATTCTTCCTTCTAAAACTAAAGTACTTCTCTTCCAATAGTCTTTTGTAAAAAGGGCTCTTAATTTCCCTTTTTTATCACTTCTTAAGGTGATATATTTCATTTCTTCGTCACTCATAGGAAGATGCTTTTTAAAATCTTCTCGAAGGGCATCTATCATTTCTTTTGTATCCATACGCTTACCTTACCTTTTTTTCATTATATCAAGAAGCGCGTCAATTTTCGATAAAATCTATTACACAAATCATGTTCCTTTATAGGAGATAAAAAAGAAGATTTTTCCTTCTTTTTCTCTCGTTCTCTTTTTATCGCCGTGATATAATAAAAAAGAAATTCAAAATAAAAAGGAGGTTCCATTTATGATATCCAAATCACTTGCCCTCAAAGTATTAAATGAAGGGCTTTCTACAGGTGCTGATTTTGCCGAAATTTATATTGAAGAAACCAACACCAATACCATTGAAATGGACAATGGAGAAGTAAAAACAATTAATTCGGGTATTTCTTTTGGCGCTGGTATCCGTTTATTAAAAGGATTACAAAGCGTTTATGGTTATACCAATGATGTCTCTTTAAAAGGACTTAAAAAATTAGCCCACACTTTAGCGGCTTCCTATACAGGTGAACCGATTTTAACGGTAAGCCGTATTGAAAAAGTACGGGTAAAAAAGCATCACCAACCTAAAATTCCTTTAAGCGATGTTTCTAAAGAAGAAAAAATTGCTTTAATGAAAGAAGCGAATGATGCCTGTTCTAGTTATGATTCTCGTATCGTGAGAACTAGAGTGACGCTTTTAGATAACACGAAAAAAGTAACCATCTTTAATTCAAACGGAAAAGAATTCCACGATGAAAGATCAAGAGGAAGAATTGCCATTCTTGCTGTTGCTTCCGAAAATGGAGTGATTGAAACTTCTTATGTCGGTCCCGGTGCCCAAAAAGGTTTAGAATTCTTTAAAGATGATATTGATGTCAAAGCTTTAGCGGTTGAAACTGCAAAGACCGCTCTTACCATGTTACATGCCGAAGAATGTCCAAGCGGAAAAATGACCGTCGTAATTGGTAATGGCTTTGGTGGTGTAATTTTCCACGAAGCTTGTGGTCATGGCTTAGAAGCCACTTCTGTTAGTAAAGAACTCTCTATTTTCTCTAATAAACTCGGACAAAAGATTGCCTCTGATATTGTTAACGCGGTTGATGATGGCACTATCGAAGGTGGTTGGGGATCTGGTAATATCGATGATGAAGGTATTCCAACTCATCGCACGGTTTTAATTGAAAATGGTATTTTAAAGAATTATTTAATCGACTCCTTTAATGGTAGAAGAATGCATATGGAAGGTAATGGTGCGACAAGAAGAGAATCTTATCAATTTGAACCCACTTCCCGTATGTCCAACACTTTCCTTCTTCCTGGAAAAGAAACTCCAGAAGAAATCATTGCCGAAACCGAATATGGTTTATACGCTAAATCATTAGGTGGCGGTTCTGTTAATCCTACGACCGGTGACTTTAACTTTGCGGTAACGGAAGGTTATTTAATTGAACATGGTAAAGTAACTCGTCCCGTAAAAGGCGCAACATTAATTGGTAATGGTGCCGATATTTTAATGAAAATTGACCGTATTGGTAACGATTTAGAAAGAGCCCAAGGTATGTGTGGTTCCGCCTCTGGTTCCATTCCTGTTGATGTCGGTCAACCTACCATTCGTGTCCAAGATATTACCGTTGGTGGAAGAGGAGGTAAACAATAATGAATTATCAAAAATTTATGGATGAAGCCAAAAAGATTGGCTTAGAATCCTTTGAATTATATGTTTCTAGAAGTTATCGTTTAGGTATTGAATTATTCCATCAAGAAATTTCTAGCTATACCGTGGCTGATGTCACCATTATTGCCGCTCGTGGTATCTACCAAGGTAAAATGGGTTATGCATATAGTGAATTAAACGATAACACCACTCCGTTATATTTAGCGGAACAAGTTAAAGAAAACGCAAAAGCGATTTCTTCTTCAGAAGCTGCTTATATTTTTGAAGGATCTTCTCTTTATAAAAAGAAGAAAGTCTTCTCTCCTAACATGGAAAAAATGTCTACAGAAGAAAAGATTCAAATGCTTCATGAAATTGAAACCAAACTTCGTGCTTATGATACGCGTATTGTTGAAGTCGGTGGTGTTTCTTATGAAGAAAGCATATCAGAAGTTACTTTAATCAACTCTTATGGCTTAGAATTAAAGCATAAATCCAATGATTTCATGATTTATGCGGAAGCCGTAGCCAAAGAAAATGACGAAGTGAAAACTGGATATAAAATCGTCTTTGGTAATGACCCAACAATGATTGATGTAGATGATTTAGTGAAAAAATCTGCCGAAAATGCTTTAAGTAAACTCGGTGGCGCTCCGGCGATAAGTAAAGATTACCCTTGTGTATTCTCTCCTAAAGTTTTTGCTAGCTTAATGAGCTGTTTCTTATCGAGCGCTAACGCGGAAGAAGTATTAAAGCACTCCTCTAGTTTAGAAAATAAATTAGGTGATTTAGTAGCTAGTAAAAAAGTTACGATTATTGAAGATCCTTTAATGCGAAATGTCTTCTTTAGATATTTTGATGATGAAGGTGTTGCTACTTCTTCTAAAACCATTGTGGAAAAAGGTGTATTAAAAACTTATTTACATAACTTATCCACTGCTCACCAAATGGGTGTTGCCCCAACTGGAAATGGTTATAAAGCCGGAGCAAAAGGTAAAGTCGGAATTTCTTTATGCAATGTTTATTTAAAACCAGGTAAGCATAGCGAAGAAGAAATGCTTTCTAGTATTGAAGAAGGCGTCTATATTAATGACGTTCAAGGATTACATGCGGGTATGAATATGCAATCTGGTAACTTCTCTTTACAAGCAGCAGGTTTCATGATTCGTAATGGTAAAATCGCTGAACCTATTAACTTAATTACTATTGCTGGTAACTTATTTGAAATTATGAAGAACGTAAAGGACATTGCAAATAATGTAGAAACTCAACTTTCTTCCATTACTTGCCCAAGCGTTTATGTTCGTTCCATTGCAATTTCTGGTAAATAATTGAATAACTCACTAACGTGCTCGAAAGGGCACTTTTTTATTGTGTCAATTATTGTATCATTCATCGCTTTATTTATCGCATCATGATACAATAAAATTGAGGTGAAAGATATGATTGAAACCGAGCTCAATATATTTCAAAAACAATTAGATGAAAATTTTGAAAAATTTTTTGTTGCTTTTCTAAATTCATCACACGGTGGATCCATTTTCATTGGAATTAATAATGAAGGAAAAATATGTGGTGTTGAAAATATTGATCAAATTGAATTAGAAATTAAAGATCGAATTAAAAACAATATATCTCCTTCTACTCTCGGATTATTTGAAATCATAACTTTAAATGAAAACGATTTACATTATTTACAAATTGTCATTTCTAGTGGAAATCAAAAGCCTTACTATATTAAAAAATATGGTATGTGCCCAGAAGGTTGTTATTTCCGTATTGGTACCGCTACTGAAAAAATGAGTGAAGATATGATTCTTCAATTGTTTCAAAAAAGAGAACGAAGAACACTCATTAGCATTCCTTCTCCTTATTCTCAACTGACTTTTGATTATTTATTGGAACAATATAAGAAAAAAGGATATGAAATATCTGATAATCTTTTAAAGCAACTTGAATTCTATAATCATGATGAACAATTTAACTATCTAGCTTTTTTAATGTCCGATCAAAATAACCTCATATTTCAATATGCAAGATATCAAAGCGATGATGTTTTTGATTTAGTGGAGCAAAAAACTTTTACGCAACAATCCATATTAAAAACCACGATTGAGCTTCTTGATTTACTACAATCTAAAAATACAACTTATACAGAAATCACTGGAAAGCAAAGAAAAGATACACCGAAATTCAATACCATTGCCTTAAGAGAAATCGTTATCAACGCTATTGTGCACAATGATTATCGTAGTCAAGGTCTTCCTACTTTTGAAGAATTCTCCAATCGTTTTGAAATATCTTCATTCGGTGGACTACCTTCTGGATTTAGTAAAGAAGATTTTTTAAGTGGTTATTCTCTTCCTCAAAATCCAGAAATGATTCGTATTTTTAGAGATTTAGGCTATGCTGAACGTTTAGGAACAGGAATTAGAAGAGTGTTAAAATATTATCCTAAAGAAATATTTAGATTCTCCACTCATTTTCTTCGTGTTAATATTCCTTTTTATCTACCAAAAGAAAAAGGGCCTTCATCTTCAGGAGGTGGAGGTTCTCTTCTCGAGTATTTAAAAGAACATCCTCATGCAACACGAAATGAATTAGCGATTGTTTTTAATAAATCTACTTCTACCATTTTCCGCGAGTTATCTTCTTTAGTAAAAGAAGGCAAAGTTAAAAGGGTTGGCGCAAATAAAAATGGGTATTGGGAAGTCCTTTAGTTTAATATTATAAAAGTAAGATTCTTTTGTCTCTGTAAATGTCCTTCTATTTGTCACTGTAAACTTTGAATTTCGATGTGTATTAAATATGAAGAGAAAGCCTACAGCTTTTGCATAATATATTAATTTGTATTATTTTCTAAAATCTTTTATAAACCGTTTTTAATTTTCTAAGAATCTAATATCTTGAACTCTAAATTCGTATCTAACTTCTTACCAACTAGATGGATGGGGAAGGTAATAATTTGGTACACCTTTTATTGTTGATATTAGAGATTGCACCAAGCCATTTAAGCCTATGTGATATCCTCCAGTCACACAATTAATTATGAAATCAGGGTTAATCGAAAATATTCTTTGATATAAATCATCTCGAATTGTTTGCCTACTCCACAAGGTTCTAAAGATTGCATTTCTTACAGTTCGCCATGCTCCTTCATAATCGTAGCGTCCATTCAATTGTATATAGGCAGATGTTTGATATTGAATGGCGTTAACTAGCCAAACACAATAAACTGTTGATTGATTTAAATTAATTCCACTTACTTTTTGAGCAAGCAACTGATTTATTTTTGTTCCTGTTATTCCATTTGCGGGTCTCAATGGATTCCCTGCAGAATCGAATTCATTTATATGTGGCGATTCTAAAAGCAATATTAAATTTTTAGTATTTGTAGATTGATTAAATCCATTCTGAGACAAGCCACAAAAAACCCATGTGTTATTCTGATTATCATAATATAAAAATCCTCTCCGTTCATCAACTACTCTGTCATTGAAACTAAAATTTATTAGTAATTTATAAAAAAATATTGAATTTTTTGATTTTGTTTTAACCGGAAATATTGTACCATTTAAATTTATATACGTCATTTTCTCTCCCTCTAATATTTTTTATTAAATCCTTATTTGCACAGAGGACCTAAAATCAATTGAATTATTTTGATTTTTTAAAATACTCTCGATATTTTATCCTTTCTTGCTTTTTAATTAAGAGCAGTAACATCTTTTTTACCTTTTCTAAAGGATCATTACCTTCATTCATTATGAAGCAAAATAGATTCAAATAATCTTGCAATTCTTCTCGATCAAACCCTGCATGTGACTTTAAAAACTTTTGTAATAAATCAATTTGATGATTGATTGGATCTAGTGGATTATTTATGTCTTCTACATTTCGTAGTTGAATCGCATCATAGCTTTCTGAAGTCAGGTTTAATTGTTCTACTAATTCATAATGGCCTCTTTCTTTATCATGAATTAAATGTGAACCTTCTTGAATATGTTTTAAAAAACATACGTTCGTTTTATTCGTATTTGTTTTTCCTTTACCCTCAATAAATGCATATGTATGAATGCCATCATAACCAACACCTATACATATTTGATTTCTAGAAAGGCCGCATATTCTTTCCCATTTGCTTTCTTTTCTAGTTTACTTTGAACTACTTTATAGTAAGTTTCATCAATATAAACATTTCCTTTTAAGAGAATATCTTGTTGATAATCTTCTAAAGCAATAAACACTTTTTTTAAACAATATTTTGTAGTTGTAGGACTGTTTTTATTGTTTTTTGAAGTATGATTTAAGCTACTAAAAATATTCAGTAAAAATTCAATCCATTCAGATAATGGAATTTTATGATGGTCCATTAATGTTCCTGTAGAAAAAGTGAATCTTTTTTGACATTCTTTACAAGAGTATCTTTGCTTTTTATCTCGACTTAAACCCTTCTTTATAAATTCAATTGATCCACAATAAGGGCAAGAAATCGGATGAAAATTACTAAACATTATAGAATCTAATGAGTCTACTATTTTTGGGTGCTTTAAATTGTAATGAGAAAAATAAACGTTGTTTATAAACGCTTCTAAAGGAGTGATATTTGTTTTATCACTCCATGGTGTCTTTTTTCTAGACACATAATATGGTTTCTTTTTCATTTGGCGATTTACTCTTTATTTAAGCAAGTAACAAT
>DLKT01000021.1:0-21292 GCA_002477825.1 Caryophanales bacterium UBA7581 | reverse complement strand
ATTGTTACTTGCTTAAATAAAACTTGTTGGTCCTTTCAAACCTGCAACAATTATACTTCTTTCTAGGTCCTCTGTGCAAATAAGGATTATTTTTATTATATCATGTTTTATTTTTATTTCCTATTTTTTTAAAAAACGCTAAATAATTAGCATATCTATTAATTAGCAGATTATGTAATTAATGAACAATATTTTTTATGTAAGTAGTGCTAAGTAAATAGAAGACCAAACAAAAAACATAGCCAAGTTTTATCTCGACTATGTTCTTTTCTTTATTTATTATAGAAAATATGCATGGCTCTTAAAACGTCTTGTTTCATCTTTTCGGTTGCGTAAGTAGCAATCTCATGATAGAAAGTAATGTCTTTTTGAGCAATTTCTCTAGCAGCGTATACGCCTTCACGGGCCATATAAGAATAATAATTAATCTTTCTTACACCGCATTGAATCGCTTTTACATAATCTTCGCTAGAAACACCAGAACCGCCATGCATAACAAGAGGTAAGTTACATAATGCTTTAATCTTTTTAATTCTTTCAAAATCAAGTTCTGGTTTTACTTTGTAAATACCATGTGCCGTTCCGAAAGAACACGCTAAAGCGTCAATATGGGTATCTTCGACAAAGCGTTTAGCTAAGTCTGGATCCGTGTACATTTCTTCTTTGGTTAATGGTTTTTGGTCTCCTGCTTCTCTTCCTCCTAAGACACCAATTTCCGCTTCAACGGATACATTTTTAGCATGCGCTAAACGGACGGCTTCTTTGGTCATTCTTACATTTTCATCATAAGGTTTACTTGAAGCATCTAACATAACGGAGGTAAAACCTAAATCAATCGCTCTTTTTAAATAATCCAAATCTTCACAGTGATCTAAGTGTACACAAACAGGTACTTTAGCGCGTTTTGCCATTAAAAGCATCACCGGTCCAACGATATCAAGATGAGCATCTTGTTCATGACATTGGGCATGCATAATAATCACAGGAACATTTAATTCTTCAGCTGCAGAAATTACCGCGACCATGTTTTCTAAATTAGGTGTATTAAACGATCCAATTGCGCAATTATGCTCTTCTGCATATTTTAAAACTTCATTTAAATTAACTAACATATTTTTTTTATTTCCTTTCCTTACATATCTTTTTGATCTTCTAACATACGAACATCAATATGATATGTTATTTTTTCTTCTGGTTTAATAAATTTTAACCAACCTTTTTCTCGTCCAACATTTCTTCCATCGGGTGTACAATTTCCTGGTTCTAAACCAAGAACATAATCACGAACACCTAACATTTTCCATTCAGTTAAGAATGGTAATGAATGAGAATCAAAGGTAATTTCAATCCCTTTATTAAGTTTAGGTTGGAATAAACGTACTTCTGCTTGATTTGCAAAATGATGGTAATAACATTTTTCTATAAAACCCGCTTGAGGTTCATGCATATGCATCCAGTTTTCAATATCTTGAGAAGCATGTTCATTTCTACCTTCGACTTGAATAGAATTAATTTTTAAAATGGAATCTTCATCTAAGTAAGGATAACCCATATTCATATGATAAAGTACTTCTAAAGGTGTAACTTGATCTCCGCGATTGATGATTTCATCTTCAATAGAGAAACTATTTTTTTCTTTTGAAATACGAATAGTTCTTACTAATTTCAATTTATGAGAGAAAATAGTTTCGTCTAAGATTTCACCTTTTATCACTAATTCGTTTTCTTCATCTATATATTGGGCATTGCTTACAGGGATATGGCTATAGGTTCCATGAAGAGGGAGCTCTTCCCCTAAGTCATTATTAGGACTTCCTGCTTGCGTTAACCCACATGTTGTAAGAAAACCTGCACTAAAGGACTTTAAAAAGCCTGTCCCTTTATCATCATAGTATTTACTTGAAACGTAGCCATTCGGCGTTAAATAACTCACATTTACGCCATGATGGGTTAAAGAAACAATGTCAAAGCCACGATCTAAATTAACGCACATTTCTAAACCTTTGCCGTTTTTCACATGCCAAATTTTCACGCCACTTGCACGGCCACTAGTTAACACATATTCTTCTTTTCCATAGAGCTGAAATTCATTTCCAATATAATCGAATGGTTTCATATTCTTAATCCTTTCATACTTTCATAGAGTTTCTGATAGGTTTGATAAATTTTTCTATACGCTTCATGTTGTTTTTCATCTGGATAAAAAACTTTTTTTACGCGAATCAATTTCTTCATGCCTTCTTCATAAGAACGAAAGAGTTTTAAAGCCGTTCCTACTACAATAGCACTCCCTAAAGTTCCCGTATCGATACTTTCAAGTTGATAAATTGGAACATTAAAGATATTCGCTTTCATTTGTAACCAGGTATCGTTTTTAGATCCACCACCCGAAGCATACATCTTTTGAATGTGAATACCCGCTTTTTCAAGTAGGTCTAATGATAATTTCATTTCATAACATAAAGATTCTAGCGTTGCTTGATAGATTTCATAACGACTTGTGCTTAAATCTAAATTAATAATTGCTCCTTTTGCATGAGCGTCCATATAAGGAGTTGAAGCGCCCGCAAAATGTGGCAAGACTAGAACAGAAGTAGGCTCTTCTTTAATTTTTGAATTTAAAATAGAAAAGCAATCGTCTTTATCTTTTAAATCTTTAAAATACGTTTGGATTACCCAATCAATTAAAGCGCCTCCTGTACTAATTAAAGCATAAGAAACATTATAATTTTCTCTTACATAAGGAATAACCCCATATCCGTATTCATAAAGTATGTTGCTTTGTGGTACACCTTTAAAAGTAACTGTTACACATTCACAAGTACCTAAGCCATCTACAGCAGTGCCTTCTTCATAGACTCCTGCTCCTAACGCATTAGCGATTTGATCATGCGCGATATGAATAATTTCTAAAGGATGGGTAATTTTTAATTGTTTTTTTAATTCTTCTTTGATATTACCTGCACTCGTTCCAATAGGAACAGGAGTAGAAAATAAAGAAGAAGCTATATCTGAGGCTAAAAAGATTTCTTTGGACCACGAACGCGTATTCACATCAAACGCTAAAGTACGGCTCGCTAAAGCATAATCAATTTGCCGTTTTCCCGTTAGCATATAAATAATATAATCTTCCATCAGCATCACCTTATCGGCTTTTTGATAGATTTCCGGATGATGCTTTTTTATAAACATAAGTTTCGGTAAAGAAAACATACCTTGTCCAATTTGACCCACAATATGGCCTAATTTTTCTTTTCCTATTTTTTCTTCTAACTCTTTTGCTTCTTCTTCTCCTCTAGGATCCGTATAAAGCATAGATGGAAAAAGAATATGGTCATCTTTATCGAGCATCACAAAGGTTTCACCAAACGAAGTAAAACCAATCGCACATAAAGAAGGATAAGCCTGCACTGATTTTTGAATTAAATGCAAAATGGTCTCATAAATAATAGAGGCATCAATTTCATGACCATTCGCATCTCTTTTAGAAGGATAATTTTCATAAAAACGATCTTTCTTTTCAATGTCATCAAAAATCGTTATTTTACTTCCCGTTGTGCCAATGTCTAAACCTGCGTAAATCATAATTAACGATCAATATCCACTACGTCGTAGTGTAAGTAAGTGGAGAAAGCTTCGACTAAAATATCTTTCATGTGGCCTACACCTACAGTGGTATGATGTTTAAAGCCCCCACGCGCTAAACGAATGAGTTTATTTTGTAAATCTGGGATTTCTGCCACACCACCACAACCGAAATAAGTATTTTCAATCGGCTCACCGGTGAATTTAGCTTCAGAAGCATAAATGGTTAATTTACCATCTTCAGTTTTACAGTTAGAGAATGTCATATCAAAGGCACGAATTCTACCTTCATTACAACCCCAACCAGAACCGGGATCGCATTTAGCAAACATCTTGTGTTCAGTTACTAAGCCTTTTTCTGTCATTAAAGATTGGGCAACTGGACCACAGTGAAATAAAATCACCTTATTGGGGTCGGTTCCGTAGTTATTATTCCAGTCTAAGCAAGCCGTTGATTGTCCACTAGCTAAATTCATTGCGCGCATCGTAATAGCGCTACATAAATCGATTTCACAAGAAGCAACGATACCGCGGTCATTAAGTTCAGAAAGTAAAACACATGGGCATACGCGGTAATACGTTTCCATTTCATTCCAGCAACGTAAAGTCAAAGCATCTAAATGATATTCTTCAATATATTGATCGATAGCGCAGGATACTTTAGCTAACGTAATCATTCGATCAGTAGGCACTAATGAGAAATTACTATATTCTTTTAAGCGTGCCATTTTCGCTACGACTTTCACATCGTCATCTTTTAATTCATCCACTTTATGGAATAATTCCGAAAGATCAAAACTTTCTACGGTAATTCCATATTTTTCTAAGGCCACTTCATCAAAACGGACGGTTTTAAATGCCGTGGTTCTTGCGCCAATACAACCAATGGTAAATCTTCTCATACCTTTCACCACTCGACAAATCGCAGCAAAATCATCTAAGTTTTGTCTAAATTCTTTGCTTAATGGATGTACAACATGTGGTTTTAAAACGGTAAATGGAACATGGTATTGACTAAAGACATCGGTAATCGAGAACTTTCCACAGAAAGCATCACGACGATGAGCAAAATCCATTTTTCCAATTTCATCGGGATAAGCTTGCATTAAAATTGGGACATTGGCATCTCTTAATGCGGTAATGGCCCCATTTTCATCAATAAAAATTGGCATACATAAAATGACACCATCAAATTCTCCTTTATGGGATTCTAACCAATCGTGATAAAGACGACCTTCATCTCGGGTTTCAACTGCCCCATAACGGGTAGCGTCTTTATCCATCATAATATAATCATAACCAGCATCGGTTACTGCTTTTACCATGTCATCACGTGCTCCCGCGATGAGTTCAGCAGGCATGAATCCACGGTTTCCAAAATATAAAGCAAAAGTGTTTTTCTTCATAAATATAATTCTCCTATATACTTTATATTGTAAAGAGAAACTTTTTTGTTTTATATAAACAAAAGTACGGACTTACTGTAAATTTGTCCGTACACTTTTTCTATATTCGCTTGCTGACATATGCATTTCTTTTTTAAATACACGACAGAAATAATTGTAATCGCTAAAGCCAACTTTAGATGTAATATCCAATAAGCTATCATCCGTTTTTTCTAATAGTTCTTTTGCTTTTTCTAAGCGCTTCATTTTTAAATAACGCGCAATTCCCATATTGCAATATTTATCCATCGTTGTATAAAAACACGTTTTACTCATATGGAAGAAATGGGCAATCTCTTTCGCGCTTAACTCACTATCTTCTAAATGTTGATCGATAAATTCATTCAAATCATTTAAGAATTTTTCTTGTTGAATGGATACCATCTTTTCACTAATTGCATATTTTGCTAAAGCTAATAGAATCGTAGAAACGCTTTGTAGTTTTTCATCATCAATATAGACTAAATCATCTACATCTTTTTTTAATAGCCAATCTTCAAAATTGTTTTTTAAAACTAAGTTCTGATATCGTTCTTCTTTATCCATAATATTGGTGATTTGACCAAACATAATAAAACCTACAATCGTATTATCAATGCGCAAATGAATCATGGATTCAATTAATCCTGCATGACAAACATACGTATATAAATCTTGTGTTTTTAAACAATGCTCAAAGGCTACTTCATTGGAATGCATACAACATTCATAGCCTTTCTTTTCCGCTTGTACTTTTTTACAAAAGGCACAGTTGGTAGGAGGAAAAGAAGCAATTTCTCGATGATGAATATCAAAAATAACGATACGGATCCCCGTTAATTGATAAAAACTTTTTAATAAACGATGTAATCTTTCAATATTAAATTCTAATTTCATGTTCTTACCCTTCTACTTCTTCATTTTATCACATTTAATTTTGAAATTGCATAGGTATCGCTCTCTTTACTCAAGTATATAAAAACGTAGACTTTCATCTACGTTCTACTTAATTTTATAGTTGCACAGAATCTAAATAGATACATTCATACGTGCTTGGTTTTTTAATTTCGACTTTTTCGCCTTCATTGCTGATGGAAATATCACCATCATCCGTAGGAATATGTAAAGTCGCTTTTTCTTTAGCAAATCTCATATTTAAGAAAATCTTTTTATTTGAATGATCGATACGAATTAAGCCAAAGCAAGCGCCACAAATGATATTGAAAATGCTGCTTGTTAAGCCATGATTTAAGCTAGCAAAAGTGCTATCGTGTTCCCAAAGGGTGCCGGTGATAATCGCCATGTTATAGAAATAATCCACGGTCTCCTCTAATACTTCTTCGACATATCCGTATTCAAGAAGAATCATTAAGCGAAGATAATCTCCGATAAACACATTTGATTTATACACTTGAGGATATACTTTTTCATGATCCCTTTTTGGTCCAAATTCTAAGCGCATTTTATTAAACAATTCTTCGTGATTTTTAGGAGTTGCTAAATGGAAATAGAAAGCATAGTATTGGCATGTTTCTGTTGTATGGTCCGTAATAACAAATTCATTCTTTTCATTTCGAATCATATTATCCACATAGAATTCACCATTAAAGCTAAACTTTTCAATCATTTCTTTGATATGTTTAGCCTTCATTTTTAAACTTGGTTCATGTAATAATTCACTAGCCGCTTCTAACGCTCCCATATAGAGCATATTCGATGGAAAATTGACGCCACAAATAAAATCATCATCATTGGCTTTTGACCATTCAACAAAAACCCAGTTTTCTAAATTTTCTAAAAGGCCTAATTCATTTTCGAATTTTTCAAAATAATGAAGTAATCCTTTAATCTTAGCTAGCGATTGTTTGACCAAATCTTCATCATGCGTTCTTAATAAATAATCTTTGAGTTCTAAAATATACCATAATGACCAGTTAGGAATAAAGGTGCCATCAGGATGATCACCCGGATAACACATGGGCACCATACCCTTAGGTAAATAAGGATATTGTTCTAATAAAGCATAATTTTCTAAGAAATTATGTTCCACTTTATTTTCTTTAGAAATTAAAGATTCACTCTTCCCTGTAAAATAAGAGTCACAAAGCCATCCCGCTCTTTCTCTAGAAGGACAATCGGTTAAAATATCTACTGCATTTTGCCGGAAAGTGTCAATCGCGGCATTTGCAACTTTTTGAATTTTATAATTACTAAATTGATAAGTAACAGCGGAAACTAAAGGGTTTTCATAAGGAATAAAGCTGAGTTGATGAATACGGATACTCCCTTTTTTCACCACTAAACGTAAAAATTGCATCGTATAAGGTTCAATTGTAATATGGTGATGGGTTCCTTTTTTGCATTCATAAGAAATAATGTTATGCGTTGTATTACGGTAAAAAAGAATTTCTATCGGTTTCTTTTTTCCTTTGCTGGAATCTAACTCATCAAACAAGAAGTAGAATTCACTATCTTCTAAAGTTTCAATTTCCCAAGAAATAAAACCTGTTTTAGAAGAAGGTAACCGATAGGTATAAAATGCATTCTCCTTTAATTCTTCTACTTTTTCATCTTGATACACTAGACGAGAAATATAAGCGTTGGGATCAACTTCCCATGATTCAATAGGAAAAATCTTTAGTTTTTCTAAATGCATGTAGCGATCATCATAAGGCTGGATACTTTCATTATATGAAAAAATTCCCTCTTCCATTTTTTCAAAGGCTATACCTTCAAACTTTGGATAATCAACAATACGAGATAAAAGTTCTTTTTCATCGAGAACATCAGCTAAAACGGATGAAAATGGATTTTTCTTTCCTGTATAAAAGTCCATTAAATCAAAGGAAAAATGATAAGATTCTGAAAACGCTCTTTGATAAGAAAGACGCACTACTTTTTGGTAGCGGCTTTCATTTTTATAACAAGTAAATTCATCTTTATTACCTGTGTACGCTAAAACTTGTTCATCTTCTATAATTTCACATTCTAAAAAAGGTGCGGTATTTGTAGAACAAAAGTTATTACAATGATAATAAACATGTTCAATAACAATACGGTGCTTCCCTTCTTTAAGGGTATATTGATCAACGCGGTAATAATCATGCGCTGCACGCGCTGGTCCATAACCCATTAACTGACCATTATCAAAAATACGATATAGGTTATTTCCTGTAATTTGAAGATAACCTTCTTTTTGAATATTGACTTCCTGTACGAAGAAAAGAGAGACATTCATCTCTTTTTCTAATAGATGAGGATAAATTGGTTTTGCTTTTTTAAAAACTGGAATTTGATGTTCACTTAACATATTGAATCTTTTCCTTTAACTCTTCTTCCGTAAATAATGAGCTATCATATAAATAAGAATACACTTGGTTGTCTAATAAGAAATGAGGCTCTAAAACTTCATCTTTTCTCGTTAAAAGCATATCGCCATAGAAATGAAGGCCATTCTCTTTTTTCACTTGTAAAGAAACAAATAAATTCATTTTTCCTTTTTCATTTAAGGAAAGATGAAGCCATCCGTTTTCTATTGGATACCCTTCTACTTTAGCATTTTCCGGTAAACGAATAAAGAGTTCAGCATTACTTGCTTTCTTTACTTCTATTTGAATTCTTTTTCCTTCGTAGAACTCAGCATCGACTAAAAAGGCAACATCATCGTCTTCATAATCGACAGCACACGCAAATGGGATAAAGTAATGGTTATCTTTTTTTACTACAGTAAAATCTGCAATACTTCCTAAACCATTCCCTAAGCGCATCGTACAGCAGAAGAAAGCTTCATACAAGAACATTTTCATATCATAATGGGAATGAATCGCACAAGTTGCGCATCCCGCTCCACCATTATTTCTTTGGAAAGTACGAATTGAGTTCGTATAAATACGATTAAATAAATCTAAATATTCTTTTTTATTTGTTATGAGGTATAACTCTTTTGTTAAAATCAAACTATCTACAATACAACATGGTTCTGTCCATGTATCTTCTCTCTTAAACCAGTTAATGTTAGAATAATCATATGTCATTCCGTCTTTTAAATAGTCAGAGAAAATATGTTCAACATCTTTCAAATACTTATCGTTGTTGGTTAATTGATAAAAGCGTAAAATGCCTCTTGCACAAGATAATGTAGCGTGCGTTTGACATTCTAAATTGACATAATCAATCGTCAAGAAATTTTCAATAATCTTTTCAATTGCTTTTTTTAAATCTTCGTCATGCGTAACTTCATAAGCTTTGGTCATTCCATCCATCATAATGAAAGCACAGCCAACATCAGTGGATAATTTCCAGCCATTAATAAATGAACCTTCTAATTTACCGCCAACACCGCCACGTTCTCTTTTGCCCGTAGGATAATGATCATAGAAAGGTGCAATCGGAACTAAAAATTGCTTCACGATTGATTGTATTTGATGAAGATATTTTTCATCTTTAGTAATGTAATAATATTCAATTAGGCCACGTAAATACCACGAATTACCGGAAACTTGTTGTTCATCAACAAATTCTCCATTAAATGGTTCTCCAAAGTAGCCATAAGCATTGGTGTGTAAAGGAATATGATCGAAAAGACTTTTTAATTGTTCTAAAATATTTTCTTGTTCTTCTTTATAACCATCAAGAGCATGATATAAAGAAGTCAACGCTAAAACATCTCGACCTTCAAAATCACCTGGCCAAGATCCACCTTGTGTAAAAACATCCGTATATTGATAAATGGAATCAGATAAACGGTCTCTATTTAAAGAAATACGTCTTTTTAAATCTTTTAAAATCTTTTTCATACTCATTTTCCTTTAAAAATTATAGAAGATAGGAGTTGAGCGAGAGAGCCCCGCTCAACTCTATCTATTTAAAAACTAATTATTTGTTAAGCGAAATTAATTCAACAGTAACAGCATTGACATAGAATGTGCCAACAAATCCATCTGGTAAACTATAGAAACTAAAGAAATCAACATTTGCTTTGGCTGTATAGTCTATTTCAGAATGATGATATCCCACTGTAGATGGTCCAAATGATGGGAAGTCGCTATCTGCTCTATAGCTAAAGGATCCATTATTTGATTCGGTTACATAATAGTCCAATGTAATCTTATAGGTCATACTAGTTTCCATGACATTTTGGCCCATTTGTACCCATTCAATTGTAGTATTTCCTGCTTTAAAAGTGATTTTTTGAGGTTTAGTTCCCATAGCAGATTCTTTTAAAACATCTTCATTATTATCAAAGTTAGCTACTGCACGGGTACCATCGTCAACTAGACCAAATTTACGACTATCATATGTCCAAGTTTGTCCAACTTTATATCCTTTTGGAGTGGTATCTTCTGGAATTGGATCCGCATCAGTTAAACTCACTTCAATAGAACCAATATAAAGATGGAATTGAGGGTTGTTTTGTCCATAAATATTAAGTTGATACCAGCCACTTTCAATATTTCCTGTCCAAGATAAGGTCTTAGTACCATCCT
This sequence comes from Caryophanales bacterium UBA7581, assembly GCA_002477825.1. Taxonomy (GTDB): domain Bacteria; phylum Bacillota_I; class Bacilli_A; order RFN20; family CAG-826; genus CAG-826. The sequence continues at coordinate 10,797 of DLKT01000021.1, read as the reverse complement.
CATTCTCAGTAGCTTTAGCGTCCTGTAATGTAGCATTTTGATTCCCATCACCCATCATGATGAAGAATAAATTCTTTTCATTTTCAGCAACATAGTTCATTTTAATAGTGGCTTTTTTACCAACTACTAAATTATCTTTGGTTAAACCAGAGAATAAGTGGCCATCGGCGCCGGTTAATTCCATAATGGTGTCGGTAAATAAGGAGCTTCCTTGCATTTTTGCCTTTAATGTTTCATTCTCTACATCTTTAACGAACATTGCTTTACCACTAGAAATCTTAGCACCTTTATCTTTCATGTTCCAAGTAAATCCACCATCTGCTAATAATTGATCACTAGTTGGAACAACTTCAGTAACTTGTGTTTCTTCAACGGCTTCAAAGATAAGGTTATCAATTGCGATGCGAGCATCTCCAGAATTAAGTTTCCAGAAGGAGAACCATGCATTTCCAGTTTCAGGAACGACGGTTCCAGCAAAAGTAATATCCTTGTGTTGGACTTCTCCAACAGCAGCACTTGTATTGACAAAGTTATTGTTAATACCATTAGAGCCATCCCAGCTAATTGAGCAATAGAAATCGCCTAAGCCTTTTGCATTGGATAAAATCTTATAATCAAAAGAAATCTTATAGGTTGCTGAACGGCCTCTATCGAAATAATCATTGAAAGCATTAATGAAGATACCATATAAAGCACTTCCAGCCGTTTTACCTGCATCAATAATTAATGAGTTACCGCTAATAGCGTCTTCGCCACCATCAATCTTAGTAGCGCCTTGACTATCTGCAATACTTAATTTATTTCTTTTACCATTTGCAAAGTTTTCTTTAAAGACACCATAGGTCTTAAGGGCGGCTGGATCCGTATATTCACCTACATCAAATATTTCTTCATGAGCTGGAGTAACATTGACGGTAAGGAATTGTTCATCTTCACCATTATCATCAGTGATGTAATAACTAATTTTATGTTCTCCTGCAATTCTTGCATTAAACACACCATTAGAGACTGCTTCTTTTTCAAAAGTATCGGCAATTTCCATATCTTTACTAATATCATTACCACGATAATCGGTAGCGGTAATGGTTGGTAAAGTAAGAGCTTCGCCTACTGCAACTGTGAAAGTTGTTTGTTCAGGCATAGTAATGGTTGGCGCGGAAGCCGCATTAACAGTAATTCCTACTTTAGCTTCTTTTCCACCATCGCTTGTTTTAACGACAATGTTGGTTGTTCCTGCACCAACAGCGGTAATGGTACCATCTCCTGATACAGTGGCTACTTTATCGTCTTCTGTAGAAAATCCGTAACTCTTGTCGTTAGCGTTTTCTGGTAAAACAGTAACCGTAGTTTTTGTTGTATCCCCAACAAATAAGGTCGTCTTTTCTGCTGTGATTGATACAGATTCAACGTGAACAATCGCTGGAGTCGATGGTTCAGGAGTATCTGATGTTGTTGGTGTCACTGTAGTTGTAGGGGCACCCGTTGTAGGATTATTTGATGTTGTTGGAGTTGGTTTATTTCCACAGCTTACCAAACCAGCGGTTAACATCGTCACTGCAACGAAAATAGGCATAAATTTCTTTTTCATTGTTTTTCTCCTTTCTTTTTAAAAATCAATTTTTAGAAATTTTGCATCCATCTTTTAATTGAAGAAATATTGAGGCATTCTTTCTGTCTTCGTCTTGTAATCTTCAACGAAGTGAGGAATATTTCCTGCTTGTACACGTTTAATGCCCATCTTAGTTCTTTCAGCATCAGCTACGACAATAGCCATATCAATTTGCTTACCAGCATCAATCTTCGCTTTGAATTCAGGAGCATAGGTGAATGGAATGAGGACTTCGCCAACATATCCATCAGATGATGTCGTGAATGAAGTTTGAATCATACTGCTGTTTTGAGCGTAAGCTGTTTTTGATCTGGATCTTCCTACTGCTAAATAGTTGCTGCTTGACCAAGTTGGTGCAAACGCGACTTGGAGGACGCCTTCATCTTCATAATCTTTATAGATTTGCATATCGGCACTTGGTAAATCGACGACAGTAGACATGAATAACTCTACACAGTCACCTAACCAGAAATCATTCACTGTTCTTACATCAAGAAGGTTATCAAAGATATCGAATGCAAAGTAAATTCCTTTATCATCCCATGTCATCTTTAACTTATTGATGCCAAAGTGATCACTGAGTTCGGCGAGTGTACGTTCGGTGCCTTCTGCATCGGATACACCATCGATAGCTATATCTAAGGCGTTAGCATCATCCCAATCGGAAAGATTTCCGTCAATAGTAATCGTCTTGGTTGTTTTGGCAACTTGGACGATTGGGCCTGCTTCGCCATTTTCACGTTCTTTGATGTTCACGTTATCAATTTGTGTCACATCACTTGGAGCGGTCGTACCTTCAAAGGTTAATCCGCTTAAGCCATTACCTAATGTGTAATTACTATAGTTTCCTTGAATGGTAACATTCGTACAATTGGTGAGTTGGAAAATGGTATTCATCGCATCACCAGAAGGTTGGGTATAACTTGTATCATTAAATAAGTTATCTTTTACTGTTGAAGCACCAACACCACGGAAGGAAACAGCAGCATTACCATTTCTTGAAACAAAGTTGTTTTCAATGAGCATATCATGCATGGTTCCTTTTGGAGCGACAGAGCCATTACTTGCAATCGCAAAGATAGAGATATCTCCGTATAATGGACCTGGTTTGGTATAACAGTTACCGATAAATTTATTATTTTTAACGGTAGTGCCTTGGGCTAAAGTGGCTTCATTAAATTTATCCATTGCGGAAGCAATTTGTAAGGAGCCATGTCCAACGTACATAAAGGCATTATTTTCAATCGTTGCGTTAGGTACTTGCACTAATACGCCACGATTTCTTTTATTTCTTACGATATTGTTAGAGAAGACAAAGTCTGGAGTGTCAGAAACAAAGGTAACTCGACAAGAGCCCCATTCACTGGCACCAGATAATCTTTCTTTCACACCGAGTTTATAACCACTTGGCGTTGTTTCTACACTTGTAATGGTGTAATATCCTGCACTTGGGTTATGACCTTCAAAGGTTTGTTCATCATAAATTTGAACTTTGTCACCAACGACGGGTTCTTTAATACCACCCGAAATTTTGTTGACACTAATCCAACGTTCAGAACCTGTTCCTGTTTCTACTAATTTATACCAGAAACCATATTTGATGTTTAAAGCATCATCATGAGAATATTCAATTAAAGAATTGGTAATATGTACATTGCCATGTAATAAGTTAAAGTGCATAGCATCTGCAGTGGCTGTCATTAATGAATTGCTACCCTCTTTAATTTTTAAAGCAAAGCGGTTCACATATAAATTCGTTGATGTTTGTGCCACTAATCCCATACCAGAAGCATGGTACATTTGCACATTTTCTAAATAAATGTTTTCTGCACTACCGATATTAATACCGACAGCGTCATATTGAGAGAATTGAACAGAGACTAAAGTGCCATTTCTTGGACGAGTTTTTCCACCTGTTGAGAAATTCACTTTTAAAGTGTAGACATTAGAAGCGCTCTTAGTAATTTCATAAGAACTAAAATCGTCAACTAAGAAGTTACCACCATCTAAAGGTGTCTTGGTGTTTTGATTAAATTCCACCCAGGAACGCATACGAGGTTTACTGCTTCTTGTTTCAATAATTTCCATTAATGGATTAAATTCTGGATCAACTTCTAAGGTTAAATAGTTATCATCATAAACGTTTCCGTCAACAACTTTACCTGTTAAATTAGAAGGAAGAATAGTGTCGAAATTAATATCATTGAAATGGATATTCTTACAATCTGTAATATTTAAATAACCTTTCCAGTTGAGATCTTTGGTTTCAATCGCAATGGTCGTATTATTTCCTTCAAAATAGGTTCCATTTAATCCTGAAAGGACAAAGGCCTTATCAGAAGCTGATAGATAAGCTTCTACATTCAAGGTACCACCTGGGAATTTGATTTTAGCGGTTTTACCTGCGTCATTTAAAGCCTTAGCTTTATAAATGGCGGTTTGAATTTTATAGTAGTTATTGAGTTCAGTCACATCGGTAAAATAAGCATTCACATCACTTAAAGCGATACTTTCTACTGAAATAATGTTATCAGCACCAACTTCACTATCGGCAATCGTAGCGTATTTTTCTACGATTAATTCTTGATTTACACCAACAGCACCACCATTTGATAAGCCATATTTTTCTTTTCCACTTAATTGGCTATTACTATAAGGTGATGATTCTAAAGCTGCTGCATAATCCTTAATATCTAAGTTGGAGTAAGGATTATTTTCTAAAATTTGAAGCGTCAGTGTTCCTTTTACACCATTATCTTCTGCTGTAGCGGTAATGGTTACAGTTCCTACTTCTTTAGCGGTAACTACACCTAAAGAAGAAACTTCTGCTTTTTCATTATCGCAAGAATAAGTTACTTTTTTGTTCGTTGCATTTGCCGGTAAAACTTCTACATTTAATTGTAAAGTTTCACCAACTTTCAAAGCCGATTCACTAGCGGTAAGATTGACTGTTTCTACATGTACTTCTTCAACCACAGTTGTAGATGATGTTGTGGGTTTGTCGGTTTTTCCACACGCAGTGACGCCAAGAACAAATAACATGGAAATCGTCAAAGGAATTGCGTATCTTTTTTTCATTTTCTATGCCCCTTTCTTTTCGTTATCTTTTTCAACATAGTTCGTACAATCTACATTGCTTGATAATGTAATATCGAGCGTTGTGTAGAAGACGTTATTAGAAACATTGACATCACTTGAGCCAACGACTCTAACCAATAATGAAGAGACTTTTTTCGTATAATGGATCAAATTGTTATGAACTTTGGTACCTCCATTTGCGAGTAACCAAATCGCATTACCTGATCCGTTATAGAAGTAATTGTTTTCCACTTCAACACCTTGAATGGTGCCACTTGTATAATCTGAAGTTCCATTTCCATAGGCAAAGATAGCTAAGTCTGTGCCCATGTTGTTTAAAAATTTGTTATTAGCGATGAGAATATTCTTCGGTACGATAGCTTCTCTAAAAGTATCGTTAACCGCTAAAACTTGGATTGGTCCCATCACAACGTTTTGGAACGTACAATTGGTAATTTCAGAATAACGGGTTTGTAACAAAATACCCCGGTTTCTTTTATTTTCAATAATCGTATTATTGAGTTTCATTCTCGTGGATTTTGTATCATTTCCCACACATAATCCTTCAACGATCTTTTTGGATGGACGTTTATCAACTGTAAATGTGAAGCTTGTTCCTTGTTTGACTACATCTACAATTTTGAAGGTGTCAACAAGTCCCATAACATCAGTATCATATACATCGATGGTATCACCCACTTCGTAATTATTGATTGGACATTCATTTTGGGTTTGTGAAACACTGATTTCTCTAGCGCTTGCATTAACATCTGTAATCTTTAAATAAAAAGATTTAATGTTTAATGCATCATCATGACTACCCGCCAAACGACAGTTTGTGATTTGTAAATCACCTTCGACACCAATGGTGTGAATGATATCCGCAGTGCAAGTCATAATTCTTGCTGAGCCTTCTTTCGGTGCATAACTTACATGATTTAAATAGAAGTTTTTACCGCGGTCTGCTCTAAGGCCCATACCACCTGCTACATAAACATTCACGTGTTCCATATAAACTTCTTCACAATCTTGGTAATAGAAGCCAAAATTGTCATACATGGTATAAGCAAAGGAAACCATTTTTCCTATAACAGGCGTTTTATACGTATCCCATACAAATTTTTGATTAATGGTAATCGCAAGTTCTCTATTGGCGTTATCATATGAAACACCTAGAATTCCTTTATATCCAGTATTGGTACTTCCCGTTGGGGTATTATACACTAAGTTGCCATTTCGATCCGGAACATACTTTCCTGTATTTTCATCCAAATAGCATTCCATATAAGAACCGTATTTGCCTTCCCAATTGGTGTAAAGGCTTTGGGTTAAGTCGAATTCTTGAGGAACATCAATATAAACAACAGTAGAACCACTACCCTCGGTAAAACGTTTAATTTTACCTGCAATGGTAGGCGAATATTTCATATCGAAATTAATGTTAATGATATGAATGTTTTTCGCCGCTCTTGCATCAAAATAGGTACCCCAACCTGAATAGACAAAGTTGGTATTGTCTTCGCCGACTAAATAAAGATTTTCAATACCTACCGTGTCCACTTTCGCGGAGAATGGATAAGTTCCACTTTTAAATTTAATGATTTTGTTACCTTCAACATTTTTAATGCTATTTAAGAAAAGTGAAAGTGTACCCGAATTGTTAATCGCATCTTCGGTAATTCCTAAATCTTCCGCTAGATAAATGGTTCCTTCTTCTGGTACTTCATCTACCCATTCATTTTCAAAGCGTTCTTTATCAACACCAACCATAGAAGGATTAGATAATCCTAGATTTTCTTTAAAGCGCATTGGGTTTGAATACGGACTACCATTTAAAAGTTTTAAAGCATCACTTGTATTCATTTCAGGTCCCTCTACTGTCGAAGTTGATGGTTCTGGTGTTGACGTAGATGGCGTGGGAGTCGTATTGGAAGATGGTTCCGACGTTGTTGGTGTTACCGATGTTGTCGGTTCAACACTCGTCGATGGCGTCTCCGTCTGACCACAAGCCATTAAAGCTGTGGAAGCTAAAGCAAGAAGAAATAAGGCTTTTTTTCTTGTTGATTTCATAACTTATTCTCCTTAAGCTTGTTTTGCTTTGTAGCGTTCTAAAGCAGCGTTATAGTAACCGAGAAGTTCATCAGCACGGTAGCCTTTTAAAGCATTAACAAATTTATTCCAGCTTGCCTCGTCATAAGGATCACAGTTCTCTGCTCCACGAACATAGCAAGATTCTAAATAAGTTAATTGTGGATCAAGCGCCGCTTTGATGGTACTAATTGCGTCATATTCAGCACCGGTCATCTTAATTTCACCGGGTTCCGGTCTCTTTAAGTAAGGTACATAAATTTGTGACATTTCATTTAATTCACGAATGATATCATCATTCATTTTTTCAACGAAGTCTTTGGACCAATATAAAGCCGAAGCACTGTTAACGTTAGGTGTGATTGTCGCGCGGTATTGCTCTTGGTTACCCGTCCAAGTTTCAGGAACATGGAAGGTCCAAGAAGTATGTGCGTCATCATCCCAGGTCCAGTTTTCACCTTCAACGCCATAAGAAATTAATTGTTTTCCTAAGTCGCTATACATAATATCGATAAGTCTTGCAACCTCTCTTACATAAACGGAATGTTGAGGAATAGAAGTTCCATCGGCTTGGAAATAGCCAAAACCAAGTTGTAATGGTGTTCCTGTATAGTAAGAAGAAGTTAATGGTCCAAAAGTGGTATAATCTTTTTCATAGTCATATCCAACGACTAAGTAAGCCGCTGCGCCAATAAAGCAACCTAAACGATTGGCTTGTCCTTTTTGGGCAATTTGCGTATCGGTTTTATTGGAGAATGTATCGCTATCCATTAAGCCTTCTTTCCATAAAGTGTTCATAAATTGTAAGTATTTACGATACGCTTCGGTATAAGGCACATAAGTAAATTTTGAATAGTCGCTTTCAATTTCGGCGGCTGGTTGAACATAACCATAACTCGCTAAAATGAAATTTCTTAAGTGTTCTAATGATTTAGAAGTGATAGGAACTTCATCATTTGGATTACCGTTTCCATTTGCGTCTAATTCTTTAAACGCTCTTAAAATATTTAATAGTTCTTCTGCCGTTTTAATTTCGTTAGCGTTTGGTAATTTCTTTCCTTTATATCCGCCATAACCATTATTGATTTCATCAATCCATTTTTGGTTAATAAACATTTTAAAGGTTAAATCACGCGCTACGTCAGAAACAGATAAAGTAGAATACATGGTTCCATCATCTAAAGACGCTACTTTCACGGCATCTTCTTTAGAACGATCAACGCCAAAGTTGCTTTCTAATCCAGCTTTATAGTTAGGCATATAGTTATCAATTAAGTTACCTACTTCAATCTTTTGTCCGCCTACTGTATAAGAATAATTATCATCATTAAATGGGACATAAGCATCGTATCCATTTTCCGCATAACTGACTAATTCCGCAATAGAATTATTAAATAAGAACAAATCAGGAATGGTCGAACTTGAATTCCAAACACTCGCTCTTGCTCCTGAATAAGAAGAAGTATCCGGTGTGGTAAATTCAAAATTTAATCCCGTAATTTCGGAAAGATAAGTGAACATTCTTTGTTCGCTATATTCGGGGTTACTTGCACTATGTGGGGCAAAGATTTTAATCGTGACTGGCTCTTTTACGATACGGTAAGGATTATCTTCCGTACCGTTAGGTAAAAAGTTGTCTGGATCATAACTTGTTCCTGATCCTCCACACCCAACAAGTGCACCTAAAGTTAATAAAGAAACAAGTAAACTAGTAACTGTACTTTTTTTCATATTTTTCCCTCCTTATCCTTTGACTCCGCCAATCGTAACACCTTTCTCGAAATACTTTTGGAAGAAAGGATAAATGATTAAAAGCGGTAATGAAGAAACAACAATCGTGACATATTTTAATTGCTCCGATAAATTGACATCCGTACCAGAGCCTAATGACGATTCGTTAGAAATTAAGATACTATTTAAAACATTTTGTAATGGCATCAAATTCACATCTTGTACATACATTAATGCGTTAAAATAAGAATTCCAGTAGCCGACAACCGCATATAGAATCATAACGGCAATAATCGGTCTACATAATGGAAGTACAATGCGAGTAAAGATTCTCACATCTCCACATCCATCAATCATTGCTGCTTCTTGTAATTCCTTAGGAATCGATGATTCCATATAAGTACGAATAACAATAATGTTGAATACGGAAATACAACCAGGAAGAATGATTGCCCACACCGTGTTATATAAATGGAGTTGGTTAATTAACAAATAGGTTGGAATCATACCACCTGATAAGAACATCGTGAGTACTAAGAAAAGGTTTAAGAATTTTCTTCCTTTAAAATCTTTTCTAGAAAGTGGATAAGCACATAACATTTGGCAGGATACTTGAATAATCGTTCCAATAAAGGTATATTTCACAGAATTCCAGAAGCCGCGCCAAATCTTTGCTTCTTTAAAAATGTATTTATATCCGCTTAATGTAAATTGTTGTGGAAAAAGGCCAACGTTACCTGCAACAATTTGATCCGGGGAAGAAAAAGAAGAAGCCAGAACATTTAATAAAGGAAATAAGAATAATAAAGCAATAATAGATACGATGACGATAATCACAATATCGAATACTTTATCGCTTTTTGTGCGTGTAATATTCATGTCTTTCTCCTTTCTACCATAGTGAGTTATCGGAAACTTTTTTCGAAACAAAGTTTGCGATACACAAAATGATGATATTCACTACCGAATTAAATAAGCCAATTGCGGTTGCATACGAGAATTGCGCTACCCCAGAAGAGCCTTTAGGGAAGGAAATGTTATAAACATACGTCGCGATGATTTCGGAAGAAGAAAGGTTGGTGCTTAACTGCATCAAGTATACTTTTTCAAAACCTACGCTTAAAATATTACCTACAGACATAATGAACATGATAATTGCAAGTGGGATAATTTGGGGAAGATTAACATAAATAATTCTTCTAAATCTACCTGCTCCATCAATCGTTGCGGCGTCGTGTAAGTTAGGATCTACGTTAGCGAGCGAGCCCATATAAACAATGGACCACCAGCCTAATCCCTGCCATAAACCAGAAACGACGTAAATCATACAGAAGTAATCAGGGTTTTCCATCAAGTTTGCGGCATTAAATCCAAAGAACGCAAATAAACGAGTAAAGATACCACTATCGGTTTTAAAGAAAGCAAATAACATACCTACTAAAACCGAAACAGAAATAAAGTAAGGTGCATACATGATGGTTTGAATAACACGTTTCACTTTTTTAATACGAACTTCATTTAAAATTAGGGCATAAATAATAGGAAGAATCGAGTTAAATATAATCGACGCAACCGATAACACTAATGTGTTTTTCACAATGGACCAGAAATTAGGCTGTTTCATAAAGGTCACAAAGTGTTTAAAACCTCCCATGCTTGTCCATGGAGAATTAAAAATACCTTTAAAAGAAGAATAATCTTTAAATGCAATCACTAAGCCGCCTAAAGGTAAATAGTGGAAAATAAGAATATATATAAAAGTCGGAAGCGCCATTACAAAAAGGGCTAAGCCCATCTTTGAATACCATTTTCTTTTGGCCGGCGTTCTTGATAATGTTTCAATGTCCGATTTTGATAAAACAGCTTCCATATCACACTTCTCCTATCTTTACTTTCATTTTAAATGAAAGGGCTATCATTTCACATAGCCTATATTGACATTAAATATATACTTTTTTGACATTTAAAGAAAATGTTTGGTAAACATTTCCAACTAGTCTTTTTATATTTTTTTCTTTTTCTTTACCTAAACAATTTTTCTTTTTTCTTTGTTTTTGTCAATATGTAAACTTATATTCTTGCATTTAATTATTCCTTTTTGTTTCTTTTTTTCATTAAAAGTAATGTAACTTTAACTATTTTATTTAAGGATGCGTTTGGCTAAGTTCTCTTCCCCTATATATACATTATTTAAATTATTTATATACTTTTTTGATTTTTACAAAATTCGTGTATAATGATTTTGTATATATTTTATGAATAAAGGAGAAAAGTGTGGAAATAAATAAGGA